>JAKSSB010000052.1 GCA_024403285.1 Lachnospiraceae bacterium | reverse complement strand
CTGTTTTGGTTTTTATTTAAAATCAAAGGCGTAATTGGTGACCTTTCAGGTGCTACGGCTAAGAAATCTATTGCAAAGATGAGAAAGTCAAACGAAGAAAAAGGAAAGCAGGATGCAGCCAAAGCAGCAGCAGCTCCTTTATTCTCTATGGCAGCAGAACAAGAGGAAGCTGCTACCGGAATGATGGAGACGGGGCTTCTTCAGAATGGTGTTTCACAGTATCCGGCCGGGGACGATATGGCTACCGAGCTTCTTTCCAAACCGGAATCCGTGGGAACAGATGACGGAAGCGGTGTTACAGAATGGCTTGTTGATACGAATGCCCGAATTCAGAGAAAGGCGTCACCGAATCGTCTTGAAATGATTGAGGAAATTCTTCTGGTTCACACACTTGAGACTTTATAAAATAAAAGTATGGTAATATAGTGCGGTCATGTTAATTCGTGACCGCATTTTTAGAATAAATCATAGAAGGGACGAATTATGAAATTCGATTATTACGAAAAAGATACAATTTTTGCCAACGTACCATATTCTCAATTTGATGAGAATCTCAGAAATGCTATTGTGAACAGGCAGGGACCGAATGGTCAGCCGTTAAATCGTAAGAGAGGCAGAAATGTTTTTGCAACCTGGTTACTGGTGGTGACCTTATGCGTTGAAATATTCTGGTTTTTTCTTACAATTTTGATGCTATCCGCTTTTGATTATTGGGAAGTAATATTGGTAGCAAATGTGGTAAGAGGGATTGTAAACGGAATCGTGCTTCTGATAGTGCTTTTGGTGTATTGTTTATCCACAAAATCCTTTGTCAGAGTGAAAGCACAGTGCATCGGGTATCTTTTTATTCGTAACAACATTACCATTAGGCTTTCGGTTTCACCGGTGTTTAAATATGTGATAAACGGACGTGAATATGTGGCCGTCGAGAATACCGACAGACGCCGAAGAGCAATTCTTCCGGATATCAATTCCATGGAGGAAATCCGGGTATCACCTAAAAATCCGGAGAATATTCGCTGGAAAATGAGCCGTTATGAAAGAGGACTTCTTTTGTCAAGTGTGATGGCAGCAGTTGTGTTCTGGGGGATCAGTATGATGATTTCGATACTTGTAATATTAGCTTAGCCGGAAGAAAGGATAAAAGAAATGCTATATAATCCCAATACAACAAATGCTTTATTTTTTACAACACCGGTAGTCAGTGCGGCGGAATTTAATAATGCTGCGGAAGCACAAAAAAGACGGCTCGGAAATAACGGTGTGCACATACGGCGAAGCGTTAAATATTACGATTGGCATATTTTTTTGCTGACATTATCGATTGTGTTGCCGTTTTTTCTGCTGATTTTTGCCGATTACGGCATTCTACCGATAAACTTGATAGGCTGTCTTCTGTTTTTTATTATTTCCGGAATTCCGGTATTTTTATATCTTTTGAATGACATACTGTATTTTATCACGTTGTCATCATGGCCTAAGGTGAAAGCGGAGTGTGTGGGATATATTATTTATTGGGGACAGCATCTGAAACATCAGTCACATCCCCTCTATAAAGTTGATACAAATAACGGGCCGATGTATGTTTTCGACGATGAACCGTACAAGGGGAGCAGTTATTCGGCGCCTCCGATCGGATCTTTTAAGAAAATTAAAATCAGTAAAAAAGATCCGACAAGAATTATTGTCGAAAAAAGAATAATTTATGTTATCGGGGCATTCATCGCACCGATTGTCTGGCTGGTATTTTTGATTTTTTTTACCCGTTTGGTTTTAAGCGTGTAAATAATATTCCAAGAAGTCGGTATATTATGAAAGGGGAGTCATATGATTTACGATAATAATGATGTAAGCATTCTGTTTTTACCGGAGAAGAAGATTGGATTATTCAGATTCAGTGAACTTATCAATGGCAAAGCGGAGAGTATCAGGCGAAGCGGTATGCGACCGACAAATTCTGCTTATAAGCGGAGGAAGCTGTCGCCTTCGGAGACAATGATATTAATTTTTATTATTGTTTTCTATTTTGTCATTATCCCCGGAGCTCTTTTGGCCGGCGATTATATAGAAAGTCCGATAGTTTTCTTTTTGCTGACTCCGATATTTATTGCATTTCCGATAGTGGCTTGTATTCTGGCCTTTTTGAATCAAAGGAAAATACTGAAATATCAGAGATACAGTGCTATATGCATAGGTTATTTGCATAAGCTGAACAGAGGGGGCAGAAGCGCAAGCACTTTTTCAGCACCGCTATACAGATTGGAAACCGTAAACGGTCCGTTGTTTGTATACTGTTCTTTTTCCCAATTCGCCATCGGATTCCCCGAAATAGGACAGTCCAGGGTTCTTTATATCAGTGATAAGGGACCGGAAGAATGTTACGACAACAACGGTAAGAGCGGCATAATTATTAGTTTTGTTACGTTGGGAATCAGTATCCTGTTTAACTTAATTGTTTTGCTGATAAAGATTTTTTAACTTATTTTTTGACGGATTTTTAACATTGTAGTTTTTCCCATAAAAAAGACAGACTGATGTCGTTATTATCTTAAAAGTACGAAATAGAGAGGTACGGATAAATCTAACAGAGGCAGGACAATTAATATGAAATTTGATTATTATGAAAAGGACACACTTTTTTGCAATGTAGCTTATTCACAGTTTGACAGTAATCTTCGTGAGGCAATAGCCGCGAGAAGAAAACCGGATGGCTCGCTGTTAAACCGCAAAAGACCCAGAAATGTTTTCTCGTCATGCATGATGACACTGGCATTTGTGGGAGCTCTTTTCTGGGTTATTGTGACTATCGTGGTAAATGATTTTTCATATGAAGTTAATGTTTCTCTGATTGTTAACATCGTCAGAGGAATCGTTGAAGGAATAATAATTGCGATACTGTATTTTAACTATTTCGCAAGGCCAAAACTTTTTTTTACCAAAGTCAAGGCAGAATGCATCGGTTTTCTCTTCATTCGTAACGGAATAGCACTCATGCTCGCTGTCGTTCCCGTTTTTAAATATGTTATTGACGGACAGGAGTATATCTCTATCGAAAATACCGACAGACGCCGTCGGGCCATACTGCCCGATCTCGGTTCAAAAGAAAAGATACTTGTTTCAACAAGACATCCCTCAACCATTCGTTGGCGGAAGAATTTCGAAGATACCTATGCAGCCTGGGGCGCTGTTTTTATAGCAGTTGTGTGCTGGATTTTGTGCATGGTCTTGTCGATGGCTTTATAGGTAAGTTAGTATCATCAAGTTGCTTAAAGCTTTTTAACAAAGAAGTTTTCGTATACTCCCGTAAAACAGGAACTTACGGATGAAGGATGGAGTTCGGAGTTCATAACTTATGCGACTTTTGAGTTATTCAGATACCAAAGTAAGAATATCGAATTTACTTCGGAAGAAGCAACGTTTGATTCCGCTAACGAAACGCCGGAGAGCACGGAAAACGAAGAACCGGAAAGAACCGGGAGTAAATCACAGTAAAAATCAAAAGGAGAATCGGTGAATGATATACGATGAGAATGACAGTAAGATTATTATGTTGCGTGACAAAGCCATCACTATGGAAAAATTCCGCGAAACTTTAGAGATTAAAAAGACCAGATTAAAGCATCAGGAGCCTTCTCGCTCTAAACATAAACGTATAACGCTTACCGGCATTAAGGATGTTTTTTTCTTTGTCAGTTTTCTGGGTGCCATTTTGCTTTACTTATTTCTTTTACCTTTTGCTGAATTTGAGGAATTTTCGAAAGTGATTGACCGGATGTTTTTGCTGTTTACGGTTTTCCTGATTATAGATTTCCTGATTATCATATTAGCTTTGGTGACACGTATGTCATATAAAAAGCAAACCGTAACCTGCGTAGGATATCTATACAGATTGACGAGGTATAAGAAAGTGTATTATCTCCAATCAGCCCCTTTGTTTATGTTCCGGTCTGTGAACAAAAACGAACTTATTTATGACCGCTTTCTGGATGATACGACCAAAGCACCGGATTTGGGTGACGAAGCAGAGATGAGAATCGGCAGGCATGGCGCTGAGGATTGTTATTTAAAACTTAGTATCTGGGGCGAAATCGGGAGCGCATTTGGCGTTTTGGTGCTTGCATTCATATCAGGATATATAGCTTATTTAATTTAATCCATAAAAATGCTTGACATTACTTTACGGATTTGTTATTCTATTAAAGGTTTTATGAACTGACAACAAGCAGAGTTTCCACTCTCACCCTGCGGCAATAGGGCTTGCAGGCGTCCAGACAGTTTCGCCTAACATATTTTTTTATGTTTGCGTTTTTGCCCGGTGGAGACTTGTGTCTTCACTTTTTTTATGCGGAGGTATACAGCCATTAGCGACTATTCCATTAATGAACAAATCAGAGACAAAGAAGTCAGAGTTATCGGAGAAGACGGAGAGCAGCTCGGAGTTATGTCTGCGCAGGCAGCTCAGAAGCTTGCTGACGAAGCAGGGCTTGATTTAATTAAGATTGCGCCCACCGCAGTTCCGCCCGTATGCAAGATTGCGGATTTCGGAAAATTCCGTTATGAGCAGGCGCGTAAAGAGAAGGACAAGAAGAAGAATCAGAAAGTGATGGAAATCAAAGAGATTCGTCTTTCACCCAATATCGATACCAACGATCTCAATACGAAGATCAGCGCCGCAAGAAAGTTCCTTACAAAGGGAGACAAAGTTAAAGTTACACTGAGATTCAGAGGACGTGAGATGGCTCACATGGCTACAAGCAAGCATATTCTTGATGACTTCGCAGAAGGTCTTTCGGATATTGCCGTTGTGGATAAGGAAGCCAAAGTTGAAGGCCGTAACATGACTATGTTCTTAAGTGAGAAGAAACAGTAAACAGGTTTTTAACAGAGAAACATCGGTTTTTCGTTAAAATAGAAACAAATCACCAGGAGGGAAAGAAACATGCCTAAAATGAAGACAAGCAGAGCTGCTGCAAAGCGTTTTACAGCAACCGGAACAGGTAAATTAAAGAGAAACAAAGCTTATAAGAGCCATATCTTAACAAAGAAATCTACCAAGAGAAAACGTAACCTTCGTCAGTCAGCAATTACTGATGCAACAAACGTTAAGAATATGAAGAAGATTTTACCTTACATTTAAGTTAGAGAGGAAGGATTTTTAAAATGGCAAGAATTAAAGGCGGATTAAACGCAAAGAAAAAACACAATAGAGTATTGAAACTTGCAAAGGGCTACAGAGGAGCAAGATCAAAACAGTATCGTATCGCTAAGCAGTCCGTTATGAGAGCATTAACTTCCTCTTATGCAGGAAGAAAGCAGAGAAAGCGTCAGTTCAGACGTCTTTGGATTGCTCGTATCAATGCAGCTGCAAGAATGAACGGTTTATCATACAGCAAATTTATGTACGGTCTTAAACTTGCTGAAATCGATATCAACAGAAAGATGCTTGCTGAGATGGCAGTTAACGATGCTTCAGGCTTCAGCGCACTTGCAGATATTGCTAAAAGCAAAATCGCTTAATTGATTTTTGTGCGAATTTTTAAGGCAGACTTTATAGTCTGCCTTTTTTTTCACACGAGCCTACTGGGAGGAGCAGAAGTATGAATACAAATTTACCCGAACCGAAGGAAGTCTTCGAATTCTTTTACCAAATCTGTGAGATACCTCACGGAACATACAATATTGATGCCATCAGTGAATACCTGGCGGATTTTGCAAAGAAGCGTGGACTTGAATATATTAAGGACAGTCTCGGAAATGTAATTATTTTCAAAGGCGCGACACCCGGATACGAAAATGAGCCGGCAATAATTATTCAGGGCCATACAGATATGGTTACCGTCTGTGAACCGGAATCTGGAATTGATATGACCAAAGATCCGCTTTCACTTGTCTTTGACGGGGAATACTTAAGTGCGGACAAGACTTCGCTCGGCGGCGATGACGGTATTGCGGTCGCATATGCGCTCGCGATTCTTGATTCGGATACGATTAAGCATCCGGCAATCGAGGCGGTTTTTACCGTAAACGAGGAAGTAGGAATGGACGGAGCGCTCGGCATTGATTTGTCGATGCTTAAAGGCAGCCGTCTTATGAATATCGATTCCGAAGAAGAAGGCGTACTGCTTACTTCATGCGCGGGCGGTATCCGTGTTCAGAGTAAGTTTTCTGTGGGTAAAAGACATACGAACGGGAACTTTATGCAGATTTCAATCTCCGGCTTGAAGGGCGGACATTCAGGTACGGAAATTCATAAAGGACGTGCAAACGCGGCGATTCTTATGGGAAGAATACTGAAATCGATCTCGATGACAGGTTATAAGCTCAGTTCGGTTTCGGGAGGTGAAAAGGACAATGCGATTCCGTATTCCGCAGAAGCGGTAATTGAGATTCCGGAATCGGAAGAGAGAATTGTAACCGGGTGCGTTGCGAAAGAGTTCTCCGATATCCGGAAAGAATTTGCCGGAATAGAAGAGAATATACGGATTACAGCGGAAAAATGCGATTATACCGAAGCTGATGTGATTGAAAGAAAAGACAGCGACAGGTTCGTTGATTTTCTTGTAAGCGTTCCGAACGGAGTTATGTCTTTTAGCGGAGAAGTAAAAGGTCTCGTCGAGACATCTTTGAATCTCGGAATTATGAGTACGAAGAAAGACTGTATTGAGGCTGCTTTTGCACTCAGATCTTCGAAGAAGAGTGCCAAGGATTTCCTTAAGGAGCGTATGTTTGTGATTACAAAGCTTTGCGGCGGAGAAGCGGAGTGCTTCGGAGACTATCCCGCTTGGGAGTTTAAGTCGGATTCACCGCTTCGTGACAAAATGGTACGCGTATTTAAGGATATGTACGGGTATGAGCCGAAGGTGGAAGGTGTTCATGCGGGACTTGAGTGCGGAATACTTGCGGAAAAAATAGAACATCTTGATGCCGTATCGTTCGGACCGGACATTCTGGATATCCATACCGTAAACGAAAGACTGGATGTTAAAAGTGTGGAAAGAACATGGGAATATATTCTTAAAGTTCTTGAAACAAAAGGCTGAGAGGGTTATACTGATTTTGTGTGTTGGTTTTTTTCACACAGCAAAAAACTTATTGGAAAGAATGAGGAGTTTACAAATGAGAAAATTAAGAAAGAAAGCGGCAATTTTACTGATTTTCGCGATGGTTACCATTTTCGGAATGACTGTACTTGCCTCTGAAGATGTGACAGTTCCCGAAGAATCAGAAGAGATGCTTATTGCGGGTGCTTCGGAAAGCGATTTGTCCGATTATGACGAAGCTCTCGGATATGTAGAGGCATATGACGAGAACGTTGCTTCGGATGCTGATTTCGACAGCAATCTTGCTACTGCACTTACAACAGTAAGAGGCGAGGTTAAGGCTTACGGTACGGTTATCGCGCTTATCCCTCCGCTTATCGCAATTGTTCTTGCACTTATTACAAAGGAAGTTTATTTTTCACTCTTCCTCGGTATCCTTTCGGGATCGCTTATTTATACAATGTTCCATCCCGTTCTTACGGTTACCAAGACATTTGATGTTATCATCAACAAACTTGCCGACGGATGGAATGTAGGTATACTTATTTTCCTTGTTATTCTCGGAATTATGGTCAGCATGATTAACAAAGCCGGCGGTTCAGCTGCATACGGAGAATGGGCTTCCAAGAAAATCAGCTCCAGAATGGCTGCAAGTCTTGCAACATTTTTACTCGGAGCACTTATTTTCGTAGATGACTATTTCAACTGTCTTACGGTTGGTTCGGTTATGCGTCCCGTTACCGACAAGGAGAAGATTTCAAGAGCCAAACTTGCATACTTGATTGATGCAACGGCAGCTCCCATCTGTATTATCGCACCCATTTCATCATGGGCTGCAGCCGTAACCAGTGTTGCTCCCGAAGGAGAAGGTTTCAAACTGTTCATCAGCTCGATTCCTTATAACTTCTATGCATTGCTTACAATTGTAATGATTATTACGATTTCTCTTATGAAGTTTGATTACGGTCCCATGAAGAAACATGAAGACAATGCCCTTAAAGGTGATCTTTTCACTTCGGGAGCAGATGATTTCCCGAGAGAAAATGCACCTGTAGGCAAAAAAGGAAGTATCCTCGATCTGATTCTTCCAGTTATCGTTCTTATTGTATGCTGTATTATCGGTATGATTTACACCGGCGGTTTCTTCGAAGGTGAGAACTTCATGAACGCATTTGCAAATTCGGATGCTTCCGTAGGTCTTGTGCTCGGTTCATTTATTGCACTTGTATTCACAATGCTTTTCTTCCTTTTAAGAAAAAGACTTTCCTTCAAAGAAATTTCAAATTCACTTACAGAAGGCTTCAAAGCTATGGTTCCCGCAATCATGATTCTTACGTTTGCATGGTCACTCGGCGGAATCACAATGGATCTCGGTGCCAAAGTTTGTGTTGCTGAATTTGTTCGTGGAAACGCAGCCAACCTTACATGGCTCCTTCCCGCTATTGTTTTCCTTATTGCACTTGGACTTGCATTTGCAACAGGTACATCATGGGGAACATTCGGAATCCTGCTTCCCATCGTTTGCGCAGTATTCTCAACGGGCGATCCTCTTATGACAATTTCAATTTCAGCATGTCTTGCAGGAGCTGTTTGCGGTGACCACTGCTCACCGATTTCGGATACGACAATCATGGCTTCCGCAGGTGCGAACTGCAACCATATCAACCATGTTACGACTCAGTTGCCTTACGCACTTACCGTTGCTGCGGTATCTTTCGTAACATTCATTATCGCAGGTCTTGTTAAGACCGCATTTATCGCACTTCCCATTGGTATTGTTCTTATGGTAGGTACACTTGTTGTTATCAGAATTATTACCAAGGAGAAATCTGTCAAAACAGCCGGAGAGGAATAAATGGGAAGATATAAGTTTAAACCCGGCAATATGCTGTACCCGGCCCCTGTGGTCATGGTAAGCTGTGGCGGAGGAAACTTTAAATCAAATATTATTACAGTAGCATGGGCCGGAACGGTATGTTCCGACCCTGCTATGGTTTCTGTATCGATTCGCAAGGAGAGATATTCGTACGATATCATAAATTCCACCGGAGAATTTGTTATCAATCTCGTTACCGACAAACTGGTTAAAGCAACCGATTACTGCGGAGTCAAATCCGGACGTGATGTTGACAAATTTAAAGAAACGGGATTAACTCCTCTGGAATCGGAGACCGTAAGTGCACCGGGAATCGCCGAAAGCCCCGTATGTATCGAGTGTAAAGTTGCTTTCAGCAAGGATCTGGGAACACATACAATGTTTGTTGCCGAAGTAACCGGTGTGACCGTTGATGACACTTATATGGATTCGAAGAACCGATTCCATCTTGAAGATACCGGACTTGTGGCTTATTCGCACGGAGAGTATCGAAGTCTTGGGACAAAACTCGGTTCGTTCGGTTATTCTGTCAGAAAACGCAGAAATTCCGGAAAGAAAAAGTAATGTCCGGTTACAAACGGTGTTTCCGGAACATATTAAATCGACCGAATGAAATTGAAGGTTTGTGATGTTGACTTTTGGTATTCGGAATGGGTATAATGAATAATATAAATATAACGTAAACGGGGGTTTGTTATATGGCATGGAAGAAACAGTCTGATGGAAATCAGAATGAATTGAGAGTAATGGACGATCAGATTCGTCGTGTTGAAGAAGATAAGCGTAAGATTACATATCAGCTCGGTGAAGCTTTTTATCAGGCCAACAAGGATAATGATGAAGTAGAAGAAGCTTACAGAGAGCAGGTTGATACAATCAATAAACTTGAATATAACAGAATGATTTGGCTTAACAGGAAACTCAAACTTCAGGGAATGCGTTCCTGTGAGAACTGTGGCAATACATTACCGTTCGAGAGCTTGTTCTGTAATAAATGCGGAGTTAAGCTCGAGGCAGTTGCAGAGGAACTTGTTATTATTCCGGAAATTCAGTAATTATTTTGGAAGTTCATTGTTGTTTAGTATTTCACAAGGGAGGAATGCATCATGGCAGCAGGTGAATACTTCATTGCGCACAATCCTAATACAGATGAATATCTGGCAGAGAAACTGTTTCGAGGTTTTTACATGACCGTCGATGTTACAAGTGCGGTTAAATGTAAGGATGAGATGGAGCTCAGACGTAAGATTGACAAAGCAAACGTTGATTATAAATCTCAGCTTCAGATTGAGACAATAACGGTTTACTAGATTATTCGTGAAATATGGATATTTATGTTTTTTTGCCGGGCGTTTTCGTCCGGCTTCTTTATTACTCACGGGTGGATACAGGGCAGGTAACAGCCTGCCCGATTGCGAAACATATTAATTGATTTTGAGGTGCTTCTTTTGAAAGTTAAAATAATTTATGCGGTCAAATTAATACTGAGAGCGATGATTGCCTGCTATTGTCTGGGAATATATATTACCAATCCGAATCTTCTGGATTATACCGTTTCCAAACCGTGGATAGGAATTCTAATTATTCTTGGAATAATTCTGGCGGATATTCTTTTGAAATTTGTTCCGCTTAAACTTCATCCCATCGGAATGAGAAAGCACCTTAAAAGATTTTTTATTCCGAGCGATCATTATCTTAAAAAGGGAATTACCGATACCGACAGGAAAGAACTTAAGAAGTTAAAAAACGACGGCAGAAATGTTTTCATTTTCTATCTGATTCTGAACGGAATTATTTTTATCCTGTATTTTTCGGGCCTGATAGGAGTGCCGGAGATTATTATGGTTATGATGTTCTATTATGTCGGCGACATGATATGCATCAATATAATGTGTCCGTTTAAACTGATTTTTATGCGAAACCGGTGTTGCACCGGCTGCAGGATTTTTAACTGGGATTCGATAATGCTGGTTATCCCTCTGGCAGCAGTATTTTCTTATATCAGTTACATAATTCTTTTACCCGCGATTGTTTATACCGTAATGTGGGAAGTTTCATTTGCACGGCATCCGGAGAGGTTTCTTCCAAGCTGTAACGATTCACTTAAATGTTCGAACTGCACGCACGGAATGTGCCCTGTCAAACGGCGTAAAAAATTTACGGGAAAATAAGAGAAATTTCTTCTTTACTTTTTCACTTTAAAGTGACATAATATCAATGTGTCACAGTACATGATATTTTTAATTCGGAAGGAAAAGTAACAATGCCTATTACAGAGATTTTGGAGAGAAATGTTGAATTATACGGAGATGATATCTGTCTTGTAGAGATTAATCCCGAGATTCAGGAAACCAAGAGAGTAACCTGGAAGGAATACGAACTTATCGAGCCCAACCCTGTTGCTCATTACCGCAGAGAGATTACATGGAGCGTTTTTGAAGAGAAGGCAAACCGTTTTGCCAACATGCTTATCGGAAGAGGTGTCAAGAAGGGTGACAAAGTCGCTATTCTTCTTATGAACTGCCTTGAGTGGCTTCCGATTTATTTTGGTATTCTGAAGACCGGAGCACTTGCTGTTCCCCTTAATTTCAGATATGCTCCCGATGAAATTAAATACTGTCTTGAACTTGCCGAAGTTGATGTTCTCGTATTCGGACCGGAATTCATCGGACGAGTTGAGGAAATCGCCGAAGATATCAGCAAGAACAGACTTCTTTTCTACGTTGGTGAGAACTGTCCTTCATTTGCTGAGGATTATGTTTCACTTACGGCAAACTGCTCAAGCAAATCACCCGATATCAAGCTTACGGATGATGATTATGCCGCAATCTATTTCTCATCGGGAACGACAGGCTTCCCCAAAGCTATTTTGCATAAGCATGAGAGCCTTATGCATTCATGTAAAGTTGAGCAGAATCATCACGGTCAGACGAAGGATGATGTATTCTTATGCATTCCTCCTCTCTATCATACAGGTGCCAAGATGCACTGGTTCGGTTCATTCCTTGTAGGTGCGAAAGCAGTTCTCTTAAAGGGTACAAAGCCGAAGGTAATTCTTGACGCAGCTTCATCGGAGAAGTGTTCAATTGTATGGCTTCTTGTTCCCTGGGCACAGGATATTCTTGATGCCATTGACAGCGGAGAAGTTAATCTTGATGACTATTCGCTCGATCAGTGGAGACTTATGCATATCGGCGCACAGCCTGTTCCACCTTCACTTATTGCAAGATGGAAGAAGATTTTCCCGAATCATCAGTACGATACAAACTACGGTCTGAGCGAGTCCATCGGACCGGGTTGCGTACATCTCGGTGTTGAGAACATTCACAAAGTAGGAGCAATCGGTAAGGCCGGATACGGTTGGGAAGTAAGAATCGTTGACGAGAAGCGTCAGACCGTAGCCAAGGGCGAGGTAGGCGAGCTTGCTGTTAAAGGCCCCGGCGTCATGACATGCTACTATAACGATCCCAAGGCAACAGCGGAAGTTCTCGATGAAGAAGGCTGGCTTTACACAGGTGATATGGCGCAGGAAGATGAAGACGGATTTATTTTCCTTGTAGACCGTAAAAAAGATGTCGTAATCAGCGGTGGTGAGAATATCTACCCTGTACAGATCGAAGATTTCTTAAGAAGCAACATTGCCATCAAGGACGTTGCTGTTATCGGTGTTCCAGATAAGAGACTCGGTGAAGTTACGCTTGCCGTTATCGAAGTTAAGAACGGATATACACTTACAGAAGATGAAGTTAATGAATTCTGTCACAAGTTACCCAGATACAAGAGACCTCACAGTATCGTATTTGCGGATATCCCCAGAAATCCGACCGGTAAGATCGAGAAGCCGAAGCTTCGTAAGATTTACTGCGGAGAGAGCCTTGTAGCAGCTCAGAACAGAGGTTAATCATTTGGTTTGGTTTCTAAAGTAAAAGTGGCCGTCGCAAATTTGCGACGGCCTTTTCATGTTAAAACGTAAAAAAAGAAAGAGTATAAACTCTTTCTTAATCTGTAAGTCGGAGTGACAAGATTCGAACTTGCGACCTCTGCCTCCCTAAGACAGCGCTC
>JAKSSB010000051.1 GCA_024403285.1 Lachnospiraceae bacterium | reverse complement strand
ACCATAGACCGAATCGAACTCAGATATGTAACGGTTAATTATGCGGAAGGCGCCGCATTCGTTCCCGCCTATGTTTATTATATGGCGAATGATTATTCCGTCGGATACTCCGGCAAACTGGCCATAGCAGCGGTAAATGCTTTAAACGGTGAATTCATATTCTTTGATTCACCGGTACTGTATAACAGGTAGTTTTAATAAAGGAGTTTGACAGATGAAAAGTTTTATTTATAAACAAATGGTTCCTCTTTGTTTTGTACTTACGATTTGTATGACAGGCTGTAACAAAGAAGACAATCTTTTAAGCGAACTTAATTCCGAAAAAACGGTTCAGGTCGCATCCGATGTGGAAGAGAAAAAACCCGGAAGTGCTGCACTTTCATATAACGTCGAAATCGGATCAAACGGAAAGATGGTTAAGGTCAACGTTGACAATATCGATATTTCCGAAGACTTCGGAAGTGCATTTGACGCCGAGATTATGGAACATACGGATGAGGAAATGGATAAATTGGCGACATCGATTTTCGACAACGGAGAATATGAAATTATCAAATCACCGTTTTCCGGAACCCACGTGGAAGCTGATGATTTAAAGAATCGTATGGAAGAAGAACTTGAGGAATATGCGCAGAACAATCCCGATCTTACGGTCAATGAAGATACGGTCGGATGGGCATGCGGATATAAGAGTCTTTATTTCGGAATGATATGGAACAGTAAGCCCTATGCCGAAGAACCGACCGAAGACGGTAAGATTTACTATACAAACGGTAAAGGAAGTTCTGAAATCATCGGAATGGTAAGAGGAAACATTGACGGTGAGGAATGGCTTATCACAGATACATACGATGCGGACAATATGGTTGAAAACCCCACTTCGTTAACCATTGAACGTATGCTTTACATCGACGAGAAGGAAAGACGTATTGATATTTCCGGAAGTATTTACGATCCGGATTCACCGGATGCGCCGGAGCATGAACTTGATTATGACGCTTCCCTTAAGCAGGCCCAGGAAATGCTTGACAAACTGGGATTTACAAATTATTCCGAGGCAGTCTGCTATGATGTCATTTCAGTGAATGAAACAGATTATTCCGCAGGCGGAGCTCATCCGAGCGTCGGATATTATTTCGGATTTGTTCCCGAAATCAACGCTGCTAAAGGTGCGTACAGCGACAGTACGGTAACCGTGGTATGCGAAAACGGCGAGAAGAGATATATGACTACGCAGAAGTATGCGATGGTTCTTGTTCTTGAAAACGGTGTCGTTTCGATATCACTCGGAGATGCCGGTAAGGTAGGCGAAGAAATCGAAAGCGGAATCGAACTCATTCCTCTCGAAGAAGCGGATGAAGTTTTTAGAAACAATATCGCCGAATATGTGAAGAGAAGCATCAACGTTGTTTCAGTCGAAATCGGATATGTAACGGTTGATTATCCGGAAGGAGCCGCATTTGTTCCGGCTTATGTTTACTATACGGACGGCAAATCGACAGGATACATATGGCAGGCTAAAAGAGCCATAGCGGCGGTAAATGCTCTTAACGGTGAATTTATATATTATGATGCGCCTATGGCGAATTAAATTTGAAATAAGGAAGTATTTTCTGATGAAAAGAAAGAATGCGATTACGGCACTTTCGCTTTGTACCGTTTTAGCGGTCGGCGGATGCGCGGGAAGAAACACAACCGAACTTATTAGCATTCCCAACGAGGAAACGGCAGCAATCGGTTACGATACCGTCCTCGTCGGAAAGGGTGACATCGAGCCGATACTCGATCTTATGATTCAAAGCGGTGAAGTTGAGAAAACAAACTATTACATTAACGAGACTTATCTTACTGTTGAAGATCTGGCCGTGAGTGTGGGTGACCATGTCGAAGCAGGCGATCTGCTCGTCAAATTCGAATCCGAACAGCTCGAGAAAGACGTCAAGAGATATCGTGACGATTACGAGAAAAAGAAACTCCTTTTAGAGCATGTGAAGAATAAATCTTTGATGGATAAAGATACCGAAGAGAACCGCAAGGACTATTCACTTGAAATCAACAGACTGACAGACGACATAGAACTTGCGCGCATATATCTTGCCGAGCAGGAGGCGAATCTAGCCAAGAGGAAAATTGTTGCTGAGAGAACCGGAACCGTTTCGTACATTGACAAGTCAATTCTTGCCGGTTATGCGAACGCCAACAGAAACCTTCTTACAGTAGGATACGGCGGCGGTGATTTCTATGCGGAAACCGAGGATGATTATGAGTTTGTTCCGGGCGATGTGTATCAGGCTGAGAATTCTTTTATCAAAATCGATATGATGGTTGTAAATACCGAACCGACGGAGAAAGGTCAGAAGATAACATTCTGTGCCGTCAATCCGGAAGAAGCGGACAATTCGGGCGATTATTTTACCATGAGTATCAAGAAAGATATTCTTAATGATGTTGTGTACGTTTCGCAGGACGCCATACACACGAAAGACGGTGCGACATTTGTTTATGTTATGGATATGAACGATTTCAGAAAAGTCGCATATGTAACGGTGAGTTCGTATGTTGACGGATACGCGATTATTTCATCCGGTCTGTCCGGAGGAGAAGAGGTGACACTTAAATGATGAAAAAATTTAAAAGTTTGACGGCTCTTCTTTTATGCGGAGTTCTTATTCTGCCGGCTTGCAAACCGGTACAGACAGCACCGGAACTTATCACACCTGCTTCGGAAATAGAGACTTTCAGACCGGTCGAAAGAAGAACGGTCGGAGAGCTTAAAATATTGATTGGAACGGTTGTCCCGAAAGAATATGCGCATTTCTACACAAAGACGGTCAAGATTAAAAAACTTAATGTCGTTAACGGAGATTATGTCGAGAAAGGCACGGTTCTGGCCGAATGCGATATCGATGATGTCAAAAGACAGATAGAAGATATCCGCAGCAATTACAACGAACTGGTTGATAAGCATCCGAATGACCTTGCAATTTATGATTACAACATTAAGAATATGCAGCTTAGCAGGGAAATGGTTGCTTATCTTGAAGGTGAAGAGAAAGCCAAAGATATCGATACACAGATTAAGCTTATGGAAGAAGACCATGCGTACGATATCGAACTGTTCGAGTACATGAAACAGAGCTATCTTGACGAAATTGCCGATTTGAATAAGCTTCTTGAAGAAAGCACGCTGATAGCGAGGGCTGACGGCTATGTATCTTTTACCAAGGATCTGACACTCAGCGATGTGGCGGGATCGGGAGAAAATGTTGTAATCATCTCGGACCGTGAAGATCCGGTTATCGAAGTTGCGGGAACACCGGTGCGTGACTATTCGTTTGAGAAATACAGTGTCAAGTACACCTATATCGACGGTGTGCGTCAGAATCTGACAGAGGATGAATATTCGCCGAGAGAAACGGTTCTTTCCAAAGCCAAGAACACTTATCCGACGCAGAGAATGAAAACAATCAATCCCTGCAAACTTACAATCGGAGAAACACTGGTTCTTTACTATTACAGACTCGATAAAGAAAATGTTCTTGCGGTCGGCAAAGATTCTACCGATTCGGATGCAGACGGAAACTTTGTTTATGTCAAAAATCCCGACGGCTCATTGGAGAAAAGATATTTTGAACCGGGAACGACCGATGCGGATTACATTGAAGTTTTAAGCGGTCTTTCGGAGGGAGAACTTGTTCGTTATGAACAGGAGAGAACGGTTCCCGTCAAATACGAGACAGTGGAAGCCGGAGAAGGCGTATTCAGGAAAACCGCTGAATTACGAAATGTTAAAGTCGAAGAATCCAAGGGTAAACTGTATACGACCGAAACAGTCGGTGTGGTTCAGGACATTTTCTTCGGTGAGGGTGATGGAGTCAAGGGCGGCGATGTGCTTATGACAATCAGTGTCGGTTACGGTAAAGGTGCCAGGACAGAAGCCGGCAATACAATTACCCATCTCGACGAGGACAACAATGCCCGCAAAGAAAAAGAGAAAAAGTCATACGACGACATGATTCTCGAACGCGATACGAAGACTACCTCAGCCGATGTTCTCGAGACACAGCTCAAAGCTCTGAAAGAGCCGGGCGAGAACGCAACACCGGAGCAGATTGCCAAATATAACGGTCAGAAGACTTCTTTTGAGGCACAGATTAATGTACTTCGTATTGAGGCACAGACCATTCAGAACAATATAGAAATTCTCACACTTAATCAGGCGAATGAGGATATCGCGTACAATTACAATATATCGAGAGCCAGAACCGCCAAGAGCAGACTTGCCGAATCAAATGACGGTTCGGGAGCATTGACAATCAGGGCGGTCGATGACGGTACCGTTTCGAAGGTGCACGTTTCAAAAGGAGATTTCGTACAGCCCGAAGGCGAAGATTCAAAGCTTATTACCGTCTCGTCATATTTTGATGACTGCGTAACGTTTACGTATAAGAAAACGATGAATTTGCCGGAAGGTTTTACTTTTACCATTAAGGATGAAGACAATACATATGATTGCGAATGTGTTTCGGGACTCAAGATTGGTAAGGCATATGCAAGTTCGATTGATAAAGATTCCTACATCACAATGGTAAGTCCGGAGGATTCATCCAAGGAACTTATCAGAATTAAGGATCAATCATTTTTCAAATTAGCCGGTTCTTCCTTCCAGGGAACAATGGAAGAAATAAGAATCGACGATCTGATTATTGTGCCCGGTTCGTTTGTTTTCGACGAAGAGGATTACCTCGGTAATATACACACCTATGTATGGAAAGAAATCGACGGGGTACCGGTTAAGTGCTTCGTCGTAAAGGGAACCGATGCCGGAATCGGAAATAATGACGAAGTTGCAATTCTTTCGGGAGTTTCCAAGGGAGATATCCTGGTAAAAGAAATCAAATAATATACTGAAAGGCAAAACAGATGTTACGTTTTATTGCTTACAAAATTCTGAATAAAAAATGGCTGAATGCAAGTCTTTTATCGGGCGTAATCTTACTGACTGCATTCCTTTGCGTATATCCCATGTTCAGAGAAGGAAGTCTGAACAAACTGATTCAGACACTCATGGGTGATCATATAGAAACATACGGCGAATTCCCCGCAACCGTCAATCAGTCGGGCAAACTTCTGGATGCCGCATACGGTGATCTGGCAACATTGCAGGCGTATGTTGACGATATTGAGAATTCATTAAAAACAGATATCGGTGTTACCGCGGTTGACTGTGAGAGAATTTACACTCTGGTTGCCGGATACGTTGAACCGTCTTTTTGCGACAATGCCCGTCAGGTTAAAATCGGTCATTTACCGAAGCTTGAAGAAAAAGCAAATCTTCTCTACGGAACCTGGCCGAAAGATGTAAAAGCAAATACCGACGAAAATGTTAAAAAGGCAATCGCAGCGAATGCAATTCCCGTGGTAATGAGCCAGCAGATGATGAACAAATACGAGTTTGTTGTCGGAGAATCTATTAGTTACTCGGTGCAGTACCGCGGCAGACAGAAAGAAATCACTCTTGTTGTCTGCGGTGTCGTTTCGGAGAACAAAGATGATTCATTCTTCTGGTTCAAGGATTTTGACGAATACAACACTCTGCTCATGGTCGATGAGACAGGATTTTCGGAACTTCTCAAAATCTATTGTGAAAAGGGTATTTTCTTTGACGAGAGTATCATGATTGACTATCGTGAGCTTACCTGCAGAAATATCGAAGACGTTGCAAGAAGGGCTATCCGGATGCGCAGCGCAAACGCAGACATTTCGAATAACTTTGAGACGACGGTAAGAAATTATCTCGAAAACAAGAAGTCAATTACGGTTATTCTTTTTACCTTTGAAATCCCGATTGTCGCACTTCTTTTACTGTTTCTGTATATGATTTCCGGACAGATTCTCGAGATGGAGACGACGGAGATAGCAATGCTTAAATCGAGAGGTATAAGCCGTATCAAGATTATCGGACTTTATATTCTCCAGTCATCGGTTATTTCGTTAATAGGTTTGATTCCGGGAATCCCGCTCGGTTATCTTTTCTGTAAAGTCGGAGCGAGTACGGATGCGTTCCTGGCATTTTCAATCAAAGATGTCAGCATTTACAAATTCACATTCGACATGTTATTGTACGCACTTATTGCATTCGGCCTTTCGGTGCTTTTCATGACGATTCCCGTCATTCCGCTTTCAAAGTTTACGATTACGGAGAGCAAGACAAGGAAAATCAAGGTAAAAGACAAATCATTCTGGGAGAAATATTATCTGGACCTTCCGATTCTGGTTCTTTCCGGATATCTGCTTTTCAACTATAACAGACAGATTTCCTCGATTTCCGATCAGCTTGTAAACGGCGGAAGCATCGACCCGATTATTTTCCTGAATTCATCGGTATTCATTCTCGGATGCGGTCTTTTTGCACTGAGACTTATTCATCTGATCGTCAGACTGATTTATGCTATCGGACGTAAAAAATGGAAACCCGCGGAATATGTTTCATTCCTTCAGATTATCAGAAATGCCAAGAAACAGGGATTCATTTCCGTATTCCTGGTAATGACGATTGCAATGGGTGTTTTCAATGCAAACCTTGCACGAAGCGTAAATGAAAATATGGAACAGAGAGTCCGTTACAATACGGGAAGTGACATGACAATTACGGAAAAATGGAAAGTATCCGTAATTAAAGCCGGCGACAAGATGCAGTGGAATTACCGCGAACCCGACTATAACAGATTCGAAGCACTTAAAGATGTCGGAGTTGAGAGATATACCAGAGTTATCAAGGATACAAACGTCAATGTTACTTACAAGAATAAGGTTACAAACGACTGTACGCTTCTCGGTATCAATTCAAAGGAGTTCGGTGAGACAGCTGAACTTAAGGATAATTTGAACGACAGACACTGGTACGAATATCTGAACCTTCTGGCAGAGAATCCGAACGGTATCATTATTTCTTCAAATCTTGCGGAGAAATACGAACTGAAGGTCGGAGATTCGATTAATTATGCGAGAAATGAGCCTGTCGACAGAACAAACTACAGCATGAGCTCAAATTCGAACATAATCGGTATCGTGGATGCTTTCCCCGGATATGAGACGGCAACATACACGACGGATGCGGGCGGCAAAGTTATTGCCAAACCGAATTATCTCATAGTTGCAAGCTATTCGAATGTAGTCAAAAACTTCCGATTACGCCCTTATGAGCTGTGGATGCGTTTTTCGGACGGAGCCAAATCGGAGGATGTTATTGAAACCCTTAAAGCTCAGGGCGTGGATGTCCTGACTTCCGTTTGTGCCGACGATCTCGTTGAAGAAGAAAGAAACTCGGCAATGCTTCAGATTACAAACGGTATGTTCTCGGTCGGTTTCATTATTTCGATTATTGTCTGCGGTGTCGGATTCCTGATTTACTGGGTACTTACAATCAAGGACAGAGAACTTATATACGGTATATACAGAGCCATGGGTCTTTCCATGGGAGAGATTGTCAGAATGCTGATTGTAGAGCAGGTTTTCAGTTCACTGTTTGCTGCGGTCGGAGGATTCGGAGTCGGAATACTGACGACGTTTCTTTTCACCAGACTCATATCGGTTGTGTATCTGCCGAAACAGCATAACCTGCCGATTGAAGTATTCTTCCGTGCCGATGACAGTATGAAGATGATAGTTGCGGTAACGGCGGTACTTATTGTCTGCTTCATAGTGATCTACAGAATCATTAAGAAGATGAATATTACCAAGGCGTTGAAACTTGGAGAAGATTAAGAGGTATTTCCGAAATGGATAACATTATTGAAGCATTTAACATACACAAAAGTTTTCCGCTTGGAAACAAAGAAGAACTTCATGTTCTCAAGGGATTCGATTTCAAGGTTCCGCAGGGTAAACTTACGATTTTAAGAGGACGTTCCGGTTCGGGTAAAACAACTCTTTTAAACATCTTAAGTGCACTGGACAAACCTACGAAAGGCGAATTGTATATAGACGGAGAGAACATCATTAAGATGAGTGAAAAACAGACCGAGAAATTCCGTCGTTACAAAATGGGATTTGTATTCCAGTCGGTAGCGCTGGTTCCGATTATGAGTGCATACGAGAATGTCGATTTCGGTCTCAAACTTGCGGATTATACGGGCAACCGTGATGCGAGAATCAAAGAAGTTTTACGTTTCGTGGGACTGGATAAAAGAATGATGCATATGCCGTCACAGATGTCCGGCGGTGAGCAGCAGAGAGTTGCCATTGCGAGAGCGGTTGCGCACAAACCGCAGATTCTGTTTGCGGACGAGCCTACAGGCGCTCTGGATACTTCTTCAGGTCTTGCCGTAGTCAAACTTTTCAAAGACCTTATCGAAGTAGACGGTGTAACGATTGTTATGACGACACATGACCCCAATCTCTGTTGCTTCGGCGATATGATTTATGAGATGGATGACGGAATGCTCAGTGACGTTACCGCTAATTTTAAAAACTAGCGTGGGTTCACTAAACATTTTCCGGGATAACGATTGAAAGAGGATAATCAGATGGATTCAGTTAATGAAGAAAAAGACAACATATTTGTCTGTGACGGACTGGTTAAAATTTACAAAACCAAAGACGTGGAAGTAATGGCTTTACAGGGACTCGATCTTGAAATCAAGAGAGGCGAGCTGCTCGCCATTATCGGTAAGAGCGGAAGCGGAAAGTCGACACTTCTTAATATGCTCGGAGGCCTTGAGAAACCTACCGCGGGAAGACTTTATGCAGACGGTCGTGACCTTTTTGCCATGAACGAGAAAGGTCTGGTCGAGTACAGGAAGAATACGGTCGGATTTGTATGGCAGAACAGTGCACAGAATCTTTTCCCGTATTTTACGGCGGTTCAGAATGTGGAAGCTCCCTTATACTTCGATAACATGTCGGAGAAGAAGAGAAGAGAAAGAGCCATGCATCTTCTTCATCTTACGGGCATCGATCACAAAGCGGATTCATATCCGGCTCAGATGTCGGGTGGTGAGCAGCAGAGAGTTGCAATTGCGGTTGCGCTTGCGCATGAACCGAAGATACTTCTTGCCGATGAACCTACCGGTGCGGTTGATACGAAAACGTCCAATATGATTCAGGACCTTTTCCGCAAAATCAATCAGGAAACCGGGCTTACGATTATCATCGTTACACATGATATCAGCCTTGCAAACAAGGTTTCGCGTGTAATCATGATTTCGGACGGCAAAATCAGTACAGAGAAGATTATGAAAGAGGAGTTCCGCCAGAAACTTGATTCCCTTACAACAGAGAATCTTGCCCAGGTGGAATCGCACGAAGAATACTCCGTTCTCGACAAAGCGGGCCGTGTTCAGTTAAGCGGTGAGACGCTTGAACTTGCCGGCATCGATACCAACAAGGTTAAGGTTGAAGTCGAAGACGGAAAGATTATTATTTCAAAGTAAGAAAGATTATTATTTCAAAGTAAATACAGAACATATTTTTATAATTCAAGTACGAATACCGCTAAAGTGGAGAGAAACCTCGATTTTAGCGGTATTTTGTTGGTTAAATCAAGTTAGAAATCAAGTATAGATACCGCTAAAGTGGAGAGAAACCTCGATTTTAGCGGTATTTTGCCGGTTAAATCAAGTTAGAAACCAACTTTACTTACCGCTAACTTGGCGGCAACGATACTAACAAGGTTAAGATTGATTGGATTGATTGTTGTATGTACCCAATTTGTGTCCTTGAAAGGAATATAATATTTACCAGGTTTTGTTTTAATATTTCTTTTACTGACAGGAGGGTAAGTATGGATTCAATCAGTTTAGCAAACTATACTCCAATCGGCGACGATCAGATTATTTCATCGATTGACATTATACGGGGAAAAATTGACAGAGTGATTAATCAGACCAAAAAAGACGGTATTTTTGAAACTACCGTTAAGTATGATGAAAAAGGTGAAATGATTAAGGAAGAAGGTAATGAATTTTGCACTTATCTGGACAAACTTACCGAAATAGGGAAACAGTTAAAGACTTTATCCGAAACTTATTCGTATTATGCCTCTCAGAAAGACAATCTGTATACCAAAAACTATAAAATTACGAATGATCCCAATACACCTGGGGGGTATGCGCCATTTATCAGGGAGAACTGCCTGCTTGGAACCGTACGTGAAATGGGGCAACAGGCAGATGAAGTTTTTAAGTCATTTAGTGAACTGAAAGCAGGCTTAAATCAGAAAAGTACGGAAGACGAAAGCGAATTCGCAACCTTTGCAAAGCATGTCGGAAACATTATTTCCGAAGGAGACAATATGGAGAATCTTATTTATTCGTTTGAAGAGATAAGGTCTTCGATTGCGAAAGATGACAAGAATAAAATGGTTTTCAACGACAAAACTCAGGGTTTCCGGTTGGGAGAATTTCCGGATGAGTATGTTAAAGCAAAAGCGCAGGTTCTTGCCCGGAAAATGATTTACGAAAACGAAAAGAAAGTAACAATCGATTCCCCGTCAATTTCCGCTCTTGAGAAATATGTGGATAAGAAAGACTTCGAGGAATTGGAAAAGCAGAAGGATTACGGCAAGGTGTTAAGCATTTCCGAAAGTTTGGTGGAAAAAGCGGCACTTCGCGATCATATTATCGATATGCGTGAAAAAAACCGCCGGGAACTTGACGAATATTAAGATAATAAATCAGTGGGGCTTGAAGTTGATTTATTAAGCAGGATTTACACAACGGTAAATGTACAGCAGAATCCGTAGGGAAAACTCGAAATAGTCCAAAAAGAAGGAAGTGTAATCGACGAAGATCTTCGGCAGTTGAAAGAAGCATACGGTGAACTGACCGGCCAAAACGGTAACACTAAAACTTCTCTTGCAAGTGAACTGTCTGTATTCTCCGATTATGAAATTGTGGACCCGTTAAAACTCGACAGTAAAGAAGCGGTCGAAGAATGCAGAAAAAAACTGGGAGAGTTAAACACTCAGTTATACAAAAAAAGTCTTGATCTGCTTAACGAATCGAGAAAATATGATGAGATAATCGAAGCAAATCTTAAAGCGGAAAAAGATTTTGAAAATGAGCACGAACGAAAATTAAGCGACTTAAACTCGCTTAAGGAAATCGGTAGAAAAGTCGGCAAATTCGAAGTCAAAGACGGAAAATACATTCAGCTTGAACAGACCGAAACAGACAGACTTTCCAAAATGAATTCCGAGAGTTTCACGACATTTAAGCAACTCAATGATTCCCTGGCCAACGGGCTGAAGACGAAAGATGCAAATGTCAGTAAACTTGCAGGCAGCATCGGTAAAGTAAAAGACATAATGGATAAGTACAAAACGAATAATCTCTTCAATCTTTTCGGTGCTTTCAATTCCAATATTATTGATAAAATAAATACCGAAGACAGGGAATTCTACAAAACGCTGAAGCTCGAAGAAATCAGAAAAGAAATAAATGCGACGCAGAAAAAGATTAGCGACAGAATGAAAGAAGAGAAGCAGTTTTTTAAGATAGGAAACAAAGCTACGATTGCGCAGCTTGAGAATATGCAGAGAGATTTCAAACTGATTTCCACGCAGATGCAGGAAGTTGGGGAAGGAATGGCACAGCTCGTTGCGCAGGACGGAGCCATTGAGTTTATGACTCAGAGAAGCCGTGATATTGTCAAAGAATATATTGACGAAACAGAGAAAAGCATCAATGACGAATATCAGACCGGTAAAAAGAAATTTAAGATGCTCAATACGGACGAAAAAGAGAATAATCTGCTTCAGAAACAGGCTAAAGCCGATTTGAGCGGAAACGTGGAGGAGACAAGAGAAAAACTTAAAAAAATCTACGATATGCTTGATTTGCGGGATAAATATCTGGGAGATTTATATGTTAAGGATAATTTCGAAGCGGAACTTGCAAAAGAGAAAAAGGACTTGTTCGACGAAGTGCAAAGACGTAAAGAAGGACTGATACTCAAAAAAGCCGATGTTATGGGAAGCGCATTTTACGAAAAGCTGTCGGATGAGACAAAGGACTATTTTAACCAAAAGGTAAAAGAAAACGTAATGGATTACGATGAGTTCTTTAACGGTGAGCAGTATCTTGACACAGCCGAACTGAAAGGACTTCAAAACGGTGTGAATTACTATTTGTCGAAGTGTGAGAATCATAAGCAGAATCTTGCGGCGAAGGAGAATGCATTCGAGAATGCCAAAACGGATTTGAGTACGCATAAGGAAATAAACAAAGAACTTTATTCAAGACTTGATGCTGAAAGGAAAGATGCCCAGATCGACAACCTGAAAAATTACATTAATTCTTCCGGCTTCGACAATTTTAAGAGCGGCAGCCGGTCTAAAACATTTAAAGAATTATGCTCATCGGTTGAAGCTTTCGTTAATTCCGGAAATACCGCTAACAAAGACGATCTGCTTAAGAATTTAAAAACCAAATGCAACGAATACATGGATGCCAAAAAGAATGAATTCTTTTCACACGGTGCGCGACGCAAAACCGAAAAAGGCAGACAGAGATTCGATTTCGCATTTGAGATTGAGTCTTTTATCGGTGATATTGAAAAAGGACAGAAAATGACCGAAGAAAATAGAAGTAAAATAGATAAAAATTACGGTGATTTCATGAAAAAACTGGAACTTACCAGTTTTAAGGAAATGTCCGAAAACAAAAAAGAATGGGAAACGCACGCTGTCGGAAAAAGCGTTTCGAAAGAATTTACAAACACTCTGTAAAAATACCCCCTCACCGTGTGAGGGGGTATTTATGTGTCAGTCTTTGAATACGAGCCGGTCGCGGCCTTCTTCCTTGGCCCGGTAGAGTCGGTCGTCGGCTTTGAGCATAAGCTTGTCGAAAGATTTGAACTCATCGCTTTCGGAGGATACGACGAGGCCTGCACTCGTGGTGACATGAACCTCGTGGCCGTTCAAGATAAATTCCTTGGCGCGAATTATATTCATGAGATGAACCGCGCTGTCGAGAGCGACGGCGCCGTTCTTGAAAACAACC
>JAKSSB010000050.1 GCA_024403285.1 Lachnospiraceae bacterium | reverse complement strand
ACGGATGGGATAATATTAAAGGCAGCAACACTGTTACAATCGGGAATGCCACAATACGGGCAATGAGAATAGAAGATTATGACGGAGTCCGAAAATTGTGGATGAGTATCAAGGGTTTTGCAATCCGAAGCATCGATGATTCGAGGGAAGGCGTGGAGATTTTCTTAAAAAGAAATCCCGAGACGAGCTGTGTATGCGTCGTCGACGGCAAGATAGTCGGAGCGATTCTTTGCGGTCATGACGGACGAAGAGGATGCCTTTACCATGTATGTGTCGACAGCGACTATAGAATGCACGGCTACGGAAAAGCAATGGTTGTGTTCTGTATGGATGCGCTGAAAGAGGAACATGTCAATAAAGTTTCACTTATTGCTTTTACCAGTAATGATATAGGTAACGCATTCTGGAAAGAAATCGGCTGGACGAAGAGGGAAGATTTGAATTATTACGATTTTACCCTCAACGAGGCCAACATTTCGGCATTTAATCAATAAATTCAGATTTAATTTAAACGGAGGATATAAATATGAAAGTAATCGACGGAGGAATTACAGCAGCAAAAGGTTTTGAGGCAGCAGGCGCAGAAGCCGGCATTAAATATAAGAACAGAATGGATATGGCTCTCATTTACTCGGACAGCCCCTGCGTATCGGCAGGTACTTTTACCAGTAATCTTGTTAAAGCCGCACCGGTTATGTGGGACAAGGAGCTTATCGAGAGCGGAAGAGACGTAAGAGCGGTAGTCATCAATGCGGGAATCGCAAATGCATGTACGGGAGCTCCCGGATACGAAATCTGCAGGAAGACTTCGGACGCCGCAGCAGAAGCGCTCGGAATCCCGGCTGATTCGGTACTCGTTGCATCGACGGGTGTTATCGGAATGCAGATGCCGATGGACAAGGTTGCCGGTGGAATCAAACTTCTCGCAGCAAGCAAAAAAGGCGATCTCGCAAGCGGAACACTCGCAAGCAAGGCTATCATGACAACAGATACAATCAATAAGCAGGTTGCGGTTTCTTTTGAAATCGACGGTGTAACCGTAACAATGGGCGGTATGTGCAAGGGAAGCGGAATGATTCATCCGAATATGTGCACAATGCTCGGATTTGTTACCACAGACCTTGCAATCAGCAAGGAACTCCTGGTAAAAGCATTAAAAGAAGATGTAGTCGATACGTTCAACATGATTTCGGTTGACGGTGACACATCCACGAATGATACACTTGTTGTTCTTGCCAACGGACAGGCAGGCAATAAGGAGATTACGAAAGAAGATGAGAACTACCTTAAATTTAAGGAAGCTCTTCATTATATCAACGAGTATCTTGCAATCAAGATGGCAGGCGACGGCGAGGGCGCAACTGCACTTTTCGCATGCAAGGTCGTTAATGCCGCAACGAAGCAGGATGCGAGAGTTCTTGCAAAGTCCGTTATCGGTTCATCGCTTTCAAAGGCTGCCGTTTTCGGTCACGACGCAAACTTCGGCAGATTCCTTTGCGCGCTCGGTTATTCGGGAGCAAAGTTCAATCCCGACGCCATGGAGCTTTTCTTTGAGGGTGGCGGCAAGAAGATGCTTATTTTCAAGGACGGAATTCCCGCAGACTACAGCGAGGAAGAAGCTGCTCAGATTCTTTCACAACCGGAAGTATATGTCATCGCCGACATGAAGATGGGCACAGAGACGGCTACCGCATGGGGTTGTGATTTATCCTACGATTATGTTAAAATCAACGCTGATTACAGATCGTAAAAACAATGATACCCGCGGGGTATCCGAAGATACAGGCAGTGATTTATTTTACCCAAGAAAGGATTCATCAGTCATGGAAAAAGGTATGGAAGAAGTTCTGGCTAAAGCAGAAGTGCTCGTTGAAGCACTCCCTTACATTCAGAAATTTAACAGAAAAGTTATCGTTGTTAAATACGGCGGAAGTGCAATGAGCAATGAGGAAATGCAGAAAAAAGTTATCGAAGACGTTGTACTTCTTAAACTTGTAGGTTTCAAACCGATTATTGTTCACGGCGGCGGAAAGGCCATCAGCAAATGGGTTGACAAAGTCGGCAAAACACCCGAATTCGTAAACGGACTCCGTGTAACCGACGAAGAGACCATGGAGATTGCTGAGATGGTTCTCAACAGAGTCAACAAGAGTCTTGTTACCATGGTTCAGGAACTCGGCGTCAAGGCCGTCGGAATTTCCGGCAAGGACGGCGGACTTCTTACCGTAGACAAGAAATATGCGGACGGCAAGGATATCGGTTTTGTCGGCGATATCAAGAAAGTCAACACGAAGATTCTTTTCGATCTTTTGGAGAACGATTTCCTTCCCATCGTTGCACCCATCGGTCTTGACGATGATTTCAACACATACAATATCAACGCAGACGATGCGGCATGCGAAATCGCCAAAGCGGTTGGCGCTGAGAAACTTGCTTTCCTTACGGATATCGAAGGTCTTTACAAGGATTTGAACGACAAATCATCTCTTATCTCACGCATAACCACATCGGAGGCACATTCACTTATCGACGGCGGTTTCATCGGCGGCGGAATGCTTCCGAAACTCGGCAACTGTATTCAGGCGGTGGAAGCAGGTGTAAGCAGAGTGCATATTCTCGACGGAAGAATTCCCCACTGTCTGCTGCTTGAGATTTTTACCAAGAAAGGTATCGGTACCGCTCTTATCGCGGACGACGATCCCATCAATTTTGAGAAATAAAAGAGGTGACGGATATGCAGAAAATTATCGAAGAGGCAGAGGCTAATCTGCTCCATACATATAACAGATTTCAGGTTGTTTTCGATCACGGATGCGGAGTGAATCTTTATGATGTCGAAGGCAAAGAGTATCTCGATTTCGTTTCGGGAATCGGTGTTTTCGCACTCGGTTACGGCAACGAGGAATATAACGATGCCGTTAAAGCGCAGGTTGACAAGATTCTTCATACATCCAACTACTATTACAACGTTCCGGCAATCGAGGCCGCTAAGGCTGTTAAAAAAGCGTCCGGAATGGACAGGGTATTTTTTACCAACAGCGGTGCGGAATCGGTTGAAGGTGCGCTGAAGGCTGCAAGAAAATACGCTTATCTCAAGGACGGTCGGACCGATCACGAGATTATCGCCCTGAATCATTCCTTCCACGGAAGAACTTTCGGTGCGCTTTCCGTAACAGGTACGCCCAAATACCGCGAAGCATTCGAGCCGATGATCGGTAACATTAAATTCGCCGAGATGAATAATTTCGACAGCATTCTCGAGAACGTAACGGACAAGACATGTGCAATCATCATGGAGACGGTTCAGGGTGAAGGCGGAATCCTTCCCGCAACGGAAGAATTCTTAAAGAAAGTCAGAGCTCTCTGCGACGAGAAAGATATTTTACTTATTCTCGACGAAGTTCAGTGCGGAATGGGAAGAACCGGATACCTGTACGCATGGCAGAAATTTGGCGTAAAGCCCGATATCATGACTACGGCCAAAGCTCTCGGCTGCGGCGTTCCCGTCGGAGCGTTTCTCATGACCGAGAAGGTTGCCGCAAACTCACTCAAAGCAGGCGATCACGGCACGACATACGGCGGAAATCCTCTTGCAGGTGCCGCAATCTGTAAAGTATTCGAGATTTTCGAGAAAGACAACATTCTCGGAAACGTACGTGAAGTTTCGGCTTATCTTGAAGGCGAACTTGACAAAATCGCAGCCAAATACGACTGCATCAAATTAAGAAGAGGTGCAGGTCTCATGCAGGGACTTGTTTTCGACAGAGAAGTTAACACGATTATCAACAAAGCACTTTCAAAGGGTGTGGTTCTGATTAATGCAGGAACTGAAATAATCAGATTTTTACCGCCTCTTGTTATCACGAAGAGTGATGTCGACAAGATGATCAAGGTGCTTGATGAATCGATTGCGGAGGTTGTTAATGCTTAAAAAAGTTATCTCTGTGTTTCTCCTTGCGGCTCTGTGCGCAGGTCTGATTTACGGAAACTTTTATACACATACCAAAGGCAGCGCATCCGACGGCACGGTGTCCGGCGGAATGCTGAACATAATGTACACCGACGATTCAATGACGGACTATCTTTCCGATGCCGCCGCCACCTACGAGAACGAGTACGGAATAAAGGTTAATCTGTGCCTCAAGGGCGGTCTTGAATATCTCGAGCAGATTCAGGAACTTTCGGTAAAAGGAACAGAATGCCCCGACGTGTATCTTTTATCATCGGAGTCTCTGGAAAAGGCTTACCTTTCCGGACTCTGCGTTCCGGTAAAAGACAAAGAATCCGTCCTCAACACATCATATTATCCGATGAGTGCCGTGAATGCGGTCACATACAAGGGAGAAAAACTCGGATATCCGGTTGAGTTCGAAACCGCGCTTCTTATGTACAACGAAACGTATCTTGAGCAGATAGCCGAGAAAACGATTCAGGATGAGAGAAATCTCAAAGCGGCGGAAGAGGCCGGTGAGGAAATTGATGCGGGAAACGTCGAAGAAGAATCGACAGGAGATTCCGCCGACGATATAGAGAATCAGCCGGTTTCGAAAGAAGAGATTCTTAAAAGACGTGACGAAATCATTCCGACAAGCGTGGTCGGAATTCTCGATTTCGCGAATTCGTACGATGCGCCCGAAGGTGTGGAATCGTTTCTTAAGTGGAACGTAAATGACATAATGTTTAATTATTTCTTCGCCGGAAGTTACATGAATGTGGGCGGAGAATTCGGCGATACCAAAGAGGAAGTCGATATTTACAATTCCGATGCCATGTACGGACTGAGTATTTTCAGAGATTTCAATCAGTTCTTTTCGATGGACAGCAAGGAAATTTCGTATGACAGCGTACTGGATGATTTTATCGCGGGACGTACTGTTTTTACCGTGACGGATGCGAAAGGTGCGGGAATCGTGGCGAAAGCAATCGAAGACGGATCGTTTAAGGGAGAGTTCGGAGTTACCACAATCGGAATGCTGAATTCAAATCTTCGTTCCAAAATGCTTTCGGTGACGGACTGTGCCGTTGTCAACGCATACGGCTCAAATATCGAAGAGGCGGAGAAATTCGCGAAATTCGTTTCTCTTGATTATTCGGAGAATATGTATGCGAGAACCGGTAAAATGTCTGCTGTGAAGCATGAAAACTATGCCTTCCCGGCGATGGAGCAGATTTATGAGACTTATGAGAATTCGGAGTCGCTTCCCAAGATTATCGAATCGAGCAATTACTGGGTTCTTGCGGAACTGTGCTTTTCAAAAGTCTGGAACGGCGCGGATGTAAACGACAGTCTGCGTGAGCTTTCTGAGAAAGTCAAGAGCGAAATAAGCGGTGCGGAAGTTACGGAAGATGTGATTGAAACACCGGAAGTGACTGAGTCCTATACGGAAGAAAGCGACTAAAACGGAAAATTTGGTAATTTTGCCGTGACGGAATGCTTGTAATATTTCATTTTTATTAGTAAAATTTTATTATGTCGGTTTGAGGGATTTCGCATAGCGAAAGGACTGACATTATGAAAAAAAGCATATTTCTTGCTACAGGTGTGATTTTAGTAACCGCCCTGGTTTTCATTTCATGTTCAAAGGATGAGACCGGTAAGGGTGGCATAACGGATACATTCGTGGCGGAAGAAAGCTCGGGAGATTCGACCGGTACGGCAGCAGGTGATTCCGGAAGCGGTAATGAGGCCTCGGAACAGGGGCAGGACGTCTATGTTTACGTATGCGGCGAAGTTACAAATCCCGGAGTGTACGAGATTAACGAAGGCAGCAGGGTTTTCGAAGCGGTTGAACTTGCCGGCGGAATGACACCCGAGGCGAAATTCGGAGGAGTAAATCTTGCGGGAACGGTTTCGGACGGCGATATGATAGTGATTCCGGGGCCGGAAGAGGCAGGTACCGATGACGGACTTGTTAACATCAATTCGGCATCCTCGGAGGAACTGCAGACACTTCCCGGTATCGGTGAAGGAAGAGCTGCCGCGATAATAGAATACAGAGAGAATGTCGGAGAATTCACGTCTCCCGAGGATATCATGAATGTGTCCGGCATTAAGGAAGCATCTTTTAACAGACTTAAAGACCTGATTAAAGTCAGGTAAGCGGTGTTTACACGGAGGGATATATGGACAACAGAGTTCTGGTGGTTGATGATGAGAAACTTATAGTCAAAGGATTGAAATTTTCTCTTGAACAGGAGGGATGGACGGTAGACTGTGCCTACGACGGTGAAGAAGCCGTGCAGAAAGCTCTTTCGGAGGAATACAGTATTATCCTTCTTGACATTATGCTTCCCAAGCTTACCGGTCTCGAAGTATGTCAGCAGATTCGTGAGACCAGCAATGTTCCCATTATCATGCTCACGGCCAAGGGTGACGATCTTGATAAGATTATGGGACTTGAGTACGGTGCAGACGATTATATAACCAAACCGTTTAACGTTCTTGAAGTTAAAGCCAGAATGAAGGCTATCATGCGTCGTGTACGCAGTACCGGTGAGAAGCATGAGAGTCGTGATGTTATCGCATCAGGCGATTTAAGACTGGATGTCGAAGGCAAACGTCTCTATGTGGCAGACAAGGAAATTAACGTTACGGGCAAGGAATTTGATGTTCTTGAACTTCTCGTATCGAATCCCAATAAAGTTTACGGAAGAGACGATCTTCTCAATGCCGTATGGGGCAAGGATTATCCCGGCGATGTACGTACGGTTGATGTTCACATCAGACGTCTCAGAGAGAAAATGGAACCCAATCCTTCCGAACCGATTTATGTAAGAACCAAATGGGGCGTGGGATATTACTATAAAGGCTAATCCGGGGTTATTCATATGAGTTTGAAGGAAGCAATCAGAAACGGACAAAGCAAGCTTTCAATAATTTACAGTGTACAGTTTCGTATATTTCTGATTATCTGCATAACGGGTATTTTCAGCTGTCTGTTTATGCGTTTCGGAATTATGCGTTCTTATCAGAACCGTGCTGTCGAAGTGCGTACTCAGGACGTTCAGAATCAGCTGGTTATTCTGGCGGATCATCTTATTACATACAATTATCTTCAGGATTCTTCATCCGAAATCATCAATGCAGAACTGAAACAGCTCTCGGATTTGTACGACGGGCGTGTTTTGGTTATCGACTCCAATTTCCGAATAATTAAGGATACTTATAACACCAAAATGGGCAGGATTATTGTGTCCGAGGATGTTATTAAATGTTTCAGGGGACAGTCTGTCTCGGGATATGATGACGAGAATCAGTACATAGAAATGACGGTACCGATTGTATCCAAAGCGGAAAACAGGAACGATACCATAGGAGTCATTCTTGCAAGTGTTTCCACGGAAAGCATATCGGCGAATACGGACATTCTTAACAGAAATGCGGTAATTATCAGTATTATTGTGCTCTGTTTTATTTTTGCGGCCGCAATCGGTATTTCACGAATTCTGATTCGACCTTTTGAACGTGTAACCAAGGCAATTACGGAAGTTAAAGCGGGATACAGCGACGAGAAAATCGAGGTTAACGATTATCTTGAAACGAAGCATATAGTTGATGCTTTTAACCAGCTTCAGACGCGAATGAAAGCACTCAACGATTCTAGGGAAGAATTTGTTGCGAATGTGTCGCACGAACTTAAGACTCCGATTACAAGTATTAAAGTTCTGGCGGATTCGCTTAACACACAGGAAGATGTTCCCGTAGAACTCTACAGGGAATTTATGACGGATATTGTTCATGAAATCGACAGAGAGAATCAGATAATCAACGATCTTCTGGCTCTTGTCAAAATGGACAAAAAAGGCGAAAACCTGCAGATTGAGTCGGTTGACATGAACAACCTGATAGAGTCGATTTTCAAAAGACTTTCGCCGCTGGCCAAACAGGGCAAGGTTGACCTTATTTTTGAGAGCCGACGTTCGGTAAGTGCGGAAATCGATAATGTCAAGATGACGCTTGCAATTACCAATCTTATCGAGAACGGAATTAAATACAATCATGAAGAAGGATTTGTCAAAGTCATTCTCGATGCCGATTATCAGTCCTGTATTATTACGGTTTCGGACTCGGGAATCGGTATTCCGGAGGAAGACTGCAAGCACATTTTCGAACGTTTTTACCGTGTTGACAAATCTCATTCGAGGGAAATCGGAGGAACAGGTCTCGGCCTGGCAATCACCAGAAATGCGGTGCTTATGCACAGAGGCACAATTGATGTGGAATCGGTTCCGGGTGAAGGAACCGAATTTACAATGACCGTTCCGCTTATTCATATTTCAAGTACATCCAAAGATAACAAAGGAGAGAACGATGAACCGTCAAAAGAATAGTACATTTTGCGGAAAAATCGAATATTTATACAAAACGGTCTGCATTCTGATGACTTTTGTACTTGTGAGCCAGCTTGCCGCGTGCAACAGTGTTCAAAAGGAGCCGGATGAGGTTTCGAACATAACGGTATATTACATCAACAGAGACGAGACCAAGAATGTGGGAGTCAGTTACTATCTTAAATCTACAGAGACCGACGATTGCGTCAAGGAGCTGGTGGAGTGTCTTAAGAAACAGCCGGCGAGCGGCGATTTGAGAGCGACAATTCCGGGTGATCTGGAAATTCTTTCCATGACGATTTTTGAGGGACAGCTTACGCTTGATTTCAGTTCGTCATACAGGAATATGTCTTTTACCGCGGAAGTTCTGTTCAGAGCGGCGGTTGTAAGAACCCTTACACAACTTGATGAAATCAGATTTGTCCAGTTTCTTGTCGAAGGTGAGCCGCTTACCGGAAGTACAGGCGAAGTGGTCGGACTTATGAGCAGCGATTTGTTCTTCGATAATGCAGGGGGCGAAATCAGTACGAACGAACATGCGAATCTTGTTATTTATTTTGCAAATTCGAACGGTGACAGACTGATTGCGGTTAACAGAGCGGTTGAGTACAACTCAAATGTTGCCATCGAGAAAGTTATTGCGGAGCAACTTATATCGGGACCGGTAGGAACGGATACTTTCCCGACAATCAACCCGGACACCAAGATTCTGAACGTTTCGGTAACTGACGGTGTCTGCTATGTCAATCTGGACAGTGCATTTCTTGTCCAGACTTACAGCGTTAACAGTGATGTGGTTGTATATTCACTTGTTAATTCACTTACAAATCTTAAGCATGTCAACAAAGTTCAGATTCTGGTCAACGGTGAATCGGCTGTCACATATCGTGAGACGGTTGATTTGTCAATGCCGCTTGCACGTAATCTGGATCTTCTTACAGATGTGGAAGGCGGGGACGGTAATTAGGTAGTTTATGCGGAGACCTCTTATGTTTCTTTCGCTTTTGGTTACCGGACTTCTGATTTTAATCTATATTTTCGGCGTTAATCCGGGGGCTCCTCCGGATATGGACGGGCGAAGTGATGTTTACGTCTGCGGGCGGATAGCACGCAGGGAAACAAAGAACAGTCAGACGGTTCTGTATCTCAAAGCGGTATTTCTTTCCGACGGTTCTGTCGGGGATTCCAATTATTTAGATATTGATTTTAAAACTGATATTAAAGATTCATTTTTGTCTCTGTCGGGTGAAACCGTAAAATGCAGAGGTGTTGTCTGCATGCCCGAAGACGGTGAATTTAAGACCGGTCAGACGGTAATTTTAAAGGGGAAACTTTCTTCTTACGGTAAGGCGACCAATCCCGGTGGTTTCGACGGACGCAAATATTACGGCAATCGCGGATATGATTATAAACTGTCAAAAACTAAGACGATTGCGGTGAGTGAGAAGTATTCACGTATCCGGGAGTTTCTGTATGAAATCAAAAGTGAGAGCGAGAGAATACTTGAAGAAAATCTCGGAAGTACGGATGCAGGGATAATGGATGCAATGATTTTCGGAGACAAGACTTATCTTGACCGGGAAATCAAAGAATCATATTCCGCTTCGGGTATTTCACACGTTCTTGCGGTGAGCGGTCTTCATATTTCGCTGCTTTCGGGAATTGTTTTCTTTATTTTCGGGAATCGTCTTTTACCGAAAGGAAGCGGGTATGTCGCAACTGTCATTTTCCTTTGCGGATATGTGCTTATGGTAGGAATACTTCCGGGCGCGCTTCGTGCTGCGGTAATGGCGATTTACAGAATGGCTGCGCGAATCGTGAAGAGTTCATACGACTTTCCGACGGCAATGGCTTTTTCATGTCTGGTGACGGGGATAATCTGCCCCGGACTTATCGGTGACAGCGGGTTCATTCTTTCATATCTTGCGGTGACGGGAATATGTCTTTTATACCCATCGTTTCTCAATATAGGCGAAGCCAAAAAGGGAGCGGCCGATTCGGTATTAATCAGTTTCTCCGTTTCTTTTATGACGCTTCCCGTGACTATGAATACATATTATAAGATTTCGCCTTATTCGATTCTTCTGAATCTATGCGTGCTTCCGTGCATGTCAGTGCTTCTCCCAGCGGGAATTCTTGTGATTGTGCTGGGCAAGTTTCTCCCGGCCGCTACGCCGCCTGCTGTTTTTGTCTGCAAAGCGATTCTGTTTTCCATAAACCGTCTTGCGCAGATAGCGAGGTCTTTTCCGCTCGGTGAACTGGTAACGGGGCACAGGGATACTGCGAGGGTAATTGCTTTCTATCTGATTACGGCTGTCGGACTGGCATTCTTTTATTCGTATAAAAGGCGGATTTATCTTAAAATGTTATATCTTAAAAATCATCTCGCAAGGTTTCCGAAGGACAGAAAGGCTTTGAGAGGGGAGAAAGAACTCAGTGCCGAATTCAAAAGATTAAGGTACGCTCATGCGGCGCTTCTTCTTTTTCTGACGGTTTTTATTCTGATTCCTCAGAAGAAAGATTCAAGAATTACCTTTCTCGATGTCGGGCAGGGCGACGGAATCTGTCTGGAAAACGAGGGTAAAATATATCTTGTCGATGTCGGAAGTTCTTCGCAAACGGAAGTTAGCCGGTATGTTCTGGAACCGTTTCTTAACTATACGGGAACGAATAAGGTTGAGGGCTGGTTTCTTACACATCCCGATTCGGATCATGTGAGTGCTTTTCTTGAGAATCTTGAAAACGGGAATATTAAGGTTGGGATTCTCTATCTGCCAACGCTTCTCAAAGACGATTTCGAAGAAATTGCCACGCGGGCAGAGAATGAAGGAATCAGAGTTGAATATCTCGATTCGGGAGATGTTTTCACGGACGGCCATATGTCGATGAAAGTGCTCGCGCCGAGCGAAGGAAAGATTTACGAAGATTTGAATGCCGAATCTTTGGTCCTCAGAGTGCGAATCGAGAATACGGTTTTTTATTTGACGGGAGATTCGGGCTTAGTTTCCGAACAATCGATTCTCGACGAAGCATATCGGGAGAGTGTTTCCTCACAGGAAGAAAACGGCGACGGCGAAACTGCGGAACGCGTCACAACGGTTTTAAAAGTGGCTCATCACGGTTCGGCAATAGGCTCCAACAGTGAAGAATTCATTACCGGACTAAAACCGGATGCAGCCGTTATTTCATGCGGGGAGGGAAATGTGTACGGGCATCCGCACAGGGAAACAATTTTCTCGCTTGAAAAGGCGGGATGTACGATTGCAAGGACAGACGTAGACGGAGCGGTTATCGTACGCATAAGAGGCAGTAAAGTTTTTCTGATACGCTACGGAAGAAGAAAGGACAAGTTGAAGAAATCGACGGACTGTGCTAACATTTATGATGTTGAATCTAAACATAAGGACGGGTAAAATGGACAGTCGTGTAGATGCTGATATCAAAAGCGGACAACTGAAGAATGTATATCTTTTATTCGGCGAAGAAAAGTACTTTGTTTCGGTGAACAGAAAGAAACTGTTAAATGCTTTTACCGGTCATTATGCGGTAAGGGAACTGGTCGGGGACATGAATTTCAGGCATTTCTCCGAAGATGATTTCAATCTTGACAGTTTTATTTCCTTTGCCGATACAATGCCGTTTTTTGCCGAAAGACGTTTTATTCTCGTGGACAACTGCGGTCTGTTCGCACCGAGGCGAAAAGGCGAAGAAGAAGCGGAGGAAGACGAAGAAGAGCGCGGCGGATTTATGAATAATGTCGATAAGCTTTCGGAATATCTCGACAGATTGCCCGAGACCACGTATGTGGTTTTCGTTGAGAACAAGGTTGACGCAAGAAGCAAACTTTACAAGAAAGCTTCTTCGAAGGGGTTGGCGATAGAATATAAGAAGCTGAAGGATAACCGCGATATAGAAGACTTTGTTACGCGTAAGGTTGCGGTCAGGAAGATGAACATAACCAGATCTGCAATGGATGCGATAATACAGCTTGCGGGCGACGATCTGATGTCTCTTCAGAACGAACTTGAGAAACTTTTTGCATATGTTGCGGACAGCAATGTGATAACGGTCGAGGATGTTAAGAATGTTTTTACCCCGCAGATAACCGACAACATTTTCGGAATGATTGATGCCTGCGCCGAGGGTAACAGACAGAGAGCACTCGATTTATATTATGAACTGCTCGAACTGAGAGAACCTCCTCTTAAAATTCTTTCTCTTCTCGGAAAGAAATTTGCTCAGATTCTTACGGTCAAGGATTTACGCAACAGAGGTTTCGATAAGGGAAGAATTACGGAGAAGACGGGACTTCAGGAATTTATCGTTAAAAAATGCATGTTTCAGGCTGACAAATTCTCATCATCGGTGCTTAAGAAGGCGGTGGAAGACTGTGCAAATTATGAGCAGTCGGTCAAAACAGGTCTTTTAACCGACCGAATAAGTGTTGAAATGCTGCTTATTGAATACAGCGGAAGAAAACTGAATCGATGATAAATTTCCTTTGAATAATTAAACATGCAATTAACGGTTCCTTTGAATAATTAAAAATGCAATTAGAAATGCAATTAACTTTTAAAATTCACTTTACGTTAAAAATGCAATGGTCAAATGCAATTAACTTTCCGTTACTGTTCAGTGATTAGCCAAATCCAGTAAATACAAAGGGTACAGGCTTTGCG
>JAKSSB010000005.1 GCA_024403285.1 Lachnospiraceae bacterium | reverse complement strand
GAGAGGTTAAGCGTGGATAGGAAGAGGAGTTATCCAAGGATAACGAATCGGATGTACGTTTAAGAGAAATAGAAACTGTATTCAATTTTGAAGGGTTCAGGCGAAGCAAAAGCTTTAAAAGAAACCTATGAATAATCCTCGATAGCTCAATGGTAGAGCACTCGGCTGTTAACCGAGGGGTTGTAGGTTCGAGCCCTACTCGGGGAGTTTGGTTTTGAAGAGAGAGAACTCGTCTCGTGAAAAACCTCGGCGAGAAAAATAGATTCGCTGAAATTGATTTTTTCTGGCTCCGTGGTCAAGCGGTTAAGACATCGCCCTTTCACGGCGGTAACACGAGTTCGATTCTCGTCGGAGTCATTTTTCTTTTATCATATGATATTAAGAAATGTGAGCAGTACAAGTTAATATGGCGTGATAGCCAAGCGGTAAGGCATAGGTCTGCAACACCTTGATCGCCGGTTCAAATCCGGCTCGCGCCTCTCAATTGACTCGAATCTCTACTGAGGTTCGAGTTTTTTTATACAACGAGCCAAAGTTTATCTGCTCGCAGAATACTTGTAAGCCAATATTTTCATGTTGCGAATGAGCTTTCCCGATAGTATTATTATATGTAGTAAAGCTTATTTAAGGGTGCGGTTATGGCAGAAACTGATGAATTGGTATATAAGCGCTATTTAAAAGAACATAATGAAGCAGATTTACTTATTCTGCTTGAACGCCACAAAGAGAGTCTTGTTTTGTTTCTTTACAGTATTGTTCATAATATGGATGATGCTGAAGAACTGATGCTTGATTCTTATGCGGAGATTGTTGCCGGAGGAAGTTTTTCCGGGAGGAGTTCTTTCAAAACGTGGCTTTTTTCCATTGGTAAACATAAGGCTCTGATGCTTTTGCGTAAAAGGGTTTCCTGGTTTTCGGTGGAAGAGGATACGGAAGATGAGTTGACTGCTGCTCCGGAAATGGAGATTCTTAACAAGGAGCGTAATCAGCAGTTGTTTCAGGCCATGAGAGGACTTAATGAAGAGTATCGGCAGGTTTTGACATTGCTCTATTTTGAAGAAATGTCGATGGAAGAAACCGCCCGTGTAATGGGTAAGAGCCGTAAACAGATATACAACCTTTCGGACAGAGGAAAGAAAGCTTTAAGAGGTGAGCTGGAAAGGATGGGATTTGCATATGCGCAGTACGAATGATCAGCTTCAGGAAATATTGAAGCGTGCGGATGAAGTTAAAGACAGAAGATTAGCTAAGAAACGTTTGCTTATGAGCTCTGTGGCTACGGGCGTATTTGCAATTCTTTTGGTTGTGGTTTCTTTTTATATTCCGAGCCTTTCCGTAGTTTCAGGTGAACAGGATACCATGACGATGTACGGCAGTCTTGTAGTTTCGGTACCGTATATGGGTTATGTTGTAGTTGGTTTTCTTTCATTCCTTTTGGGAATGTCTGTAATGTTGGTTTGCTTTTTTTGGAAAACGATTCAGCAAAAGGAGAATAAACAGTGATGAATGCAGAAGTTTTTCTGGATTTGTTGAGAAGCATTGTTTTATTTACAGTTGTTGTCCTTTCTGTTATTCGTATTCGACAGAGGAAGGGCAAACTTTGCATGGTCTTTTTCGCAATGGCTGTATCCAGCCTTATGCTGAGTGAAATATACTGGTTGGTTTATGACAGTTTACGTCCGGATATCAGAATGCCCTTCGCTGCCAATGAGGTAAGCGAGTGGGCTTTTTTTATGCTTCTGGGAGTTTCTTTGTCATCCAGGAGTAAACTGGGTTTCAGTGAATCAAAGAAGGAAATGTTCGGTGCCGTTCTTTTTGCAGCAGCAAATGTTGCATTGTGGATCGGCTGGTCGGGAGAGTGGATTCAGGACATTCTGACAGGGTTCGTGTATGCCTATTTCCTCGGTGTTCTTGTCACAAAGATTAAGAACGAGGGAGTCTTAAACCGACTGCAATGGATTTTGTTGTATACAGACTGCTTTTTGCTGATAGCTGGACAGACTGCTATATTTTTAATTCCGGAACAGCTTGGAAAATTTGTCGATTTATCCTGCTATGTTCTTCTTTTTGCAACATGTGCGGTTTTCTTGTTCGCAGCAATCTTTTACAACATTAAGAAAGATAAACATGAGGAAGCGGTTTGCTATTCCTATTCGGCATTTGCCTGGGTTGCCACAACGATGTATATGAGTGCGGACATCTTTTATCTGATGGCAATGTTTTTATCAATTATATGTTTCCCTTTGATGTATATTTCTATTAAACGGGAGGTGACAGAAGAATGATTTATGCAGAGAATATTCTGTTATGTATAGTCGTCCCGTTTATTATTTCCATGTTTTTTGTTCGCGGAGAAGTGCGAAGGTATCTTGTAGCGTTTCTTCTTGGCATGGGAGCAAGCCTGATTTCGGCGTATATAAGCGGTTTCGTGGGACTTGTATCGGTTATGAGCGAGAATGATACATCCATTTTTATCTCCCCGATGGTGGAAGAAACGATTAAGCTCATACTGTTACTCTTTTTCCTGATTCTTATTGTGCCGAAGGACAAAACGCTTGTAATGATTGCGGTTGCGATAGGTGCAGGATTCAGTACTTTCGAGAACTGCTGTTACATTCTGACATTCGGTGCGGAGAGCCTGACATATGTCATGATACGTGGTCTGGCGGTCGGAGTAATGCATGTGGTCAGTATTTTGTCGCTGGCGCTGTGGCTGATTTTCATTAAAAGATTAAAAGCATATTCATTCTCGGGAGTTGTCGGCGGTCTGAGCTTGGCAATGATATTCCACTCACTGTACAATCTTTTGGTGTCGGAACCCGGATTAACAAGGGTTATAGGCTATCTGCTTCCGCTTTTAACCGCATTGTGTATATATCCTGTGTTCAGGAGAACGGTTCGTTCTTTGGAAGAATAATCCGGGAAAAGGACCTTCTGTTCACGCTATGCTCAGGATATCTACTCCGTATAGATTTTGGGGGTGAATGAGCTTGGTCTGATAACACCCCTATAATAACAATTTGATAGTAAAACCGGAAACCCTTTACAGGGCTTCCGGTTTTTCTTAATTGAATTTCAAATTTCTGTGAGTAAATTTTGGAAAATTTGCAACTAATAAGTGAAAAGAAGACGGGAGGTGAGGCTGTTTGAAATACTCCAATGATGAAATGCTGACTGAAATAAAGAAAAGAAGTCACAGAATAACAGTCATGAGGAATTATCGCACAATTCGCTTGTTATCGGGTCTGGCCGGCGGACTTTTTATAGCATTGGTTGCGATGATTATATATATTCCCAAGGGTACCGCAATGGCATCCGGGAACTCAATGTACGGCTCTCTTTTACTGGGAATGGAAAACGGAGGATATGTTCTTGTCGCTTTCGTTGCCTTTGTAATCGGAGCAATTGTAACACTTTTGTGCCTCAGGTACAGGAAAATGCGTGATTGTACGGAGGATGACAAAAAAAATGAGGCAAATGAAACTAAAGAAAAAACTATGAAGGAGAAAATGTAAGAAATGAAGGCAAAAAGTGTGATTAAAAGAATCTCGGTTGCTTTTATAGCAACTGTATTGTTTGCCGGATCGATTCCTTTCGCAACCCATGCTGAGGGAGGCTCAAATGAATCCGGTTTGATGGATATGAAGGATAAAACTCCGGCTGACTTTAACGAGGGAGATGATCCTTACGGTTTCGGCACCGGTGTTCCGTTCCTGCTTTCTGAGCAGAATGAACTTTTGGTTTCTATTTCCGAAAACTGGGGCGAAAGAACCTCATTTTCAATTTATGATAATCTGACTCCGAATCAGACGAATGGAGTAATTTCTGCGTACGGCTCCAAAAGCGATATTATTAATTCGGGAAAGCCTTCGTCGACGTTTCCGAATTATAGAGATACGGCGGCTGATCAGGCAAAGCCTACTGCCAATACTTTGAGTTTCTGTAAGACGGTTGCATTTGACCCTGACGGAACCGGCAGAAAAGATCATGTGGCATATGTCGGTGTATGGAGGAATAAATATGTCTATATTATCGTTTATGATACGGTTAACAAAAAATGGTCGGATTACGACGAAATCGGTAAAATGAGCTGGATAGATGAAGATGATTCTCAGTTTTATCAGATGAGTAACTTTATTTCGGTTACAGCAGGTGATTACGACGGTGATAACAAAGAAACTGTGGTTGTATATGCAGCTTTGGATTACGGTCGTGCTTCGCAGGCATCTTCTCCGGTTAATACAGATTTGGGCCTCTTTGAAATCGCAGTCGACGGAAATAACAAAATCAAGTTTGTGAGCGATTCATCACATGGTTCACTCGCCTTATTGAATCCGGCGTATACCAGCACGATGTATACTTCATGGGGAACGAGTGGAGTTTTCGAAATTGCAGGGGGAGATTTTTTTGACGGAAGAAATCGTCTTTCTGCAGAACTTGAAACCGGTGACGTAAACGGTGACGGAATTGATGACCTTGCGGTTATGAGTTTCGCGAACAGAATGGGCTCAAACTTCAGTGCTTTCTATGACAGAATGTTTGAGCCGCATGTTGCAGTCAGCTACGGTGCAAACGGAGGCGGCTGTATTCTTAAGGCGGCAACTTCGGGAAATTCTTTTTATGCAGATAAGGACAGAGAAGAGAAAAACGGAGACAAATATTCTACGATGATTGCCCCGGGCTTTGCATTGGCGGATGTAAACAATGATAAAAAAGCCGAAATTATTGTCGCTGGTAAATACGAAGATGTTCTTTTAAAAAATTCATCACTTCATGTTGAGGACTGGAGTACGGAAAATAAGATGGTTATTGCCCGGTATGCATATACAAATTCCGGATTGACCAATTCTTTTTACCAGACAGAGAATACTCTTAACGGTTTCACATCTCAGGGTATTTGGGATACCGGTTCCGGAAAAGATTACTCCTGGGCACCGGTCTCAGTTGAAGGTGTTAAAATGAACGGTGTGGGTAATGCCGCATATGTCTTCGTCGGTGGAGATCTTTACGATTGCGGCGGAGAAGCTCCGGTTCGCATATATCAGAATGGATACGTGAAGGATGCCGATAAAGCTTGCGGAAGAGTAGCGGCCAGTGTGGATTTTATTGGAGCAACAGCTGTAGGTAATTTTGATGGAAACGCACAAGGATATGAACAGATAGTATATGTTTTGGGACGTAAAGAAAGCGGATATGGAGATTACTTCTTCTCTTTGGGAATGCTGGGAATTGATTCTGCAAAGAGGGATGCTACAACGGGTATTCCGGCGTCCGAAAACTTGAGCAATGCTATTATTTCTACAAGCAGCGCAGCTCTTGGAACATATGAGACTGATAATAAAGGTGATAATCTGACGCAGGGATTATGCTTCCAGATTACTGCGGTGGATTCGGATAATGACGGTGTTCTCGCCAAATACAATAACAAGGCATATGCATATTCAGACCCTGAAGTTCTGGCTGTTTTGCAGGCAGCACCGTATTTCAGCGATTTAAATGATTACTATGTTGATGCTCCGTCAACATCGTATTCACTCAACGAGTCTGTTTCATATTCACGTTCCAGTGAAAATTCGGTTTCTTTCGGTGTCGGCGTCGACATTGATATGCAGGGTACTATCGGAGGAGTCGAGTTGAAGGCGGGATACGCACTTGACTGGTCGGAGTCTTTTGAAAAAACTCTTTCATACGAGATAAGTCAGACTTGGAGCGCACAGACTAAAGATTCGGTAATTGTTTACAGAACGCCGGTATTCTTCTATAACTACGACCTTTTCGATGAGAAGTCAGGGAAATGGGTACCCCAAGGTTTAACGATTGCCACCGTACACAGCCCGGTATATCAGCAACTTTCAATAGATGAATACAATCAGTTTGTCAAAGAGTACAATGAAAAATTCAACAAAGCCGAAAAAAAGGAGGGCTTCGTTCCCACTCCCATGTTGGAACTGACACCGGAGTCGCTTTTCCTGAATACTCAGGGAAATCCTTATGCTTATCCTTCGGCAACTCAGGTTAAGAAGACATACGGTGACGTTAAAGCTTTGGGTTACGAAGGTGGTGCATCGGAGTCATCCGCATCATATGGAACAGAGGAAACTACGGAAATATCAACGTCACATGGATTCGATTTTGAAATGACTGTTTCTTTCGGTTTTGACGGTGGATTTGTGGAAGCCAGTGCGGGCGCCTATACAAACCTTTCATATTTACACGGAAATTCAACATCCTCTTCCAAAGCCAGTGGCTATGGTTTCTCAGGAGGTGTTCAGAACATAGATAAGGATGCAATGATAGAAGCCGGTTGTACGAAAGCTCAGGCAGAGGCATATGGATTTACATGGCAGCTGGCGAGATGGGATTCGAATATTCCGACGTCCAACGGAAACTATGTGCCTGTTATCGGATATGCTATTAATCCGACCAGTGTGAAAGCTCTTCCTCATCCAATAGAGAATGTTTCGGTAGATGCAAATGATATCGATGAGGACGGGGATGCAAACAGTCTTTACATTGAATGGGATGATCCGAATGACGGATCTGACGGTTTCCCGGTCGCTGATTCATATGTCATATATCTTAAGACAGACGGAAAATACAATAAAGTCGGAACGGCTAACGTAGAAAATATGACTTTCGACAGACTGGACTCACGAAAGAGCTACGAATTTGTTGTAACGGCAGTTAAATCGCAAAGTACCTTAGAGTCTGTTTTCTCACAACCCGGATACATTTTCCTGGATGCATATTCTGTTGGAATTAAGGACATTTACTGGAAGAGTACGGACGGAAACGTGGATACATATGTTATTCTTTTTACCAATGGTAAAACACGTGAATTCACAGTTACCAACGGAAACGGAATTGTAAGTATCGATCTTATTTCAACGGAAGGACTTGTTAAAACATACAGAATTACGTTCGAAGACGGAACTACGACAGATTTTACGGTTACCGACGGAAAAGACGGTAAGGACGGAAAAGACGGTAAGGACGGAAAAGACGGCAAGGACGGAATTGACGGAACCAACGGAAAAGATGGTGCCAACGGCAAAGACGGTATTGACGGCAAGGATGGCAAGGACGGAAAAGACGGTATCAACGGCAAAGATGGAAAGAACGGAATCAACGGAAAGGACGGCAAGGACGGAATCGACGGAACAAACGGAGTTGACGGTATTGACGGAGCCGACGGTACGAACGGAAAAGACGGTGTAGGAATCGCTTCCATTGAGAAAACCGGTACCAAGGGTGATAAGGATATTTATACAATCAATTTGACCGACGGCAGCGGATACACGTTTGAAGTGCCCAATGAAAAGGCTGTTGACGGCGGTGTATCGGCACCGGATGTTGTTGCACTTGTTACAGGAAACGGAGGACTTCTTTTAGGAATATTATCATTGCTCAAGAGAAGAAAAATGTAAAAAAATTATAATTGACTTCTTTCACAAATTATTGTATAAGTAATATCAATACAGAGTTATTCTGTGAAGAAAGGAAGATAGTAGATATGGCAATTGATGTTAAAGCTAAAATCGACGAAATCGTGAATAAGATTAAGAGTGACCCTTCATTATTGAAGAAATTCCAGTCCGATCCCGTTAAAGTTATTGAGTCATTGCTCGGTGTTGATCTTCCTGATGATGTCTGCAACAAGGTTATTGCGGGCGTTAAAGCCAAGATGACTGCCGACAATCTTGCCGGTGCAGCAGATAAACTTAAGAAACTTTTCTAGAACATACGGGAGCGAGCAAATCGCTCCCGTTTTTTGTTCACATGACCGCATAAGGCGAGACGAGAGGATATTATGAAGAATAATTTGTATGCTTTGAAACTTTTGTTTAAATTAAGTCCCGGAATTGTTTACTGCAGGGGCTTTCGAAGAATTATCGGTTATGCCGAATGGCTTTTTTACAGTGCATTCTTTATGAGATACATTGTTTATGCTTACGAGAACAATGAATCCTACGGTAAAATTGTACTGTTCCTTGGCATTGTTGGCACGGTTTTCGCTTTTGTAACCGTTTATAAGAATTTCAACGACGGTTATGCGACTCCCGTCTGCACAACAATCGTCAACAAGAAACTGAATTCCATTCTTTTTAAGAAAGCGCTGAATGTCGATTTGCGCTGTTTTGAGAACTCGGATTTCTATAACAAGTACACTTTGGCGATGCAGGATGCCGACACGAGACTTATCGAAACAGTCGATGTTTTCTGGGGCATGATTTTCGGATTTATTGCGACGATTGCCGCGTTTTCATTTGTTTTCTCCATCGACAAATGGGCCGTGCTTTTCGTTATTTTTCCGATTCTCGGTAATTTCATATTCAACGTTCAGCTCGGCAAAATCGAGTTTAAAAGAAACGAGGATATGGCATATCACAACAGAAAAATCGCGTATGTCAACCGTGTTATGTATATGACGGAATATGCCAAGGAAATGCGACTTACAAGCGCTCTTTCTCTTATGAAGAAGCGTTATGGGGAAGCTCTTTCCGGTATCGGTGAAGTGGTCGCAAAATACCATCTTAAAGGTGCGATTATGCACTGGCTTCGCTGCAGTTTTACCTTCAGTTTCATCTTCGAAGGTGTCATGCTCTACGGCGCTTACCGTTCGATTGTATCGAAAACCCTTTCGCTTTCCGAATATGCTGTAATCATTGAGTTGATGGTTTCCACATCCTGGATTCTTATCGGCTTCTGCGATTCCTGCATGACCGGATACAAGAACGGACTGTTTATTCAGAACCTCAAAAACTTCATGGAACATGAACCCGAGATTCCCGAAGACTACGACGGAATTCCCGCGGATGAAGGAATCAAAACACTTGAATTCAGAAATGTATCGTTCTCGTACGGAGAAGAGAACGTGCTCGAGAATATTTCTTTTACCCTTGAAGGCAGTAAAACTTACGCGCTTGTCGGATACAACGGCGCGGGCAAATCCACACTCATCAAGCTTCTGATGAGATTCTATGATCCGACGGAGGGCGAGATTCTCTTAAACGGCAGGAACATTAAGGAGTACAATCTTGCCTCGTACCGCAGACTCTGGGCGACGGCATTCCAGGATCATATGATTTTCTCCGCCACGGTAAAAGAAAATGTGCTCATGCGCGATTGCAAAGAATCGTCGCTTGATGACGACGAGCGAGTAATTTCTGCGTTGAAAATGGCCGGAGTATATGACAAGGTTTCATCGCTTCCGAAGGGAATCGAGACGATGCTCACCAAGGAATTCGATGAGGACGGAGCGCTTCTTTCGGGCGGAGAATTCCAGAAAATCGTCGTTGCTCGTGCTTTCGCGACCGATTCGTGCGGCTGTATTTTCGACGAGCCTTCAAGTGCGCTCGATCCGATTGCGGAGTGTAATCTTTTCGATAACATTCTGGCAAACGGCGAGAATAAGACGATGCTTTTCGTTTCACACAGACTTTCGAGCGTCAAAAACGCCGACTGCGTGTTCCTCCTTGCGGATAAAAATCTTGCGGAGTGCGGATCTCACGACGAACTGATGAAACTTAACGGTCTGTATGCGGAAATGTACAACAAACAGGCTGTCAATTATCTCGCTGTGTCCGAGAATGACTGGAAGACTATAAGTGAAGCAAAAGGGAAAACGGGTAGAATCAAAACACCTGCCGGAGAAAGTACACAGGGAGGTGCATGCTGATGAAGAGAGTAATATCAAATCATATTTTCTTATGGAAAATTCTTTTTAAAGAAGCACCTTTTTACATGCTCTATGTGATTTACAACGCGTTCAGATATCAGTTTTTTATCTTCGTGGAGCATACGCTCGGAATTCGATACGTTCTGCACTGCGCGGAATATCACGAACCGTTTTACAAGGCAGCGATAGCCGTTATAATCATCCTTCTTCTGACAACTTTGTCATTTGTTCCGGACGGCTTTTTCCAGCAGGGATGGACGCAGAAAACGAAACCGAGGCTGTATCGCGCACTTAAAGACAAAATGTACGAAAAAGCGGCGGAACTTGACCTTAGCTGCTACGACAATCCGGATTATTACAACGAATTTGTTCTCGCGGTATCCGAATCCGAGAAGTCGATTGACAGATTCCTCGAACTTATCGATTATGCCGTTCAGAGCATTACGCTGATATGTACCGGCGGTGTCTTTTACCTTGTAAACGACCCGATCGGAATTGTCTTCTGTATCGCTTCATTCGCGCTGACTTTCTTTGCTGCGAAAAAACTGAACAAAACGAACTTTAACGTAAGAATCAAGAATAATCCGTTTGAGCGTAAAAGAAATTACGTCAGCCGAATCTTTTACCTGAGAGACTTTGCAAAAGAATTGAGACTTCATCCCGAAATGAAGGAGAAGCTTCTTGAAGAGTTTGGCGAAGCCAACGACGAAATTGTTAAAAACGAGAAAAAGGTTTCGGGAATGCGAATTTTCCTCATGTTTTTAAAACGATATCTTTTCAACGATTTCCTGATGGACACGATTTACATCGGATATCTGGCTTACCGCGTAGTTGTGCTTCACGGCCTCGATTACAGCACGTCTATCGTTCTTGCGGGACGAACGGGCGATTTGAAGGAAAGCATGGAATACCTTACGGATATTCCGGTCAAAGCCGGCGAGAACAGCCTCTACATCGACAAAGTCAGGGCGTTCCTCGATTACAAGCCGGAAATTGAGAAGCATACGGGCTCGGACGTTCCCGAAGGCAGCGGCGAACTGGTGGTTTCAAACCTTTCGTTCCGCTATTCGCCGGAATCGGATTACGTCTTAAAAGACATATCGCTGAAAGCCGCACCGGGTGAAAAAATCGCAATCGTCGGTTACAACGGTTCGGGCAAAACCACGCTCGTCAAACTTCTGATGCGCCTCTATGACCCGTCGGAAGGCGAGATAACATATCACGGGACGAACCTTAAGGAATTCAACCTTGATAAGTTCCACAACCGCATGGGCGTTGTATTCCAGGATTTCAACATGTACGGCGGAAGCCTTGCGGAGAATGTCTTTCTCGACGACCACGAACCGGATGATGACGACAGAAAGCTGGTAAAAGAAGCACTCGTTAAGAGCGGTTTTTCCGACCGCCTCGACAAGCTCGAAGCAGGGCTCGAAACATCGGTTACGACCGAGTTCGACAAAGCCGGCGTGGATTTCTCGGGCGGAGAGAAGCAGAAGGTCGCAATCGCACGTGCTTTTTACCGGGATGCGGATATCCTTATTATGGATGAGCCTTCCAGTGCACTCGACCCGATAGCCGAATACAATCTGAATGTAGCGATGCATGAAGCGGCGAAGAATAAGACCGTGTTCTACATTTCACACCGTCTTTCGACGACAAGGGATGCAGATCGAATCATCATGCTTGAGAAGGGCAGAATTATCGAGGAGGGAACTCACGAGGAACTCTTAAGACGCGGCGGTAAATATGCGAAGATGTGGGAAGTACAGGCGAACCGCTATATCGCAGGTTAGAATCGGAAATCGCCGGAACGGTGTTTTTTAAAACGAAACGTAAATAAGCGTGACGAAAGGTGCGCATATATCGGGCCGGGCAGCGAAAAGGTTGTCCGGCCGTACTTTTTGCACGAAAAGGAGACGATGAAAATTTTGTTAAAATGTTGAAAAAACCCCCGTCGCGTTATATTCTATTATCGGAGTGTTTTACGCTCCGAAGAAATATACAGACGATTAAGAAAGTGAACAATATGAGTAATTATGATAACAATAACAATAACGGCGGTAACAACCAAAACGGTAACGGTAATCGTCACGGAAGAGGAAACGGACTTATAACGCTTATTCTTTTTGCGATTATTATCTTTTTGTTTGTTTCGTTTTTTATCAGACTGACTTCGTCAGGTACCAATAATGAAATTAAATACAATGAATTTTTGAAAATGATTGATGAAGACAAAATCGAGAAGGTCGTCATCAGTACAGACAGGGTTATAATTTATCCGAAGGAAGACAAGCAGCAGGGAGCGATGCTGTTCTTCGGCTCTCAGGGCGGAAGCGAGCTTTACACAGGTAAGGTCGAAGACGATGAAACGCTTTCCGGCAGACTGATCAGAAAAGGAATAGAAGTGTCGGGAGAGATTCCCGATGATTCCGGCGAAATCTGGTATTTTATCATTGCATACATTCTTCCGATTGTCATTATGGTCGGCTTTGGAATTATGCTGTTTCGAAGGATGTCCAAATCGGACGGAATCGGCGGAATTATGAATGTCGGCAAGTCAAATGCGAAGGTTTACGTTCAGAAGGAAACCGGCATTTCTTTTAAGGATGTTGCGGGTGAGGATGAAGCGATTGAATCGATTCAGGAAGTCGTTGATTTCCTTCACAACCCCGAGAAATATGTCAAAATCGGTGCGCGTCTCCCGAAGGGTGCTCTTCTCGTAGGCCCTCCCGGAACGGGTAAAACACTTCTTGCCAAAGCCGTAGCCGGTGAAGCAAAAGTGCCGTTTTTCTCGATAACCGGTTCGGATTTCGTCGAGATGTACGTCGGCGTCGGCGCATCGAGAGTAAGAGACCTCTTCAAGGAAGCCGAGAAAAATGCACCCTGTATCGTTTTTATCGATGAGATTGATGCAATCGGACGAAGCAGGGATTCGAAAGTCGGAGGCGGAAACGAAGAACGTGAGCAGACTCTTAATCAGCTGCTTGCCGAGATGGACGGTTTCGACGGCAAAAAAGGAATCATCATTATGGCGGCAACGAACCGTCCCGAGATTCTTGATAAAGCTCTTTTACGTCCCGGACGTTTTGACAGAAGAATTATTGTTGAGAAGCCCGACTTGAAAGGACGTGTTGAAATACTTAAGGTTCACGCCAAAGACGTGCTTATGGACGAGACGGTTAATTTCGAGGAAATTGCGCTTGCAACCAGCGGCGCGGTAGGTTCGGATCTCGCCAACATGATTAACGAAGCCGCTATCAGTGCGGTTAAGAACAAACGTGAATATGTCAGCCAGCAGGATCTTTTACAGGCTGTTGAAATAGTACTTCTCGGCAAGGAGAAGAAGGACAGGGTATTGAGCGAGCAGGAGAAAAAAATCGTGGCCTTCCACGAAGTCGGACATGCTCTCATCAGTGCCTTACAGAAGAATTCGGAGCCCGTTCAGAAGATTTCGATTGTTCCGAGAACAATGGGTGCGCTCGGTTTCGTTTCACATGTTCCCGAAGAAGAGAAATACTTAAATTCCAAGGAAGAACTTTACGATATGATTGTCGGTTTCCTGGGCGGACGTGCGGCTGAGGAAGTCGTTTTCAAGAATGTTACGACCGGTGCCAGCGATGATATCGAAAAGGCTACGAATATTGCCAGACAGATGATTACACGTTACGGTATGAGCGAGAAGTTCGGTCTTATCGGACTCGAAACGGTGGAAAGTCAGTATCTTGATAAAAGAAGCGTGCTTACATGCGCCGATACTACGGCTGCACTTGTTGATGAGGAAGTTATGAAAGTCCTCAAAGAGTGTTATGCCAAAGCACTTGAAATGCTCGAATCAAACCGTGACATCATGGATAAACTTGCCGACTATCTGATTTCCAAAGAGACGATTACCGGTAAGGAATTCATGGAGATTTACTGCAAGGAAAAGGGAATCCCCGTACCTGTTTCAAAGTCCGAAGAAATGCGTGCCAAGGCCAAAGAAGAGGAAGCAAAGAAAGCGGCGGAGAAGGCGGATTCCGATGACGGAAATGCTCCGGAAGAATCCAAGGATGCGGCTGATACCGTTTCGGAGGAAACTTCTGAACCGGTGATTTCCGGAAACGATGCGGAAGCCGGCAATTCCGGAAACGATGCAGAAGAGGAAACGGTCGTAGATGCGGCTGACGATTCCGCAGACAATTCCGATTCCGGCGATGACGGAGATGAGGGAAAATCCGGCGGCAGCAGTTTTGCCGACGAACTTAAGAACAGATTGTATAAATAGTACCTATTAGCTTTTCAACGGCGGAAGGAATCCCGAAAATGGAAGAGTTTAATATCGGTGAAGAACTCAAAAAGCTCCCGGACAAACCGGGAGTGTACCTTATGCATGATGCTAAGGACAATGTAATTTATGTAGGTAAGGCCGTTAACCTGAAGAATCGGGTGCGGTCTTATTTTCGTGCCGGAGTGCCTCACACTGCCATCATCAACAAGATGATTTCGTTAATTGACCGCTTCGAGTACATCATCACCGATTCGGAACTTGAGGCACTGGTGCTGGAGAATAACCTGATTAAAGAGCATTCGCCGAAATACAACACTCTTTTAAAAGACGACAAGACTTATCCGTCGATTAAAGTGACGGTTGACGAAGATTTCCCGCGAATTCTGATGACGCGGACGATACGCAAGGACAAATGCCGCTATTTCGGCCCTTTTACCTCGGCGGGAGCGGTAAAAGACACAATCGACATTATCAGTAAAATGTATCGCATCCGTACATGTAACGGAAGAAATCCGGGCTCGGGAGACAGGGAATGCTTAAATTATCATATCGGAAAATGTTCCGCCCCCTGCACCGGTAAAATAAGCAAAGAAGATTATCGCGCAAATGTCGACAAGGCGCTGGAAATACTGAACGGAGATTTCAATCCGGTGATTAAGAAGCTTGAACAGGAAATGACCGAAGCGGCAGAGAAACTCGAATTCGAAGAAGCCGCCAAAATCAGGGAACTCATCGAGAGTGTTAAAAGCATTAAGAACAGGCAGAAAATTAACGACAGCGAACTTATGGACAGAGATTACATTGCGATGGCAAGGAATGAGCGCGATGTAATAATGCAGGTATTTTTTGTCAGGGAAGGACGCCTTATCGGAAGAGAGCATTTCTACATGAAGAATGCCGTCACCGATACGGAAAGCGAGGTATATTCGTCATTTCTTAAACAGTACTACGGCGGAACACCTTTTTTACCGGGAGAAATATTTGTGCCGGTTGCACCGAATGAGCAGGAACTGATTGAGAAATGGCTGACGGAGAGACGTACCGGCTCGGTTAAAATACGCATTCCGCAGAAGGGCAACAAGGAGAAATTACTGGAACTGGCGGCTAAAAATGCGGAGCTGGTGCTTTCGGTCGATACCGAGAAAATCAAGAAAAAAGCAGCCAGGACGAAAGGCGCGGTCGAGGAAATCGAGCAGCTTATCGGTGTTTCGGGAATTGTTCGTATGGAAGCATTCGATATTTCCAACACCAGCGGATTTGCGAATGTCGGCTCGATGGTTGTCTATGAGAACGGAATTCCGAAGAAGAGCGATTACAGAAAATTCAAGATGAAAACGGTTACCGGACCGGATGATTACGCGTGCATGAGAGAGGTGCTTACACGCCGTCTTTCTCACGATGATTCTTTCGGACGTCACCCGGATCTTTTACTGATGGACGGCGGTCGCGGCCAGGTGAATATTGCGCTTGAAGTGCTCGACGAACTGGGGCTTGACATCCCGGTCTGCGGAATGGTCAAAGACGACAACCACAGGACGAGGGGACTTTATTTCAACAACGTGGAAATTCCGATAGATACGCATTCGGAAGGTTTCAAACTGATTACGAGAATTCAGGACGAGGCGCACCGTTTCGCAATCGAATATCACCGTCCGCTTCGTACCAAAGCGCAGGCTCACTCAGTGCTCGACGAAATTCCCGGCGTGGGACCGGCCAGACGGAGGGCGCTTATGAAGCATTTCTCCTCAATCGAAGATTTAAAAAATTCGGATGTGGAGACTTTGAGTGCGATTCCGGAAATTACGGTTCCGCTTGCGGAGGAAATTCTTGAATTCCTGAATAAATCCAATGTGCCCGGAGCGGGCGGCGACGGTTGATAATGAGATGATACTGTGCTACACTTTATGGGATTGAAAGTATCTTTGCAAACAGGAGGGTAAATTATGGCTACGGTTACTTTGGCACGACTTGTTGAGAAAATGAAACTTGAGGCGTTGACGCCGGATATCGATATCTCGGCAATCAGAATTATTCAGCCGGATATTAACAGACCGGCACTTCAGATGGCCGGATTCTTCGATCACTTTGATGCAACCAGAATTCAGATCATCGGTTTTGTGGAGTACAAATATATGGAGTCGCTTTCCGATGAGAGAAAGGAAGAAATTTATTCGGCTCTTTTAAGCTATAACATTCCCTGCGTAGTTTTCTGCAGAGACCTTATTCCGGACGATATTTTCATGGCCAAGGCCAACGAGAAAAAGGTTCCCGTTTTCATGACCAAGAAGACAACTTCGGCATTCATGGCCGAGACAATCAGGTGGCTGAATGTTAAACTTGCTCCCTGCATTTCGATTCACGGCGTACTTGTCGATGTCTTTGGCGAAGGTGTATTTATTACCGGTGAGAGCGGAATCGGTAAAAGTGAAGCCGCCCTCGAACTTATCAAGAGAGGCCATCGTCTTGTATCAGATGATGTTGTTGAAATAAGACGTGTTTCGGAAGAGACACTTATCGGTACGGCACCGGATGTTACGAAGCATTTCATCGAGCTTCGCGGTATCGGAATTGTCGATGTCAAGACACTTTTCGGTGTATCCTCGGTTAAGGAATCGCAGAGTATCGATCTGGTTATCAAACTTGAAGAGTGGAACAAGAATACGGAATATGACAGACTCGGACTTGAGGAAGAGTACATCGAGTATCTCGGCAACAAGGTAGTATGTCACAATATTCCCATCCGTCCCGGACGAAATCTCGCAATTATCTGCGAGTCGGCGGCAGTTAATCACCGTCAGAAGAAGATGGGCTACAATGCCGCTCAGGAACTCTATCAGAGAGTTCAGCAGTCACTGGCCGCAAAGCGTGAGGAGGATGAATAATGGGTAAGTATGTTTTCGGCGTCGATCTCGGCGGTACGACCGTTAAAATGGGACTTTTCGATACGGACGGAAACGTTTCCGACAAGTGGGAAATTGTTACCGACAAGACGAATAACGGAGAGAAGATTCTCCCGGATATTGCAGACAGCATTAAGGGTAAAATGACTGAGCGCGGAATCGCCGCTACTGATGTATGCGGTGTTGGAATCGGTGTTCCCGGTCCCGTGGATTCAAAAGGAGTAATATACAAAGCAGCCAATTTGGGCTGGGGTGTTTTCAATGTAAGCGAAACTCTCGGAGGGCTTCTGGGCCTTCCCGTTAAGACCGGAAACGACGCAAACGTTGCGGCACTCGGTGAGATGTGGAAAGGCGGCGGTGTCGGATATTCAAGCATCGTTGCGGTAACTCTCGGAACCGGTGTCGGCGGCGGAATTATCGTTGACGGAAAAGTTCTCGCAGGTGCAACCGGCGCCGGAGGAGAAATCGGACATATTCATGTGGAAGACAACGAAACCGAGAAGTGCGGATGTGGTAATAAGGGATGCCTTGAGCAGTATTCTTCCGCAACGGGAATCACAAGACTTGCGAACAGATTTTTGGCTTCAAGTGACAAGCCTTCGGTTTTGAGAGACGGTGAGGTTTCCGCCAAAACGGTATTCGATGCCGTTAAGGCAGGAGATGAACTTGCAATGGAAATTGCCGAGAAATTCGGTGAATACCTTGGCAAAGGTCTTGCAAGCGTGGCATGTGTTGTTAACCCCGAAGCTTTTGTTATCGGCGGCGGAGTAAGCAAGGCGGGCCCCGTGCTCATCGACTATATCAGCAAATACTATCTTCCCAACACTTTCCACGGTGACAGGGATGTTAAATTCTGTCTGGCAACTCTCGGCAACGATGCCGGTATTTTCGGTGCGGCCAGACTTGTACTGGAGTAATTTCAAACAATGAATCCTGAGAACATAAGCGGAAATCCGAATCCGGTTTCCGCGGAATGCGACAACAATAAATATGATAAACTGTCTCCGGAAATCAAAAGTGTGATTGAGAAGATTGCCGGGGAGGCGAACGTGTATTACGACGAGCCGATGAAGAAACATACGACTTTCAGAATCGGCGGACCGGCTGAGTGTTTTGTAACGGTGGGAGACAGAGATACGCTTAAAGAAATTATTTCTTTTACCCGTAAGAACGGAATTCCGGTATTTCTACTCGGAAACGGCAGCAACATTCTTGTGTCGGATACGGGGGTGAAAGGTCTGGTAATCGCGCTTTCGGGAGAATTCAACGAGGTACGGACGGACGGCGAATTCCTTTATGCCGGAGCCGGTGCGACCATGGCACGAATGGCTTCGGAAGCATTAAACAGCGGACTGACCGGACTTGAATTCGCGGCGGGAATCCCGGGAACCCTCGGCGGCGGAATGATTATGAACGCAGGTGCGTACGGCGGCGAATTTAAGGATGTTACCGAATCGGTCGATGTTATCGGACCGGACGGCGAAATCGCAACGCTTTCGAACGAAGAGATGCGATTCGGCTACAGAACAAGTTTTATCAAGAATAAGGATTATATTGTAATCGGTGCGAAGATTAAGCTCACCAAAGGAAATCCCGAAGAGATTAAGGCTTTGATGGCGGATCTGGCTGAGAGGCGACGTTCCAAACAGCCTCTTGAATATCCGAGTGCGGGTAGCACGTTTAAAAGACCGGAGGGGTATTTTGCGGGCAAGCTTATATCCGATTCGGGACTTGGCGGATTTGCCGTCGGGGATGCGGAAGTTTCGGTAAAACACAACGGTTTTGTGATTAACAAAGGAAACGCTTCCGCGGCGGATGTGAAGGAACTTATTGACAAAGTCAGAGCGAAAGTGCTGGAGGATTCAGGTGTGGAACTCGAGCCGGAAGTGATCTTCCTGGGAGAATTCTGATTTTAATACGGGGGATTAATAATGCGTTTGGTTATTGTTACGGGAATGAGCGGTTCGGGCAAACAGACCGCGCAGAAGATGATGGAAGACATGGGATTTTACTGTGTCGATAACCTTCCGGTGCCGTTAATACCGAAGTTTGTGGAACTTATGACGGAACCCGGAAGGGAAATGTCGAAGATTGTTCTCGGCATTGATGTGCGTTCGGGCGAGGCTTTCGAGGATGTTCGGAAGGTATTGAAAGAACTTGTGCAAAACGGTGTTAAATACGAGATGCTTTTCATGGATGCATCGGATACGGTTTTGCTTAAAAGATACAAGGAAACGAGGCGTCTTCATCCTCTGTCTCCGGAAGGAAGCGTGCAGGACGGAATTTCGCGCGAAAGAAAAATCCTCGAGGAAGTCAAGGCGGATTCCGACTATGTTATCGACACGAGCAATCTTTTAACCAGGGAACTGAAAACCGAACTTGACCGGATTTTCATGAAGAACGAGAAGTATAACAACCTCATGATTAACATAGTTTCGTTCGGCTTCAAGTACGGTATTCCGGCGGATGCGGATCTTATTTTCGATGTGAGATTTCTGCCGAATCCTTTTTACATCGATGAACTAAAAAACATGACGGGCAACGACGAGCCGGTGCGTGATTATGTTATGAGTTTTAAGGAGGCCGGCGAGTTTCTGGACAAGCTCGACGACATGATTAATTTCCTGATTCCGAATTACATAAAAGAAGGAAAGTACCAGCTTGTTATCGGAATCGGATGCACGGGAGGACAGCATCGAAGCGTCACCCTTGCGAATGAATTGTACGAAAGACTTAAGAATAAGGGCGAGTACGGGCTTACAATCAAGCACCGTGACGCGAAACAGCAAAGGGTTTAAAGATGTCTTTTTCTTCGGAAGTCAAAGATGAATTGTATAAAGTACTGGGCAAGAACAGGCACTGCCTGATTGCGGAACTCGGCGTTTTTATCCATGCTTACGGCAGGGTTTCCGCCGATGAATCGGGCTGTCTTAATCTGGTGATTTCGACGGAACATGAAGGTATTGCCAGAAAATGCTTTACTTTACTTGAGAAAACATTTAATATAGATGTTGGCGTTTTGAGGGAGGATCGGAATTTCGTCCTGGATGTTCGCGGAGACGAAAACGTTGCTTCGATTCTTTCTGCGGTTAAAATGTGGAATCGTGAAACTAAAGAGTTCTCGCGCACGGAGACGGTGTCCGATATGCTCACCGCACATTCCTGCTGTAAAAGAGCATTCTTGCGGGCCGCTTTTATACAGTGTGGTTCCGTGTCCGATCCGGAGAAAGATTATCATCTTGAATTCGCCTGTCAGAGCCCGGAGGCCGCTGAGAAAGTTATCAAAGTACTCAGGGATTTTGAAATTGATGCAAAAAGTGTTTTACGAAAGAAATACTTTGTTGTATATATTAAAGAGGGATCATCGGTTGTGGAAGCACTCAATGTGCTCGGTGCACATGTATCGCTGATGAATCTCGAGAATTCGCGCATTTTGAAAGAGATTGCCAACAATGTCAACCGGAAGGTTAACTGTGAAGCTGCGAATCTTTTAAAGAGTGTGAATGCAGCCAACAGCCAGCTTGACGACATCAGGCTGATTGCGGAGAAGATAGGTTTGGATGCCCTGCCGCCGCAGCTTAGAGAGATGGCTGAAATCAGACTGGCGTATCCTGATGCGCCTTTGAAGGACTTAGGGGGATATCTGTCACCGCCGATAGGAAAGTCCGGAGTCAATCACAGACTCCGCAAACTCAGTGAGACGGCCGACGGATTAAGGGGATAAATTAGTTTTATATTCCATCGTGGAGTGAGTTAAGGAGGAAAATCGTGGTTTCTAAGGAGATGCAGATTAAACTTGCCGGCGGTCTTGAAGCCAGACCGGTTGCGGTTCTTGTTCAGGTTGCCAGCCAGTATGACAGTACAATTTATATTCAGACAGAAGGAAAGAAAGTTAACGCCAAGAGCATTATGGGAATGATGAGCCTCGGTCTTAACGTAGGTGAGACTGTTTCGGTTCTTGCCGACGGAAATGACGAAGGCGCAGCTCTCGACGATATTGAGAAATATTTAAGCGGAGAGAAGACCGTTTAAGAATTGTCAGATTGAAATTTGTGAAGGGAGCACGAAATGTGCTCCTTTTTTGGTAAAAGATATGAACTCTAAACTTCTTTTTATTTTTAATCCCAATTCGGGACAGGGGCGTATCCGCCTCAAACTTGTTTCAATAATCGATATTTTTACCCGTGCGGGTTATGAAGTCACCGTTCATCCGACGATGGCGAGGGAAGATGCAACGAATTTTATAATCGAAAGAGGTGCGGACTTCGACCGGATTGTCTGCTCGGGCGGCGACGGAACCCTTGATGAATCGGTCAAGGCGATGCTTCGTCTCAAACCGGAGAAAACGCTCGGATATATTCCCGCCGGAAGTACGAACGATTATGCGAAGACACTTGGAATTTCGTCCAACATGGAGAAGGCGGCGCAAAGTGCCGTGGACGGCAGGATTAAAAAATGCGATGTCGGCACTTTTAACGGCAATCCGTTTGTATATATTGCGGCGTTCGGTGCTTTTACCGAAGTTTCGTATGAGACGAATCAGAAAGCGAAGAATATCTTAGGACATATGGCATATGTTCTCGAGGGAATCCGCTATGTGGGAATGGGTAATCTTAAGCCGATTGACATGACGATAGTTGCCGACGACAGGATTATCAAGGACCGCTTCATATACGGAATGGTGGCCAATACTCTTTCCGTCGGCGGAATTAAAGGTATTACGGGTAAAAGCGTCAGCCTCGACGACGGCAAATTCGAAGTCGTGCTGGTTCGTTTCCCGGAAGACTCTTCGGAGGCGAATACAATGATGGCCGCTCTTATGGCCAAAGAACCGGATCCCGAGTATTTCTATTATTTCAAAGCTTCGGAGATTTCGTTTGTTTCGGAGACTCCCGTGGCGTGGACGCTCGACGGCGAGAACGGCGGAGCGCAGACGGATGTGGAAATAAGGAACCTGAAACAGGCGGTCTCGTTTGTGGTTCCGTTGTATAAATAAATTTGGTAACAAAAAAAGACATCCTGAATGGATGTCTTTTCTGAGGAGTAATGAAAAAGTTATTATTTTAAATGGGAGGATGCCCGACGGCGAAGCCCTCGGGCATTCGTTATGAAAAAGTTATTTGTATTCTCGTTTGTTATTATACTACGAAGTATAAAATCTAAATTTTGCGAAAGAATGTTTTCATGTTCAACAAACTGTAAATTAAATATGAACAAAATATGAACAGCCGCACAAAAATGCGGCTGTTCCTGTTAAAAGTATTAAATCTGACCGTAAATTACATGTGTTTCGGTTCGGGATACTCAACACCGAATGTTTCGACGGTAACGGTTTTCATAACCTGATCTTCAAGAGGTCTGTCATTGTAATCAACCGGTACTTCAGCGATGGCATTAACCACTTCGATACCTTCGATCAGCTTGCCGAATGCAGCATACGCACCGTCAAGATGAGGTGAAGTCTCGTGCATTAAGAAGAACTGGCTTCCTGCCGAATCGGGGAACATCGATCTTGCCATTGAAAGAACACCGGGTGTGTGCTTTAAATTGTTCTCAAAACCGTTCTGCGCAAACTCACCCTTGATGCAGTATCCGGGGCCGCCCATGCCGGTTCCTTCGGGATCGCCGCCCTGAATCATGAAACCTCTGATTACACGGTGGAAGATAAGTCCGTCGTAGAATTTCTTATTGATGAGTGAAATGAAATTGTTAACCGATTCGGGAGCAATTTCGGGATAAAGCTCAGCCTTCATCACGCTTCCGTCGGCCATTGTAAATGTTACTATGGGATTCTGTGCCATTTTAGATAATTCCTTTCGTGTTATTGATTCCCGCGCGGCCGAATAAACTTATCCGGGGCCGGAATTGTCCTGCCTCGCCAAAACGACCGCATCGATGTATAATAATCATATCATAAAGACAGGAAATTACAAAGAAATGGTTAAAAAAGTTTACATACCCGATTATTCTGATTATCTGTACATAACCGACACACCCGACGAGGCCCGTTCCTTACGCGATTCGAATAAGGCCGTGCTTATAGAGAAAACGCCCGAAAACGAAGAAGAGTCCTTCGACGGATTTATGTTTTTTATCGAGGGGGACGAAGAAGCCGAAGCCGGTTACTACAAAGAAATTTTTGAGAGGGTATTGGAAATTCCCCGTGAAATCGCAACGGACGGAGATATTTCGCTTTTTGAACTTGTTCCGTCGGATTTTGATTTCGTCTGCGGACTTTCCGAACTTCCGTCGGTCACCGAATACATGCCGCCGTTCGGACCCGGGGCTGACGGCATTGATTCTTTTACCACGTATACGAAGAACTCGTATCTGCTGTACGGTTACGGATTCTACCTGATAGTCGCCGGTAACGAAAAGGCCGGCCTGGTGGGATTCGGCGCGGGCGAAGAAGAGGGAACCTTTGAAATCGGCTTTGCGCTTGCACCGGAATTCAGAGGGCGTAAAATCGCAGACCGTGCCGTGAAAGCGGCGACCGGATATCTGAGGAAGGAATTTCCCGAGGCGCATATCTGCGCCAGATGTCATAAAGAAAATTCGGCGTCAATCGGGCTTTGCCGTAAACACGGAATTGAAGTAATTTCTTTTTAGTCGATTTATGAATCGGAATCTTTTATTGAATTTGAGAGAATTTTGACATATTATTGAAAGTAGCGGTGCCGGAAACGAAGATAAGCACCGAAAGACTGGCTTGTAAGAAGCGGGGGAGAAGCAAATGTTTAGAGAAGATTTCGCATGGGGCGTTGCCACAAGTGCATATCAGATTGAAGGAACCGATCCCGACGACGGAAGAGGCAAATGCATCTGGGATACTTTTTCCGAGGAAGGTCATACGAGAGGTGACAATGCGAGCGTGGCGTGCGACCATATGCATAGATATAAAGAAGATTTCGCACTGATGAAAGAACTCGGAATCAGGGCGTACAGATTCTCGGTCAACTGGTGCAGAATTCTTCCGAACGGAACGGGTGAAATCAATCCGAAGGGAATTGCGATGTACCGTGACATGATTATGGAGATGCGTGCAAACGGAATCGAGCCGTTCCTTACGATGTATCACTGGGATCTTCCGCAGGCGCTTGAGGACAAAGGCGGCTGGCTGAATCCGGAAATCGTCGATGCGTTCGGCGAGTACGCTAAAGTTATTGCGGAGAATTTTTCCGATATAGTCGAGAACTTTTTTACCATCAACGAACCTCAGTGCATCGTGGGACTCGGATATGTTACCGGAGTTCATGCACCGGGCAGAAAGCTTCCGCTTGAGGATACTTTTAAGATTTCAATCAACGTCATGAAGGCGCACGGTACCGCGGTTAAAAAACTTCGTGAATTTGCGCGCCGTCCGATCAAAATCGGTTACGCACCGACATGTACGGTTGCGATTCCGGCAAGTGAATCCCCGGAAGATATCGAAGCGGCCAGGGAGAAATACTTCCGCATGAGCGACAAAGGCAACAACTGGGCATGGAACGTTGCATGGTTTTCGGATCCCGTGCTTTTGGGTGAATTTCCCGCGCAGGGACTGGAACTTTTCAAGGATTACATTCCGGAGATTACGAAAGAGGATATCGAGCTGATTCACCAGCCGATTGATTTCGTCGGTCAGAATATTTACAACGGCTATTACATAAAGGCAGGCAGCAACGGCAAATACGAGGATGTTCCGATGTACCCGGGATTCCCGCAGACCGGTGTCAACTGGCCCGTTATGAGCGAATGCCTCTACTGGGGAATCAGATTCGCGTACGAAAGATATCATCTTCCGATTTACATTACCGAGAACGGAATGGCGTGCCACGACTGCATTTCGGTCGACGGCAAGGTTCACGACCCGAACAGACAGGATTTCCTTGACCGGTATATTTCGGCCGTTGAACGTGCATGCGATGAGGGTATGGATGTACGCGGCTACTTCCTCTGGTCTTTTACCGACAATTTCGAATGGGAGCAGGGCTTCCACGGACGTTTCGGAATTGTGTACGTTGATTTCCGTACGGGTAAAAGAATTCCGAAGGATTCGGCATACTGGTACAAGACGGTTATTGAATCAAACGGCGGCACACTTGCTTCCACGCGCGAACAGGCGACGGGGTGCTCGTTAAACCGCTTTGAATAAAAAGAAAGAGAGAGAACGAGATATGATCAGACAGGAATACAAAGAAATGCTTAACGGCAAATCGGTTATCAGGGAGCTTTTCACTTTCGCAACGGAAAGAGGCAAGGAAATCGGATATGACAATGTTTTCGATTATTCGCTCGGAAACCCTTCGGTTCCCACTCCCGCATATTTTAACGAGTGCATGATTGACATGCTTAAGAACGAGGATCCGGTTAAACTTCACGGTTACAGCCCGAGTCTCGGTATCCCCGAGGTAAGAGCGACCATCGCCGATTCACTCAACAGAAGATTCGGAATGAATTACACCATGGAGCATATTTTCATGACAACCGGTGCCGCAGGTGCGGTAGCCCATGCGGTAAGATGCGTAACAAAGCCCGGAGATACCGTGCTTACATTCGCTCCGTTCTTCCCCGAGTACAAGCCGTATATCAACATGACGGGTGCAGTGCTTAAGGTTGTTCCCGCAAACACCGAGAATTTCCAGATTAATTTCGAGAAGTTCGAGGAAATGTTCGATGAGAACGTAACCGCAGTTCTGGTTAACACGCCCAACAACCCGACCGGTGCAACATATTCGGCAGCAACTTTAAAGAAACTTGCCGATTTCTTATATGACAAGCAGAAAGAGTACGGTCACGACATCTTCCTTATTTCGGACGAACCTTACCGTGAAATCGTATTCAACGGCGCAGATGCTCCTTATGTATCGAAATTCTACGACAACTCGTTAAGCTGCTATTCATATTCCAAATCACTTTCGCTTCCCGGTGAAAGAATCGGATATGTCGCAGCAAATCCGAAGTGCACGGACGCTCCTCTGATTGCAGCAATCTGCTCACAGATTTCAAGAGGAACCGGACACAACTGCCCGCCTTCAATCATCCAGCTTGCCGTTGCAAAGTGTGTTGACATGACTTCAGATCTTTCGGTTTACGAGACAAACATGGAAATCCTCTACAAGGAACTTGTTTCACTCGGCTTCGAGGTTGTAAAACCCGGCGGAACTTTCTACATCTTCCCGAAGGCACTTGAAGACGATGCCGTTGCTTTCTGCGAGAAAGCCAAGAAGTACGATCTTGTACTTGTTCCGTCCGATTCGTTCGGATGTCCCGGATACTTCAGAATGGCATACTGTGTACAGACGGAGAAGGTTGAGCGTTCGCTCGAAGCACTTCGTAAATTCGTTAAGAACGAGTACCGCTAAGGTTCGGATTTCTTTTACCGAGATTAGTATTATGATTAACAGACCCCGGCATATGTCCGGGGTTTTGTGCATTGTGTACAAAATATCAATACAATATATGTAAAAGACAGACAAAAGGTGGAAAAATCAATTCGATATTTGACTTTTTTGGAAATTTAGTTTACACTTGCGTTGTCTGTACAGTAAAAGACATGTATACAATATGAAAAGAGGCTAAATACACTTTGTAGTGGTGTGAAAGGAGTTAATTATGGCAACAGTTAAGAAAGCAGCAGCTAAACCTGAAATCAAGGAAGAAGTAAAGGAAGCCGTTAAAGCAGCAGCAGATGCAGCTAAGGCAGCTGAGGCAGTTAAGGCAGAAGTTAAGAAGGCAGAAGCACCTAAGAAAGAAGAAGCACCCAAGAAGGCAGCAGCTCCCAAGAAAGCAGCAGCTCCCAAGAAAGCAGCAGCTCCGAAGAAAGCAGCAGCTAAGAAGGCAGAAGCTCCTAAGAAAGCTGAAGCTCCCAAGAAGGCTGAAGCTAAGAAGGCAGCAGCACCCAAGAAGGCAGCAGCTCCCAAGAAGGCAGCAGCTCCTAAGAAAGCTGAAATTAAGGCTGAGGTTTTTGTTCAGTTCGCTGAGAAGAGTTACAGCTATGAGAGTCTTGTAAAGATTGCTCAGGACGTTTGGGTTTACGATCTCGGAAAGGATCTTAAAGATTTCAAGACAGTTGAACTTTATGTTAAACCTTTCGAAGCAGTAGCTTACTACGTAATCAACGGCGAAGTTGCAGGAAGCTTCCAGATCTAATATATAAACAGAACAGAGTTTACGATTTTTGAACCGGAGGGTGTGAGTACATCCTCCGGCTTCTTTTTATGCGCACGGCCACGCTTCTTTTACCCTTATTTAAAAAAGCATTGACATTTTTATTGAGCGGTGGTAGATTAGTCCTTGAAGATGTTAGCACTCCAATACATCGAGTGCTAACAACGAAGAACGGGGGAGGATGTGTATGCAACTTGATGAAAGAAAAACCAAAATACTTCAGGCGATAATACGCAACTACCTTGAGACCGGCGAGCCGGTGGGCAGCAGGACCATTTCAAAGTATACGGATCTAAATTTAAGTTCCGCTACGATACGTAACGAAATGGCAGATCTGGAAGAACTCGGATATATTATCCAGCCGCACACATCCGCCGGAAGAATACCTTCGGATAAAGGCTACAGACTTTATGTGGACAGCATGATGCAGGAGAACGAGCGTCAGGTTGAAGAACTGAAGGAGATGCTTGTAGAGAAAGAAGAGAAAATGGATCATCTCTTAAAGCAGGTTGCCAAGGTCTTAGCGAACAATACCAATTACGCCACGATGGTTACCGCTCCGAGATATCAGCGCAACAAACTGAAATTCATTCAGCTTTCCAAAGTTGATGCGAAGCAGATTCTTGCAGTAATAGTAGTCGAAGGAAATGTAATCAAGAACAGCATTATTCCCGTCGAAGAGAATTTAAACGAGGAAACGATGCTTAAGCTCAACATACTGCTTAACACCCATTTGAACGGTCTCCCTATCGAGGAAATCAACCTCGGAATGGTTACGGCACTGAAACAGCAGGCCGGTGTTCACGGCTCAATCATCGGTGATGTTATCGATGCGGTTGCCGAGACAATCAAGGAAGACGAAGATTTGGAGATTTACACAAGCGGAGCGAACAACATTTTCAAGTATCCGGAACTCGCTGTGCAGGACAAGGCCAGCGAACTTATCAATGCATTTGAGGAGAAGCAGCTTCTTTCCAAACTTGTGGAAGACAGCCAGGATTCTTCAAACAATAACGAAATCAAAGTATACATCGGCGAAGAAGCTCCGATTCAGACAATGAAGGACTGCAGTATTGTTACAGCCAATTATGAATTCGGTGACGGAATGCGCGGAACAATCGGAATTATCGGTCCGAAGCGAATGGACTACGACAAGGTGGTCGGAACGCTGAAGAGCATTAAGGTTCAGCTGGATTCGATGTATAACGACGATTCACAGAAAGGATGAGAGATTTGGCACCTAAGAAGAAAAGCAAGGGCAGGACGAACACAAAGCCCGTGAACAAGCAGCAGACAAACGAAACCGAAGAGAACATAACAAGCGAAGAAGCGGTAACGGAGGAAGCGAACGAAGAGATTAAGGAACAGGTTTCCGAAGAGGAATTAAATACCGAAGAAACCAAAGACAATGCGGAAGCAAACGGCGATGCAGCCGAAGCGGAAGATACGGAGGCTGATGCCAAGGATCCCGCCAAAGCCAAAATTGAGGAACTTGAAGACAAGGTTAAACGTCAGCTTGCCGAGTTCGATAATTTCCGCAAGAGAACCGAGAAAGAAAAGACGGGAATGTTCGAAGCGGGACAGAAGAGCGTCGTTGAGAAAATTCTTCCCGTGGTTGACAACTTTGAACGTGCACTCGCAACAATCAAGGAAGGGGAGGAATCAAATCCCCATGCCGAAGGAATGCAGATGATTTACAAGCAGCTTATGACGGAACTTGAGAAGATGGATGTTAAGCCCATCGAAGCCGTAGGCAAGGAATTCGATCCGGAATTCCACAACGCGGTAATGCAGTGTGAATCGGACGAATACGACAGCGGTATAGTGGCCGCAGAACTTCAGAAGGGATACACCTTCGGGGATTCGGTTTTAAGACACAGTATGGTAAGCGTGGTTTCGTAGAACGAATCATATGTCTTTTACCGGAATTAATACAGGTTTCAACAGCAGAACGCTGAAACATATACAGCAGATGCAAATTTTTACAGTCAGTTACAGGAGGATAACAAAATGGGCAAAATAATCGGAATCGATTTAGGAACAACAAACAGCTGCGTGGCAGTTATGGAAGGCGGACAGCCTACAGTTATTACAAACACTGAAGGATCGAGAACAACTCCTTCGGTTGTTGCTTTTACCAAGAACGGAGACAGACTTGTCGGTGATGCCGCAAAGCGTCAGGCAGTTACAAACGCAGACAAGACAATTTCTTCAATCAAGCGTGACATGGGTACGGACAAAGGCAGAACAATTGACGGCAAGAAGTATTCACCTCAGCAGATTTCAGCAATGATTCTTCAGAAACTGAAAGCTGATGCGGAAGGATATCTCGGTGAGAAAGTTACCGAAGCCGTAATTACCGTTCCCGCATATTTCAACGATGCACAGCGTCAGGCTACAAAGGACGCAGGAAAGATTGCCGGTCTTGATGTTAAGCGTATCATTAACGAGCCTACTGCAGCAGCTCTTTCATACGGTCTTGATAACGAGAAAGAGCAGGTTATCATGGTTTACGACTTAGGTGGTGGTACATTCGATGTTTCCATTATCGAAATCGGCGACGGTATTATCGAAGTTCGTGCAACAGCCGGTGACAACAGACTCGGTGGTGACGATTTCGACCAGAAGATTACAGATTATATTATCGATGAGTTCAAGAAACAGGAAGGCATCGATCTTTCAAACGACAAGATGGCACTTCAGCGTATCCGTGAAGCAGCAGAGAAGGCTAAAAAAGAGCTTTCTACAGCTACAACAACAGATATCAACCTTCCTTACCTTACAGCTACGCCCGAAGGACCCAAGCACTTTGAGATGAGCCTTTCAAGAGCTAAATTCGATGAACTTACACATGAACTTGTTGAGAGAACCGCAGGCCCTGTTAAGAGAGCACTTGATGATGCGGGAATTACAGCAAGCGAACTCGGCAAAGTACTTCTTGTAGGTGGTTCAACACGTATCCCTGCAGTTCAGGATAAGGTTAGACAGCTTACAGGACAGGAACCCAGCAAATCACTTAACCCCGATGAGTGTGTTGCACTCGGTGCATCAATTCAGGGTGGTAAGCTTGCAGGCGATGCCGGCGCAGGTGAAATCCTTCTTCTCGATGTTACTCCCCTTTCACTCGCAATTGAGACAATGGGTGGTATCGCTACCAAACTTATCGAGAGAAATACTACAATTCCCGTTAAGAAGAGCCAGGTATTCTCTACCGCAGCAGATAATCAGACAGCTGTAGACATTAACGTTGTTCAGGGTGAAAGACAGTTTGCCCGTGACAACAAGTCACTCGGCCAGTTCCGTCTCGACGGAATTCCCCCTGCAAGACGTGGAATGCCTCAGATCGAGGTTACATTCGATATCGATGCAAACGGTATCGTAAATGTATCGGCTAAGGATCTCGGAACAGGTAAAGAGCAGCACATCACAATTACAGCAGGCTCCAACATGTCTGACGACGATATCGAGAAGGCAGTTAAAGAGGCTCAGGAATACGAAGCACAGGATAAGAAGAAGAAAGAAGCAATCGATGCAAGAAACGATGCCGATGCAATGGTATTCCAGACTGAGAAAGCTCTCGGCGAAGTCGGCGATAAGATTTCCGAAGGCGAGAAATCGGATGTTCAGGTCGAACTCAACAACGTTAAGGATATTCTTGAGAGAACAAAGGATCGCGAGATGACAGAGGATGAAGTCAGCGAACTTAAAGCAGCTCAGGAGAAGATGATGGAGAAGGCTCAGGGCGTATTCACCAAGATGTACGAAGGAATGCAGGGCCAGGCCGGTGCAGGTCCCGATATGAGCGGCATGGGCGGCAACTACAACGAGACAAGCGAAGGCGCTTCTTCAGATGACAACTATGCCGGAGATTTCAGAGAAGTATAGTTATTAAGTTACAGAGTAAATAACTCCGCAAACGGAGTATTAACCCAGGTAGGAGAGAACGAGTTCCCTCCTACTTGTGTGTTGATAAACTTATGTTTGCGGCAGTTTGGAGGATATAAAGATGGCAGATAAAAGGGATTATTATGAGGTCCTTGGCGTAGACAAGAATGCCGATGATGCTGCAATCAAAAAAGCATACAGAGCTCTTGCCAAGAAATATCATCCCGATATGAATCCGGATAACCCGGAAGAAGCTGAGAAGAAATTCAAGGAAGCCAGCGAAGCGTACGGTGTATTAAGCGATCCCGACAAGAGGGCAAGATACGATCAGCTCGGTCATGCGGCATTTGAAGCCGGTGCGGGCGGAGGTGGAGCCTATGATTTTACCGGTGCGGATTTCAGCGATATTTTCAGCGACCTTTTCGGTGGCTTCGGAGGAGATATATTCGGGAGCAGGCGTTCGCAGAGAAGCACTTCGCCTCAGAAGGGCGCCGACCTTGCTTATACCGAGAGAATTACTTTTGAGGAAGCTGTTTTCGGTGTAGAGAAAGAAATCAGTCTCAACGTAAAGGTTGAATGTAAGTCCTGTAACTGCACAGGAGCCAAATCGGGAACAACACCCGAGACATGTCCGAACTGTAAAGGAAAAGGACAGGTTGTTGTTACGCAGCGTTCCATTCTCGGACAGATTCAGACGGTACAGACCTGTCGTGAATGTCAGGGTAAGGGTAAAATTATTCGTGAGAAGTGTCATGACTGTAACGGAACCGGTTATACCACGATGCGTAAAAAATACGCAATCACTTTCCCCGCAGGTATCGATACAAACGGAATTGTCTGCAAAATTCCCAAAATGGGTGAGCCCGGAACAAACGGCGGTCCCAGAGGAGACATCTGCGTAATCGCAAATGTCGGAAGACATTCCAAATTCCAAAGACAGGGATTTGATATTTATTCGCAGGAAGTATTACCTTTCTCCGTAGCCGTACTCGGAGGCAAAATTCTTGTCGATACGGTTGACGGTAAGGAAGTTTACGATATTAAGCCCGGAACACAGACGGATACTACAATTACACTTAGGGGCAAGGGCGTTCCCGTTCTTCGTTCGAAGGACAGAAGGGGCGATCATTACATCAAACTTGTCATTAAGGTTCCGGAGAAAGTATCGCAGGATGCCAAGGAAGCGTTGCGGGCATTCGACGCCGCAGCGGGAGACTATCTCCACGTAGCCGACAATTTTGACAAAGAGCCGGTTAATAAACGTAGAAAAGGCATTTTCAAATAGCTTGGTTTTATGTATTTTCAAAGAGGCAAAACGGACGATTTCCGATTTTGCTTCTTTTTATATGCGGAAATCGGTTGCACACGGTTATCATCTTTTTTGCGCGGAAATCAGTTGTGTACGGTTATCATCTTTTTTTTTACCGCGGAATGATGTAGAATAAAAAGAGTATACTTTTTACGGGAGAAATAATGGCAACATGGAAATCCAGAGGACTGAGAGGATCGGTTCTCGAGGAAATGATTAACAGAACGAACGAGAAGTACAGGGAAGACGGGCTGGCACTTATTCAGAAGATTCCGACACCCATCACCCCGATGGAAATCGACCGGTCGACAAGACATATTACGCTGGCCTATTTCGATCAGAAGAGTACTGTCGATTATATCGGTGCCGTTCAGGGGTTACCGGTCTGTTTTGATGCAAAGGAATGCGCAACCATGACTTTTGCCCTGCAGAACATTCATGAACATCAGTACAAATTCATGGAGGATTTTGAGGCGCAGGGTGGAATCGCCTTTTTCCTGATTTATTTTACCGAGATTGATGAACTGTACTATTTGCCGTTTGAGAATCTTAAACTTTTCTGGGAACGACGCGAAGCGGGCGGACGCAAAAGTTTCAGACACGACGAACTTAATCCGGCATACATTATTCCGCACGAAGGCGGGGTACTTGTTCCGTATCTCGAAGCATTGAAAGTCGATCTCTCGGACCGTGAGTGATGAGAGTATTGTTATAATTTAACGAACGGAGAAATCACAATATGGAATGGACCAAAATCACAATCAAAACAATAACCGAAGCGGAAGATATAATCATCTGCTACATGGAAGACATCGGACTCGAAGGTGCGCAGATTGAGGACAAGATTCCTCTCACACCGCTCGAAAAGGAGCAGATGTTCGTGGACATTCCGCCCCAGACCGAAGAAGATGACGGTATCGCATATCTTAATTTCTTCGTGGAGCAGTCGGACGATGTCAATATTGAGGAACTTATTGAAAATGTCCGCGCAGAACTCGATTCCATCCGTGACTTTACGGATATCGGAGAAGGAAGCGTCCTTGTTTCCGAGACTGAAGATCTTGACTGGATCAACAACTGGAAGAAGTATTTCCATCAGTTCTACATTGACGATCTGCTTGTAATTCCTTCATGGGAGAAGGTTGAGAATCCGAATCATACGGGTAAAATACTCCACATCGATCCCGGAACCGCTTTCGGAACGGGAGCACACGAGACAACGCAGCTTTGTATCCGTCAGATTAAAAAATACGTTACCGACACGACACAGATTCTTGATGTCGGATGCGGAAGCGGAATCCTTGCCATCGTTGCGCTTATGTACGGCGCCGCACACGCCAAAGGAACGGATCTCGATCCCTGTGCGCTTGATGCGACAATCGAGAACATGCGCGACAACAATATTTCGCCCGAAGACTTCGAAGTAATCATCGGAAACATCATTACGGACAAGTCCGTTATGGACTGGGCCGGATACGAAAAGTACGACATCGTTGTTGCCAATATTCTTCACAATGTTTTGGATCCTCTTACACCGGTTATCGTGAATCAGCTCAAGCCGGGCGGAATTTACATTACATCGGGAATCATCGCCGAGAAGGAAGATTTTGTGGTCGATGTTGTTCGCAAAGCCGGTCTGGAACTTGTTGAAGTTACACGTCAGGGCGAATGGGTTTCGGTTACGGCGAGAAAGAGCATGTAATGCCGGAACGGTTTTTTGAATATGTCGAATTAAGATAAGCAGAGGATTTTATGTATCACTTTTTTACCGATAAAAGCAATATCTGCGGGAATACGGTATATATCCGCGGAGGCGATGTCAATCATATCAAAAATGTACTGAGAATGCGTCCGGGCGAAGAAATTTCGGTCGGAGACGGCGAGAACGAAGACGAGTACCGCTGTATCATAGAGGAATTTGAGGATGATGCGGTGCGGTGCAAGCTGGCTTTCGTGAAGACTGCGGGCGTCGAATCGCCGAGCAGAATATATCTGTTCCAGGGACTGCCCAAGAGCGACAAGATGGAACTGATTATTCAGAAGTGTGTTGAAATGGGTGTTTATAAGATTATTCCCGTCGAGACGAAAAGATGCGTGGTTAAGCTTGAACCGAAAAAGGCGGCGTCGAAGGTCGAACGCTGGCAGGCGATTTCGGAAGCGGCCGCGAAGCAGAGTAAGAGAAGCATAATTCCCGAGGTGTCGATGCCGGTGTCTTTTACCGAGGCATTAAAAGAAGCATCGGAACTCGATGTGAAAATCATTCCTTACGAACTGTGTGAGGTCGATGACCGGACAACGGAGATATTTGAGAATATCAAACCGGGGGAGAGCATCGGAATTTTTATAGGACCGGAAGGCGGTTTCGAGGAAAGCGAAGTGGAGAAGGCGCGTGAAGCGGGAGTGCTTCCGGTTACTCTCGGAAGGAGAATTCTCCGTACGGAAACGGCCGGATTTACGGTGCTTGCCTGGCTTATGTACAAACTTGAAATATTTACAATGAAACGGAAGTAACAAAATGGAAATTTATCTTGATAATTCCGCAACGACCAGAGTTATCAGACCGGTTGCGGACCGCGTGGCGGAAATGATGCTTACGGAATACGGAAATCCTTCGAGCATGCATCTTCTCGGTGTCAAAGCCGAGAGAGTTTTAAGGGAAGCGAGAGAGACGATTGCTTCGACACTCAGAGTAAACGAAAAGGAAATCTTTTTTACCTCGGGTGGAACCGAATCGGACAATCTGGCGATTCTCGGAGTTGCCGAGGCGAATAAAAGAAAAGGCCGTCACATCATCACAACGACAATCGAGCATGCGGCTATCCTTCAGTGCATGAAGTATCTTGAATCGCAGGATTATGAAGTCACATATCTTTCGACGGATTCGGAAGGCGTGATTTCGCTTGACGAGCTAAAAGCGGCAATGAGGGAGGATAATATTTTTGCATCGATAATGGCGGTCAACAATGAAATCGGCGCCGTCGAACCGATAGAGGAAGCCGGCAAACTTATCAAAGAAATCAATCCCGACACGTATTTTCATGTCGACGCGGTACAGGCATACGGCAAGATCAGACTTGCACCGAAGAGGATGAAAATCGACCTTTTGTCCGTCAGCGGACATAAGATTCACGGACCGAAGGGCGTGGGATGTTTATACATATCCGATAAGGTTAACATACGTCCGCAGATTCTGGCGGCGGGCCGCAGAAGGGAATGCGTTCCGGAACAGACAATGTGCCGGGAATCGCAGGTCTTGCGGTAGCTGCGAAAGAAACCATAGATTCGATGGAAGACAATGTGGCTAAGATGTATGAGCTTCGTAAATCTTTTACCGAAAGTCTTTCCGAAATAGAGAATGTCAGAATAAACGGCCCGGAGAACGGCGTGGGGGCGCCTCATATCGTAAGCCTTTCGGTTAAAGGTGTGCGTGCGGAGGTTCTGCTTCATGCGCTTGAAGAGAAGGGAATATATGTTTCCGCGGGAAGCGCGTGCTCATCGAACAAGCCCGCCGTCTCGGAAACGCTTAAGTCGATAGGACTCGATAAAGATTTGCTTGGATCGACAATCCGCTTCAGTTTTTCGTCTTTTACCACCAAAGAAGAACTTGATGAAACGGTTAAGGCACTTAAGGAGCTTCTTCCGGTGCTCAGAAAGTTTGTAAGAAGATAAAGGTATTTCAGGGGAGGAATAGCAGATGCTGCCTTTTTCAACAAATGTGCTGATTAGTATTGTGGAATTCTTCAGCGTGGTTACGCTCCATGTTGTTTATGCTTTTTACCAGGACGGATTATCGTCCGCCATGTTCGTTGCAATCGGTTACATACCGGTTCTTCTGACACTTCTTTTATACAGGACAATCAAGAGCGAAGGAATTATCGTCCGAAGCTTTTACATCACCATGCTTATCACGAGTTATTTCATAGCGCTGCAGCTTGGTACCGTCGGCATGCTTACGATGGTTTTCCTGTCAACCAGTCTTATCATTGCGCTGTATGCCAGAAACGGACTGATGCTCGAGTATGCGATAGTGTCGACCGTGGGCCTGGTACTGATTGCCCTTTTCCAGATGAATCTTGTCACGCAGACATGTGCGATTCAGATTTATTTCATTTACCTTATGCTTTACGTTTTCAGTATGATTTCACTGAATTTCATGGTAAAAGGTGTAAATTCGTACAAGGCCAAGATGGAAGAAAAAAATGAGGAGGCGCGAGCCGCCCTCGAAGCAAAAGGCAATTTCCTTGCGAACATGTCACATGAAATCAGAACTCCCATGAACGCAATTTACGGTATGGCCGAGCTCCTGAGCGAGAAGGATTTCGAGGAGCAGGAGAAGGAATACATCGGAACCATCAAGAAATCTTCCGAGAATCTTCTGTCGATTATCAACGAGATTCTGGACTTCTCCAAAATTGATTCCGGTAAAATGGAAATCAACGAAGATACATATCAGTTCAATTCCCTTATCCATGATGTTCTGAGTATTATCGAATTCAGACTTAAGGACAAGAGCGTCAAACTTATTACGGACATCGACCCGAATGTTCCGAGGGAACTTATCGGTGATGAACTTCGTATCAGGCAGATTCTTATCAACCTCATGAACAATGCCGTAAACTTTACGCACCGCGGTCATATTACGATTCATGTTTCCTGGAAGACCGACAACGATTTCGCAGGTATTCTGGATGTCGCCATCGAAGATACCGGTATCGGTATTTCCGCAGAGAACATGAAGAAACTGTTCACCGCATTCGGACAGGTTGATACAAGAAAGAACAGAAACGTGGAAGGTACCGGACTCGGACTTGTTATTTCGAGACAGCTCCTTCGTCTTATGGACGGTGACATTTCAACTTCCAGTACACCGGGCGAAGGAAGTACTTTTTCTTTTACCCTTCCTCAGAAAGTTAAGGATCCGAGGCCGTCGAACTACGTTTTCAATCACGAGAAAATCGAGGAAGCCAATCAGGAATTCCACATTACGTTCAAGGCTCCAACGGCCCGCGTAATGATTGTCGACGACAACAAGGTCAACCTTATCGTCGCAAGCGAACTTATGAAGAAGTACGGCTTCGAGCCCGTGCTTGTCGATAACGGAATGGAGGCTTTCAACAGAATAGACGAACACCTCATCGATTACGATATTATTTTCATGGATCATATGATGCCGTTTCTGGACGGTGTTGAGGCAACCCGTAAAATCAGAGAACTGGATTCGCAGTATGCGAAGGATATTCCGATTGTTGCGCTTACCGCGAATGCAATCAAAGGTGTTGAGAAGCAGTTCCGTCTTGCGGGAATGAACGATTACATATCCAAACCGATTCATATGCGTCAGCTGAACGATATTCTGAAAAAGTGGATTCCTCTTGAAAAACAGATTCGTGTCATCGACGAGAAGGCCGAAATGGCGAAACTCGGAAGCGAAGATCCCGATACGCGTATCAGTTTCGGTGGCGAAAGCAAGGATATTTTCGACTATCTGAAAGGTATCGATATCGAAGACGGAATGCGTAACTGTGCCGGCAGCAAGAATGTTTATATTAAGGTGCTTCAGACGTTTGCGTCGTCGAATCTTTTACCGGGACTGAATAAGTATTTCGACAAGGAAGATATTGAGAATTATACGGTTCTTGCGCATTCGATGAAGGGTGCCTGCAGGAATATCGGTGCGAATGCCGCGGCTGATATGGCATTCGAACTTGAGAAGGCGGGTAAAAGAAACGACTGGGATTTCATCGATCGTTATCACGGCAAATTTGTTGAAGAATACAGCAATGTCGTTCGTATTGTAACCAAGGCTTTGCTCGTGCAAAATTCCCCATTCTTGCCAAAATAGTGCCAATTGTGTATAATCAAAAGTGTATGTGCATCGTACAGGGAAGATTTTTCACGTGCACATGTCTTTTACGGGGAATAATTATCCGAAGCAATAATGGTTTGAAAGAGGGGATATTATGTTCAGAGTCGCGATATGTGATGATGAAGCCACATCGCTTCAGATTAATCAAATACTGTCTCAGCAGATTCTTGAGGAAGAGGGAATTAAGTGCAGCATTGACACATTCGATGATATGCTGGTAATGACGCGTGCTCTTTCTGCGGAATCGGCCGATTATGATGTTTTGCTCTGTGACATTCTCGCAGTGGGAATGAACGGAATAGAGGCTGCTGAGGAATTGAGGAAGCTTGGGGAGAAACTTCCGATTGTTTTCATTTCGTCGACGGCGGAGTATGCGCTTGACGGCTACAGAGTTCATGCGCTCAGATATCTTCAGAAGCCCATCGAGATGGATAAACTGCGTGAAGCACTTCTGGAGGCTTACAGAATAAGAGGCGTGGTTGAGGAATGTTTGAAATTCCAGGTCGGAGACAGACTTTACAAGATTCCTTTTAACGAAATCCGTTATCTTGAAAGTCAGGGAAGAGATACCCTGGTTATTACGGGAAGTGAGATTATCTGTTCGCATATGAAATTCTCCGATATGGAGAAGGCACTTCCGGAGGAACTGTTCTACAGATGCCATCGTTCGTACATAATCAATCTGGCTTTTGCCAAGAATCTTTCTAGATACATGTTCTTAACGAAGGAGAATGTCGAGATTCCGGTAAGCCAGCAGTTATACAATGATACCAAGAAGAGATTTGCAGAGTTTGAACTTCGTAAGAAGCGATAAACGGAAAGGTTTATATGTTTCAGACTTTTTTAATTAAATACGGTGAGATTTTCTTAAAGGGAAAGAACCGTTATGTGTTCGAGGATGCGCTTGTCGATCAGGTACGTAATGCGGTACTGAAGGTTGAGGGCGAATTCAAAGTTCACAAATATCTGTCGAGAATATATGTCGAAGCGGTTGGGGAATTCGATTACGATGAACTTGTATCGGCTTTGAAGAAAGTTTTCGGAATTACCGCGATTTGTCCGGTGCTTGTTCTTGACGATGAGGGTTTTGACAAACTTAAGGAAGAAATCGTGGAGTATATCGACAGGACTTATCCCGACAAGAACATGACATTCAAAGTTCAGTCCAAGCGTGCAAGGAAGAATTATCCTGTTGAATCCATGCAGATGAACGCTTTAATCGGTGAAGCACTTCTTGATGCTTATCCCGGGATGAAGGTGGATGTTCATAATCCCGATATTTTCGTTTACGTTGAAGTAAGAGAACGTATATATGTTTACTCGATTGTTATTCCGGGTCCCGGAGGCATGCCGGTCGGTACGGCAGGAAAGGGAATGCTTCTTTTATCCGGAGGACTTGACTCACCGGTAGCCGGATATATGATTTCCAAAAGAGGCGTAAGACTGGAAGCGGTTTATTTCCATGCACCTCCTTATACTTCCGAAAGAGCCAAACAGAAGGTTGTGGATCTGGCTACGATTGTTGCGGAATATTCAGGTCCGATTCGCCTTCACGTTGTTAATTTTACCGAGATTCAGATGGCAATATATGAGAAATGTCCCGAAGACGAGCTTACGATTATCATGCGTCGTTATATGATGAGAATCGCCGAGCACATTGCCAACGAGACAGGATGTATAGGACTTATCACCGGTGAGAGTATCGGACAGGTTGCCAGTCAGACGATGCAGTCGCTTGCATGTACCAACGAAGTATGTGAACTTCCGGTATACCGTCCGCTTATTGCTTTTGACAAACAGGATATTGTGACGATAGCAGAGAAGATTAATACGTACGAGACATCGATTCTTCCTTATGAAGACTGTTGTACGACATTCGTTGCGGAACATCCCGTAACCAAGCCTACGGTTAAAGTTATCGCAAGACATGAAGAGAGACTTGCCGATTGCATCGATGAGATGTTTAAGACGGCGGTTGAGGGACGCGAGATAATAGAAATCAAATAAAATTAAGGGTGCGTGATTAATCACAGCACCCTTATGTTATGAATAACTTTATTGGAACGGAATGAATCCGATTTGTTCAACCTGACAGTGAGTCCGGGTTAACCCGGGACTCATTGCTTGACATCGGTTCGATTAAGCGAGGTATTTGGCGAGAACTTCCATAACCTCTGTATCGCTTTCTTCAGCGTGAATATTTAAGTCAATAGGCTTTGAAAGATCAAGACTGAAGATGCCCATGATTGATTTGGCGTCGATGACATATCTTCCCGATACGAGATCGAAATCATAATCAAACTTTGTGATGTCGTTGACAAATGATTTAACTTTGTCAATTGAATTTAATGAAATTGATACAGTTTTCATGTTT
>JAKSSB010000049.1 GCA_024403285.1 Lachnospiraceae bacterium | reverse complement strand
TAACAATAGTATCGTATATGTGAGCGGCCTGAATGTCACATTCGAGCATTTCCATCGCAAGCGGTGAAAGATAGTTTCTTGCATCCGCAAGTTTGGAGATGATCGGAATGGAAGAGTTTTTCTTGATTTTTGAAAGCAGGTCGGTTGATTCTTTCTTAAATCCAAGCATTCTGGCGTAGAAACAGTAATCTTCGGATTTAAATCTCTCGAGTGAATCTTTCCTTATATTAAGAAGAATGTGTAAAAGACTTCGACTTACTCTTGCATAGGTTAAATCTTTGGACTTGAGTTCATTGCAGAACTGGTCAAAAGAAATATAATTGTTAAGGTTCTTGATAATCTTGTCGGACAAATCCTCTGAAACATCAACATAAGAAGAGTATCCGTTGGGCATATCCAGAAGAAGTTTATATTTAAGCATTGAAGATATGTCTTCGTTGAATACGGGGAAAGTTTTGTTGTATTCTTTCTCAAGTAATTCGAATACATAGTCCGGAATCTGATCTTTAATCATTTCAATTGAATCATTCTGCTGAATGGATTCTCTGATTGCGAGAGCAGAACTCAGTGTGTCGGTAACCGTTCTGTCACGATATCCGCTTCCTGCTCTTAAAAGAGTCATGGGAACGATTTTGCTATTGCGTTCTTTTAATGCCCGTATATATTCAAATCCGAGGATATTGTTCGGATACTGCATCGCATTTACATGTTCATATGAGTTCGGAATGCTTTCTTCAATCGCACGAACTCTGGCAGTGGGATATGAGAGTCCTTCTTTCATTTTCTCTCTTATGAGATTATGAAGTTCGGGTTTCTTTGTATTGAGAATCTCTGCGATGTCTTCAAGTATTTGAATATCTCCGCATTCGGAACCGAAACATAAAGAGTCTACAACACCGAGCTTATCCAGAATCGATATTGCACCGGATGCAAAAAACTCGGCACTTCCGACCGCATAGTACAAAGGAAGTTCTATGACAAGATCGGCACCGCCTTTTAATGCCATTTCGGTTCTTGCATATTTATCTATTACAGCCGGATTACCTCTCTGGGTAAAATCACCGCCCATTATAACTATCACATAATCGGCTTCGGCCTGTTCTTTCATTCTCTGAATCTGATACTCATGTCCGTTGTGGAACGGATTGTATTCGGCAATAATAGCTGTTACTTTCATTCTTGGCCCCTTTTATCTTATTTTAAAACCAATTTATTGTATCACATATTATTATGGAAAGAAAATGTTTTTTGTTTTTAGGTTGTTTCACTTTGAAAATGTGTTATAATAACTTCGGTTTGATGATTTCATCAAAAAGGATAAATTATAAAAAGGAGACGTATTATGGCATTCGTAGACAAAATTAAAGCTAAAGCAAAAGAGTGCAAGAAAACTATTTTGCTTCCCGAAACAATGGACGACAGAACTTATCTTGCAGCAGAAGGTGCAATTAAGGAGAACATCGCTGACATCGTTCTCATCGGTGCACAGAGCGAAATTGACGAGCATATCAAGAAACTCGGAGTCGATCTTTCAAAGGCTAAAGTTGTTGACCCCGCTACATGTGATAAGTTTGCCGATTATGCAAATCTTTTATATGAAACAAGAAAAGCTAAAGGAATGACTCTTGAACAGGCTGAATCAATTCTTAAAGCTGACACAATTACTTTCGGTATTGTAATGCTTAAAGCAGGAGATGCTGACGGACTTGTTGCAGGTGCTTGCCATTCAACAGCAGATACACTTCGTCCTTCACTTCAGATTCTTAAGACCAAAGCAGGATGCAAACTTGTTTCAGCATTCTTCATTATGGACGTTCCCAACTGTGAGTACGGTGCAAACGGAACCTTCATCTTCGCAGACAGCGGACTTAATCAGGATCCCAATCCTGAAGAACTTGCAGCAATCGCAGCTTCTTCAGCAGAAAGCTTTGAAGCTCTTGTAGGAGAGAAGGCTGTATGTGCTATGCTTTCACATTCAACTGTTGGTTCAGCTAAGCATGCACTTGTTGATAAGATGGTTGAAGCTACAAAGATTGCCAAAGAGCAGTATCCTGATATTACTGTTGACGGTGAGTTCCAGCTTGATGCAGCTATTGTTCCTTCGGTAGCTAAGTCAAAAGCTCCCAACAGTGATGTTGCAGGTAAAGCAAATGTACTTATTTTCCCTAACCTTGATGCAGGAAACATTTCATACAAGATTGTTCAGAGACTTGCCAAGGCTGATGCTTACGGACCTATTCTTCAGGGTATCGCTAAACCTGTTAATGATTTAAGTCGTGGATGCTCATGGGAAGATATCGTTGGTGTTATTGCCATTACGGTTGCTCAGGCTCAGCTTAACTAATCCTTTTAAACTTAATATAAATATGAACAGGGCAGAAGAGAAATCTTTTGCCCTGTCTTTTTAAAGCTGTTTGCTCGTTGTGTAAACAAAAAAGGCTTTCCGGTATCGGAAAGCCTTCATATATTCCGTAAAAGGAATTAATCTTCAACTTTGATGACTTCTTTAAGATTGTAAGAACCACATGCCTTGCAAACTCTGTGAGGAACAGTAAGTGCGCCACATTTGCTGCATTTAACCAATGTAGGAGCGCTCATTTTCCAGTTAGCTCTTCTTTTATCTCTTCTGCCTTTTGAAGATTTATTTTTAGGACAAATAGACATCTTAAACACCTCCGTATCCGTAAAATTCCAAACATTATCCGTACTTTTCCGATTATAACTTGCACAAAACTCTTTGTCAACATATTTTTACATTAAAATCATTCTCTTGATTTTTATGCATAATTTTAGTAAACTAATGATTAAGTGTGGAGTTGGGATTTCTACATTTAAATTATGCGAATTTGGGGAGAAAACGATGGCTGAATTAATCAAAATAGCAGTTGACGCAATGGGCGGAGACAACGCTCCCGCCGAAATTATTAAAGGCTGTATTGATGCACTTTCCGAGAATGACAGTATTCATATTTCACTCGTTGGAATAAGCGAAGTCATCGAAAAAGAACTTTCTTCCTATCAATATGATAACGAAAGAATTGAGATTGTCAATGCGACAGAAGTAATTGAAATGGCTGAACCGCCCGTAAACGCAATCCGTAAGAAGAAAGATTCTTCTATTGTAGTCGGAATGAATCTCGTTAAGAACGGTGAATGTCAGGCTTTTGTAAGCGCAGGATCGACCGGTGCCGTTTTGGTCGGAGGACAGGTTATTGTCGGAAGAATCAAGGGTGTTGAGAGACCTCCTCTTGCGCCGCATGTTCCCACAACGAAAGGATTTTCTCTTATCGTTGACTGTGGTGCGAATGTTGATGCGAAACCGTCTCAGCTTGTACAGTTTGCCAAGATGGGTTCCTTATATATGAAGAGTATCATGGGCATTGAGAATCCGACAGTCGGTATTGTAAATGTCGGAGCTGAAGAAGAAAAGGGAAATGCTCTTGTTAAGGAGACTTTTCCTTTACTCAAGAAATGTCCCGATATCAATTTTACCGGAAGTATCGAAGCACGAGAGATTCCGTTCGGTCAGTGCGATGTCATTGTCTGCGATGCTTTTGTCGGTAATGTAATTATTAAAATGTACGAGGGCGTAAGCTCAGCTTTGGTAGGAGTAATTAAGGAAAGCCTTATGTCTTCGGCCAAGACGAAAATCGGCGGAGCACTTATCAAGACCGATTTGAAGAAGACTCTTAAGAATTTCTCCGCATCGGAATACGGCGGAGCACCGTTACTCGGACTTAAGGGACTTGTTGTTAAAGCGCACGGCAACAGTAAATCTTATGAATTTAAGAGAGCGCTTATGCAGTGTGTATCTTTTGCACAGAACAATGTAAACGAACAGATTAAAGAAAGCTTGTCGCTTTCTGATATACAGGATGGTAATTAAGTAATGGAATCAGATTGTTTAAAAGAGGTAATCTCTGAAATCCTCAATGTTGACATTAATGAGATTTCTGAAGAGACTACTTTTCTCAGCGATCTTGGAGCCGATTCACTCGATGTTTTTCAGATAATCATGGGTGTGGAAGAACGACTGAACATTGAAATTGACCCTGATGAAGTTGAGAAAATTATAACTGTCGGAGAAGCAGTGGAATTAATTCGCAAGTATACCGAATAGACTTGGAATTTGCTTATCCGGATTGGAGAATATATGGATTTTGAGGAGAATCTCTCCGGACTGGAAGAGAGAATCGGTTATGTATTTAAGGACAAAAGTTTGCTTAAAAGTGCGCTTACGCACAGCTCTTTTGCCAACGAGATGAAGATTAACAAATGGGAAGATTATCAGCGTCTGGAGTATCTCGGTGATGCTGTTTTGGAGCTGGTAAGTTCCGAATTCCTTTACAACAACAATCCCGATATGAAGGAAGGCTCGATGTCTAAGACGCGTGCTTCCATGGTTTGCGAACCTTCTTTAGCCATTTGCGCCAAAGACATGGATTTAAGCCGTTTCGTATTGCTTGGAAAAGGTGAGGAGAATTCAGGCGGCCGCTACCGTAATTCGATTCTTTCCGATGTATTTGAGGCAATAATCGGTGCCATTTATATTGACGGTGGCTTTGATAAAGCCAAGAAACACATAGAGCGTTTCGTTCTTGAAGGCGTCAATGAGAGACAGCTTTTCATTGACAGCAAGAGTATCCTTCAGGAGATGATTCAGGCAAGTCATTCGAGCGTTCTTCGCTATGAACTTATAGGTGAATCTGGTCCTGAACATGAGAAGGAATTTGAAATGGCATTGTATATTAACGATGAACTTGTTTCCAAAGCCAAAGGCCGCAATAAGAAAGAAACCGAGCAGAAAGCGGCTTATGAAGCAATTAAGATTCTTAAGAAGGGAAATCCCTCCTGAAAGGTTAAGTAAATGTATCTTAAAAGTATTGAAGTACAGGGTTTTAAATCCTTTGCCAATAAAATCGTATTTCAGTTTAATAACGGAATTACCGGTATTGTAGGTCCCAACGGATCGGGTAAAAGCAACGTCGCAGATGCCGTAAGATGGGTTCTCGGAGAGCAGCGTATCAAGCAGCTTCGTGGTGCGTCCATGCAGGATGTCATTTTCTCCGGAACCGTTCTTCGTAAAGCCGTAGGAAGCGCTTACGTTGCTATTACTCTCGACAATTCGGACCATTCGCTTGCAATCGATTATGAAGAAGTTACTATTGCAAGACGAATTTTCAGATCCGGTGAAAGCGAATATCTCATTAATGGTTCGGTCTGCAGACTGAAAGATGTTAATGAGCTTTTTTATGATACGGGTATCGGTAAGGAAGGTTATTCGATTATTGGTCAGGGACAGATCGACAGAATCTTAAGTTCCAAACCCGAAGACCGTCGTGAACTTTTCGACGAAGCCGCAGGTATAGTCAAGTATAAAAGACGTAAATTCGAGGCTGTCAAGAAACTTGAAAGCGAGCGAATGAATCTTTTACGTGTTTCCGATATTCTTGCCGAACTTGACAAACAGGTCGGACCTTTGGAGAAACAGTCTGAGAAGGCGAAGATTTATCTTAAGAAAAAGGAAGAATTAAAGACTCTCGATATTAACGTATTCCTTCTCGAAAGCGAGAAGATGCGAACTAAGATTGAGGATCTTACTTCCAAGATAACGATTGCCGACAACGATTTAAAAGAAGCAAATGCCAAGAATGAGGCTCTTACCAATGAGTATAAGCGTGTGGAAGAAATTCTTGAAACACTTAATACCGAGATTGAAGAAGACAGAGCCAGTCTTGCCAACAATGATATTTTAAGAGAGAAACTTGAAGGCGAAATCAAACTTTTGCAGGAACAGATCAATTCCGCGACGGGTAACAGGGAACATCTTAATCAGAGACTTTCAGCCGTAGATGCTCAGATTGCCGCCAAGGAAGAAGAGAAGAAAGCCGTTCTTGAGAAAAAGGCTGTTATAGACGAGTCTGTTAATGCCAAAATTTCAGAGAGAGAAGAAGCTAAAGCCAAACTTATTGAAACTCAGAAAGAAATTGAGAATCTGAATTTCAGCATGGAGAACAGCAAAAACTGCATTATCGAACTTCTTAACGAGAGAGCGTCAATCAAGACTCAGCTTGGTAAATTCGATACTTTCCTCGAGCAGAAGAATATCAGACTTTCCGAACTGAATGCAGGTCTTTTACGTGCCAAGACGTATGAGAACGAACAGACCGGAATTATCGATAAACTCGAAGAAGAATTCAATAAAGTTTCCGATGAAATCAAGAAATTGAATTTCAAACAGAAAGACATGGAAAGCAAGGCTTCTTCGATGCATTCCGTTTTGAGCGAGAAAGACTCCAAATTACGTGAAGCACAGACGAAGTATCATCAGGAGAAATCCAAACTTGACGCGCTCATTAATCTGAATGAAAGATATGAAGGTTTTTCCGGCCCCATACGTAAAGTAATGGAGTTAAAAGAAACCGAACCCGGCCTTTGCGGTGTTGTTGCCGATTTACTTAAAGTAGACGCTCAGTACGAGACTGCAATTGAAACGGCTCTCGGCGGAAATATCCAGAATATTGTAACTGACGATGAGAATACAGCCAAGAAAATGATTTCTTATCTTAAGACGAACAAGCTTGGCCGAGCAACATTTTTACCCCTTACAAGTCTTGAACATCCGCAGGAATTTAAAACTCCGGAGGTTCTTAAAGAAAAGGGTGTTATCGGTATGGCTGACGAGCTCGTTAACTGCGAAGCTGTCTACAGGCCTGTTGCCAAAGCCATGCTTGGAAGAATTGTTGTAGTGGACAATGTTGACAATGCTTTGAAAATCGCACGTAAATTCGATTACGGCATCAGAATGGTAACAATTGAAGGAGAACTTCTTGTGCCCGGCGGAGCAATCAGCGGCGGTACTTTTAAGAACAATTCCAATCTCCTCGGAAGAAGCCGTGAAATCGATGCTTTGAAGAAATCCATCGATAAACTTACAAAAGCTGTCGACGATGCAAATAAAGATATTGAAGATACCAAGGCCGAAAGAAACCGTTTAAGAACTGAAATTGAGAACGGAAGAAGAGAACTCCAGGATGCATTCATTAAGCAGAATACCGCAAGACTTAATGTTTTAAGCGCCAAAGAGAAAATCGGCGATATGATGAATGACCTTAAATCTCTTAAAGCTGAAGAGCAGGAGATTAAGGATGATATTGTAAGAATCACATCTGAGAAAGAATCTTTTACCGCTAAACTTGCAGACAGCGAGAAACTCGAGAAGACCGAGAACGAAAACGTAGCGAAGAATCAGATAGAACTTGATAAATTCAGAAGTATTGAGACCGAAAGACTTAATGTTGTATCCGATTTTGACGTTCAGGTTGAGAAACTTCTTCAGCAACAGGATTTCGAGAAACAGAATCTTGACCGTATCGACGGCGAAGAGAATCGTTTCGTTGATGAAAAGCGTGAAATCCTTGAGAATATTAATTTAAGCGCCGAAGATATCGAGATTAAACAGAAGAATATTGAGCAGATTAAAGAGACCATTAAGGCATCTCATTCAACTCAGTCCGATAAGGAAGCCAAACTCAATGCAAAGATTGAGAAGAGAGATACACTTACTTCCAATCAGAAGAAATTCTTTGACCAGAAAAACGAATTAACCGAGAGAATTTCGACTCTGGACAAGGAGCTTTACAGACTTACATCTCAGAAGGAGAAATGTGAGGAGTCAATGGCCGGCCAGACTTCATATATGTGGCAGGAGTATGAAATTACTTTAAGAGATGCATTAAGTTTCAGAGACGAGAATCTTACAGACCTTCCTTCCATGAAGAAAGAAGTAAGTTCAATTAAAGATGCAATCAGAAAACTCGGTGATGTTAATGTCAATGCTATCGAGGAATACAAAGAGGTTGCTGCACGTCATGAGTTCCTTACCGGTCAGCACAACGATTTGGTTGAGTCGGAGAAATCGCTTGTTAAGATCATAGATGAACTTGATGAAGCCATGAGAAAACAGTTCAGAGAGAAGTTTGTTGAAATCAGTGAAGAATTCGACAAGGTTTTCAAGGAGCTTTTCGGCGGTGGACAGGCTACACTTGAACTTATGGAGGATGAAGATATTCTCGAAGCGGGAATCCGTATCATCGCTCAGCCGCCCGGAAAGAAACTTCAGAATATGATGCAGCTTTCCGGTGGTGAGAAAGCGCTGACGGCGATTTCACTTCTTTTTGCCATTCAGAATCTTAAGCCTTCGCCTTTCTGTCTTTTGGACGAAATCGAGGCCGCTCTTGATGAGAGCAATGTAGAAAGATTTGCCAAATATCTTCATAAGATGACGAAGAATACCCAGTTCATTGTTATTACACACAGAAGAGGTACAATGGACCAGGCCAACCAGTTGTACGGAATTACCATGCAGGAGAAAGGTGTGTCTGCTCTTGTAAGCGTCGATTTGATCGACCGCGATATTAAGAAATAACGGAGATAAACATGTCGGAAGAGAAAAAAGGCTTTTTCGCCAGACTTAAAAGCGGCTTAACCAAGACGCGTGAGAATTTTGTTAAAAAAGTCGATAATCTTTTTACCAAATCCGAAATTGACGATGATTTCTATGAAGAACTCGAAGAAATTCTTGTAATGGGTGATATGGGAATCAATACCTGTGAAGAGATAATCGATGAACTTAAAGTCAGAGTTAAAAAAGAAAGCATAAAAGATGCATCTCTTTGCAGAAATATTCTGATACAATCCATTAAGGATAAGATGAAAACACCCGAAGATGCTTACGATTTCGAAAAGGATAAGTGTATTATTCTTGTTATCGGCGTAAACGGAGTGGGTAAAACAACCACTATCGGAAAGCTTGCATCGAAATACCGTTCGGAGGGCAGAAAAGTTCTTATTGCCGCAGCGGATACATTCAGAGCGGCAGCAACGGAACAGCTTGAAGAGTGGGCCAAAAGAGCTTCTGTTGACATTATTTCGGCTAAAGAAGGAGCCGATCCTTCAAGCGTTGTTTATGATGCGGTTGCCTCGGCAAAGTCCAAAAATGTTGACTGTCTTCTTATAGATACAGCCGGAAGACTTCACAATAAGAAGAATCTTATGGAAGAACTTAAGAAGATGAACAGAATTATCGATTCTTCTTTTCCGGATGCCAAAAGAGAGAATTTCATTGTCCTTGACGGAACGACCGGACAGAATGCGCTTATTCAGGCAAGGGAATTTGCCGATGCAGCAGATCTTACCGGAATTATAATTACCAAACTCGACGGTACCGCAAAGGGCGGAATTGCAGTGGCAATTCAGTCTGAACTCAATATTCCGGTTAAATACATTGGAGTCGGAGAATCTGTAGACGATTTACAGAAATTCGACAGCAATGCATTTGTTGATGCGCTTTTTGATGTCACAATCGATTCTGAGGATGAGAGGACAGAACAATAAATTGAAAATTTAAATATTTTCATGGTGTCAAGTAAAAATACTTGACACCTTTTGATTTTATGTGTATTATATGTAAGGTCGCTAAATTTGTGTATTGATGTTTGGATAAGGCCGGGTGAGAAATCATGAGAGAGCTTGTTGAAAAAGGTATTCTGTTTGATTTTTACGGTGAGCTGCTGACGGATCATCAGAAGGAAATATATTCGGACGCGTGCTTTAATGATTTATCGTTATCGGAACTTTCGGAAACATACGGTATTTCAAGGCAGGGCATACATGATTTAATTAAAAGATGCGATCGTACGCTCGAAGAATATGAACAGAAACTCGGACTTATTGCCAAGTTTCATCTTATTTTAGAGAACACAGAAGCTATGAACGAAATTATCGACAGAATCGAGAAGTCATCAAGCGAAGCATCAATACTTCGTGACTGCGAGGAGCTTAAGAGTTTCACGGGCAGGATTCTCGATGAAATCTGATTATATACGAGGAACGGTTAATGGCATTTGAAAGCTTAACAGACAAACTTCAAAATGTTTTTAAATCTTTGAAAAGCAAAGGCCGCCTTTCCGAAGATGATGTCAAAGCTGCTCTCAAAGAAGTCAAGATGGCTCTTTTGGAGGCAGATGTAAACTTTAAGGTTGTTAAACAGTTTATTAAATCCGTCGAAGCCAGGGCCATTGGTGAAGAAGTAATGAACGGTCTTAATCCCGGTCAGATGGTTATTAAGATTGTTAATGAAGAAATGGTTTCCCTTATGGGAAGCGAAACAACCGAAATTGAGCTTCAGCCCGGTAAGGCAATCACAGTTATTATGATGTGTGGTCTTCAGGGTGCCGGTAAAACAACTACCACAGCAAAGATTGCCGGCAAGATGAAACAAAAAGGCAAGAAACCTCTTTTGGTAGCGTGCGATGTGTACAGACCTGCCGCTATTAAGCAGTTACAGGTTAATGCCGAGAAGCAGGAAGTTGATTCTTTTACCATGGGAGACAATATTTCTCCCGTTAATATAGCTAAGGCAGCCATTGAGCATGCCCAGAAGAACGGACATAACATAGTTATTCTCGATACGGCCGGTCGTCTCCAGATTGATACGGAGATGATGGATGAACTTAAGAATATCAAGGAGAATGTTACCGTTCATCAGACACTTCTTGTTGTGGATGCAATGACCGGTCAGGAAGCGGTTAATGTTGCTTCGTCGTTTAACGATCAGATCGGTGTAGACGGAATTATTCTTTCAAAGATGGACGGCGATGCGAGAGGCGGTGCCGCACTCAGTGTCAAGGCAGTTACCGGCAAGCCGATTCTTTACGTCGGTATGGGCGAGAAGTTATCGGACCTCGAGCAGTTCTATCCTGACAGAATGGCGAACAGAATTCTTGGAATGGGTGATGTTCTTTCACTTATTGATAAGATTTCCGAAGCTAATGAAGAAGTAGATGTTGAAAAAGAAAAAGAAATGGCCCGTAAATTTAAGAAAGGCCAGATTGATTTCAACGACTATCTCGACAGTATGAAGCAGATGCGTAAGATGGGCGGTATTTCTTCACTGCTCGGAATGCTTCCGCAGACAGGTATTTCCAAGGATGAACTTGAAGATGCCGTTGATGAGAAACAGATTGCTCATCTTGAAGCTATTGTACTTTCGATGACTCCCGCAGAGCGTTCGAACCCCAAACTTCTTAATCCGAGAAGAAAGAACCGAATCGCCAAAGGTGCAGGTGTTGATATTTCGGAAGTCAACAGGTTTGTTAAACAGTTCGAACAGATGCAGAAGATGATGAAGCAGCTTCCCGGAATGTTCGGAGGCAAGAAAGGAAGAAAACCTTTCGGTATGAAATTCCCGTTTTAACGGGGAAATTTAAGTTGATAGATTAGGTTATAAGCCTTTAATCTGTGATTATGAGCATAAGCTCTGGTCGATAAATTTATTATTCACTAATTTTTTGGAGGAAAAGAAAATGGCAGTTAAAATCAGATTAAGAAGAATGGGATACAAGAGAAACCCTATCTACAGAATTATTGTTGCAGATTCAAGATCACCCAGAGACGGAAGATGTATCGATGAAATCGGAACATACAATCCCAACACAGATCCTTCCGAGTTCAAAGTAGACGAAGAGAAGGCTAAACAGTGGCTTGCAAACGGAGCTCAGCCTACCGAAGTAGTAAATAAGATTTTTAAACTCGCAGGTATCGAGAAATAGAATCTTTTTTCTAACTGGAGGTAGATTATGAAGGATTTGGTAGAAGTAATCGCAAAAGCCCTGGTTGATAATCCCGATGAAGTTAAAGTTGAAGAGAAAGCAGACGGCAAGAATATTGTCGTTGAGCTTCATGTTGCACCTTCCGATATGGGTAAGGTAATCGGTAAGCAGGGACGTATTGCCAAAGCAATCCGTTGCGTAGTTAAGGCTGCATCATCCAAAGATGATTTACGCGTTGATGTAGATATTATTTAAACTTTAAGGCAGTATCTTTAAGGTACTGCCTTTTTTAACTGTGCATTTGCCGAAGTTTATCAGCTTAATAATCAACAATTTTAAATAATAAGGAATCAGTATGGAAGAATTTTTGAATGTAGGAAGCGTAACATCCGCTCACGGGGTAAAAGGAGAAGTTAAAGTTTTCCCTTTGACCGATGATGTTAACCGTTTTAAGAAGTTAAAAGAAGTTTATCTTGAGAATAAAACAGGTCGAAAGACTGTTCATATAGAAAGCGTTAAGTTCTTTAAACAGTTTGTTATTCTTAAATTTGAAGAATACAATTCAATGAATGAAGCTGAACTTTTAAAAGGTTCTTATCTTTCCGTTGAGAGAAAAAATGCTGTCAGATTATCCAAGGATGAGTACTTTATTGCCGACTTAATCGGCCTTAAAGTTATCGGAGACGACGATTCTTTTACCGGTACTCTGACAGATGTTATGCAGACGGGAGCAAACGACGTATATGTTGTTGAAAGTGAAGAATTCGGTGAAGTTCTAATCCCGGCAATTAAGGATTGTATTCTTGATGTTAACCCCGGAGAGGGATTTGTTAAAGTGCATCTTCTTCCCGGACTTATTGATGAAAACTGAGGTTTGAGATGAATTTTCATGTTCTGACTCTTTTCCCGGAAATGATTCTTTCCGCGATGAACAATTCAATTATCAAAAGAGCGGTCGACAACGGACTTGTTTCGATAAATGCCGTGAATATCAGAGAATACACCAACGATAAGCATTTAAAAGTCGACGATTATCCATATGGTGGCGGTGCCGGTATGCTAATGCAGGCGCAGCCTGTTTATGATGCTTATCTGGCTCTGAAAGATCAAATCGGCGGTAAAAGCGCACGTGTTGTTTTCATGACGCCTCAGGGAAAGACTTTTAATCAGGAAATGGCCAAAGATTTCGCAAAAGAAGATAATCTTATATTCCTCTGCGGACATTACGAAGGAATTGATGAACGTGTCCTCGAAGAAATTGTTACCGATGAAGTTTCAATCGGAGATTTCGTTCTTACCGGAGGCGAACTTCCCGCAATGGCAATCATCGATACCGTATCCAGGCTTGTCCCGGGGGTTCTTAACAATGAAGAATCCGCAGTGGATGAGTCTTTTTCGGGATATCTTCT
>JAKSSB010000048.1 GCA_024403285.1 Lachnospiraceae bacterium | reverse complement strand
ATGGCGGATTGCGGTTTTACCCGTTCAGACTGCGTTGCGGCGCTCGGTGGCGGTGTGACGGGAGATATTGCGGGATTGTGTGCGGCCCTTTACATGCGCGGAATCCGCGTGATTCAGTTTGCAACTTCACTTCTTGCGGCAGTGGATTCATCCGTCGGCGGTAAAACAGCGGTGGATTTAAAAGCGGGCAAGAATTTAATCGGTGCATTTCTTCAGCCTTCACTGGTTGTTATCGATACGGATACTTTTGAGACGCTGCCCGACGAATACATAAGCGACGGATTTGCAGAGGTAGTCAAATACGGAATGATTATGGACAGAGAACTTTTCGAAGGTCTCGAGAAAGATGCTTTTGACTTTGAGGAAATCTGTTACAGATGCATTAAGGATAAGGCAGAGATAGTGGAGCAGGACGAGTGCGAATCGGGGCTTCGCAAGATTCTTAATTTCGGACATACGGCCGGTCACGGCATCGAAGCGCTGAGCGATTTCACAATCGGTCACGGAACCGGTGTCGCAATCGGTATGATGATTGTCTGCCGCGGCGCATATAAGCTCGGATACTGCAGCGAGGATTTGTCGCCCCGTTTGGGAGCGCTTCTTCAAAAACTCGGACTTGAAAGAAGTACTTCTTTTACCCCGGAAGATATTGCTCTTAAAGCATTTAACGATAAAAAACGTACATCCGGAGGCATTTCTGTAATTCTTCCGGTTTCGGTCGGTGAAGTTGAAATTAAAGAACTTACAATCGAAGAATGGAAAAATCTTGTGATTGCGGGAACAGAGGCGTTATGAAGGTCTTGATTAAACCGGTTAAAACTGAATACGTTCCTTCAATTGAGGCGATTTCGTCGAAGTCCTATGTTCACAGAATGCTTATTGCAATGGCGCTTTCGGGCTGTGACGGATGCTTAAAGGTTAATATGCTTTCGGAAGACATGAAGGCGACAGTCAGAGCTCTAAACGATATGGGATTTGACGTCGAGGTTAACGATAATATTATTTATGTAAACCAAAACGGTAAAAGAAACGATTCGCAAACGGGCTGTGACGATATAGACTCTGTGGACGGCAAAAAGGATGAGACTGTCAGAATTTACTGCAATGAGAGCGGTTCGACGGCAAGATTTCTTCTTCCCGTAGCGGCGGCTCTTTTCGAATCCGCACAGGTTTCCGGAAGCGAAGGCCTGTCGAAGAGACCTTTTAAGGATTTGTGCGTCTGTCTCAACGAAAACGGAACGAAGACGGATTCTTTTACCCTTCCGGTGACGACCTGCGGGAAACTTAAAGCGGGAGAATTCAGAATTCCGGGAGATGTTTCCAGCCAGTATATTTCGGGACTTATGTTCGCACTTCCTCTTCTGGGGGCAGATAGCAGAATTATGTTAACCACCGAGCTTAAATCGGAATCATATATCGAGATCACGAAGGAAGTCCTTCGAAAGTTTGGAATCAATATTCTTAAAGACGGAAATTATTTTGTGGTAAAAGGATCTGAGCATTACAGCAGACCTTCGGATTCGACTGTTGAAGGCGACTGGTCCAATGCGGCGTTCCCTCTTTGCATGGGGGCTCTTAATGATGGTGTTATGTTAACCAACCTCAACCCGGTTTCAGTTCAGGGTGACCGTAGAATTGCGGATATTCTTGACTCGATGGGCGCAGATATTTCTTTTACCGGGAACAATCTGAAACTTAGAAGTGGGAGACTGACGGGAATTTGCACGGATTTGTCGGATATTCCCGATATGGCGCCGGCGCTGGCGATGATTTCGATGTTCGCCGAAGGGGATTCTTACCTTACGAATGCGGAGCGGCTTCGAATCAAGGAAAGCGACCGTGTGGCGGCTATCGAGATGCTTCTTAAGGCGTTTGGGTGTGAATATTCTCTTTCCGACGAGAATAATCTTACAATTAGAATCGGAAATATTGTAAAATTAACGAAGGAAAATGCGGAAAGTGACGATATATATTCGGGCGGCGATTTTGTGCATATCGATTCAATGAACGCTCACCGAATTGTCATGGCGGCCTGCATCGGTGCCGTCGGAAGCGGAAAGAAGACCGTTATTGCAAATGCGGAGGCGGTTAACAAGTCGTATCCGGGATTTTTTGATGATATGAAGGATTTCTTTGATTACGAAATTATCGAAGACTGAAGCATTTCATAACGAAAGACGATTTACAAGTCATTTTAAAGGCGGCTTGTGTCGTAAGCCGTTGCTTGGAAAGTATATTAAAATGTTAGGAGGTATGCGTTTATTTCATGTTTAGAGCATGTTATAAACGTGATTTGTATGTCATCGGGATTTGGTAGCAAATTAAGAATACAGGTATTCGGGCAGTCACATTCACCGGAAATCGGAGTCGTTATCGACGGACTTCCGTGCGGAATGATTCTTGACATGGACAGAATTCAGAAATTTATAGACAGAAGAAAGGGCGGTAAAAATGCCTATTCGACAAAGCGCGTTGAGGCCGACGTACCGGAAATCGTGTCCGGAGTCGTTGACGGAGTAACCTGCGGGGCTCCGCTTTGCGCTCTTTTCAAAAATCAGAATTTCAAAAAAGAAGATTACGAGAAAACGAGTACGATTCTTCGTCCTTCGCATGCCGATTTCACCGCATGGGTTAAGTACGGCGGTTATCAGGATAAAACGGGCGGCGGAATGTTCTCCGGAAGACTGACGCTTCCGATGGTTTTTGCCGGCGCGGTCTGTGAACAGTATCTTGAGAAAAGAGGAATTACCGTAAGCGGACGTATTGTGTCAATCGGCGGAATCGAGAATGACGAGAAAGCGCAGATTGAGCTTATGGAGAAGGTTGCGAGCGAAGGCGATTCAGTCGGAGGAATAGTTGAATGTGAGATAAAAGGTGTTCCCGCCGGTGTCGGAGAACCTTTGTATGACAGTGTTGAAAGTGAAATTGCGCATATTGTATTCGGAATTCCGGCGGTTAAGGGAATTGAGTTTGGAATGGGATTTGCAGGTGTATCCGGTCGCGGAAGCGAAGTAAACGACGAATTCTATATCGAATCAGATGCTCAGAGAGAAACCATCCTGACAAGAACCAACAATTCCGGAGGTATCCAGGGCGGAATTACAAACGGAATGCCTATTGTTTTCCGTGTGGCAATCAAACCCACACCGACGATATACAAAAAACAGAATTCCGTCGACATCGAAACATTTAAAGATGTCGAACTTGAAGTGACGGGACGTCACGATCCTTGCATCGTGCCGCGTGCACTGCCGTGTGTTGAAGCGGCTGCGGCTATTGCGATAACGGATTTATATCTTCAGAGATAATTCTTTTACCGTCCGGAGGAAAAGGTAAATGGAACATAAATATCAATACGGCCTTCTGGGAGAAAGACTCGGACACAGCTTTTCTCCCGAAATTCATGCGCTTCTGGGCAATGGCGATTATAATCTGAAACCGATGCCCGCGGACGAATTCGACAGATTCATGACAGTGCGTGATTTTAAGGGCGTCAACGTTACAATTCCATATAAGGAGCGCGCACTGAAGTTCTGCGAAGTGCGGGGTGACGCAGTGAATATCGGCAGCGTAAATACGGTTGTCAATACCGCAGACGGGCTTGTCGGATACAATACCGATATTTGCGGCCTGGAGTATATGATTTCCCGTGCCGGAGGAACTTTGAAGGACAGGAAAGTTGTGATCCTCGGAAGCGGCGGAACGGCCAGATGTGCTTTTTATGCGGCAAGGAAAGGCGGAGCCCGGGAAATTGTCGTCCTATCGAGAAGCGGTAAGTGCGAATTTGCGGAAGGAGTTGCGAATGCCTCGGCCTGCACATACGATGAAACCGACCGTTACAATGACGCGGAAGTTATTATCAACACAACTCCGGTCGGAATGTATCCCGACAGTTATAACGCTCCGGTTTCGCTTGATATTTTCGATTCCTGTGAGAGCGTTTTCGATGTGATTTTCAATCCGCTTGAAACGAAAATTGTTAGAGAGGCGCGTAAAAGAGGACTTCGTGCGTCGAACGGACTTCCGATGCTTGTGGCGCAGGCGTGGTATGCCAACGCTTACTTTTTCGACCTTGATACCGAAAGGGCATGCAGGGAGGAAGAAATCGAAGATATTCTTGCCACACTTGAACGCAAAGTTAAGAATCTTGTGTTGATCGGAATGCCCGGTTCGGGTAAAAGCACCGTCGGCAAAGCGCTGGCGGATATTACAAATCGTGAGTTTGCCGATTCCGATGAAGAGTTTACGAAAATGTTCAACATGACGCCGGAAGAGTGTATCCGTACATACGGCGAGGCTGAATTCAGAGACAAAGAAACAAGCGTTATTCTTGAAATGATGAAAAAAACAGGAATAGTTATGTCAACCGGTGGCGGAAGCATTCTGAGGGAAGTCAACAGGGATGCGATGAAATCGAACTCGACGATAATCTATCTCGACCGGAAAACGGAGTGCCTTTCTACGGCGGGAAGACCGCTTTCGAAAGATTTTGATACGGTGCATAAACTTTTCGAGGAACGAAAAGCTTTTTATTTAAATCTGTCAGATATAAAAGTTACAGTCAAGGAGGGTGAAGTAAGCGGAACCGTCAGAGAAATCTGCGGTCAGCTGAACCTGAACAATGACACAACTGCTGATTGTTACCGGCCCGAACAGCCAGATGCCCGGAATCCGAGAGAAGACTGCACACGGTGAAAAGTCCTATGATGCTTTGGTTGAGTTCTGTCGAAAAGCGGCAGAAGCAAATGACTGCGAGGCAGACTTTTACCAGTCCAATCATGAAGGAAATTTGGTTGACATAATTCAGTCTGCGTACGGTAAGTATGACGGCATCGTAATCAATCCCGCAGCGTATACTCACACGAGTGTTGCCATTTTAGCTGCACTTAAAGCCGTATCGATACCGACTGGCGAAGTGCATTTGACCGATGTTGATTCAAGGGAAGAATTTCGTAAAATTTCCTATGTGAGAAGCGCATGCGTGGCTACTTTTGCGGGATACGGATTCGACAGTTACAGGATGGCTATCGAGAAACTTGCCAGAAACTGAGCTGTATGATAGAATTAACCCCGTACGGAGGAGTTTATTTATGTCTAAAAATAAGAAAGGCAGAAGCAAATCGAACCGGAAACCGTCCGTCAAACCGACAACGGCCGGACAATCGAGAGCATCTGTGAAAACGCCGGAGGCTGCTGCAGAGGCGGTGACCGAAGATACTGTAACGCAAGCCGAGCAGACGATGGAAGAATCGAAAGCAGAGAAGGCTTCCAAGTCGACGGAAAGCACTGCGAAATCGCAGAAGACACAGAAGGATTCAAAGACAGGTCAGGCAACGGATAAGAAGAATTTCTTTGAGAATCTTTCCGATAAGAATAGAGTTATGATTCTTGGAGGAATCTGCATTCTTTGTGCCGCATTCATTATTTTCAGATTTGTTTCCCTTGAGATTAAAGTGAGCAAACTTGATAACAAGGTATCTCTTCTGGAAACTCAGAAGCAGGAAATTCTCGATGAGAAGGACAAGAGCGAGAAAGAACTTAACGAGCAGATAGCTCTTTTATCCGAGAAGGTTGCAATTACTTTGGTAAAAGAAGATGAAGAGGAAGCCAACAGAGTGCCCAGCGGTCTTCCGGTAACCGGTAAGGTAAGTATTATCCGAGAGCCTCTTACGGAAGAGCAGATTGCCGAACTTGAGGCCCAGAGCGAACCGGGAGAGGGCGACGTGGAAATCCATGAAGACAACAAAATCGTTGTTTTCGGCGCACAGAACGGCTCAACGGTTATTGCGGCCGGACAGGGCAGCGTGACAGCGGTTGAACCTGATGAAACTTACGGTTATGTTGTTAAGATTGATCACGGAAACGGATATGAAACTTTATACCGTACGTCTACCGCACCGAAAGTCAAAGTGGGAGATGATGTCCTTAAGGGTCAGCTTCTTTTCGATATAGATGCGAATAATTCAGAAATCGGTTATCAGATTCTTTACAAAGAAGAGTGCATAAATCCGATGGATATAATGGAAATTAACGGTTAATACACAGATAATGAAAACCTCCGCTGACATCAGTCGCGGAGGTTTATCGTTCACATTACTGAGCGTCGTTATCTGCAGACGTATCGGAAGAGATGTTTCCGAGTCTTTCAAAAACAAGATCGTATCCGTCGCAGCCGTAGTTAAGCGAACGGTTTACACGGCTGATTGTAGCGGTGGAAGCACCGGTCTTATCCGCGATGTCAAGATAGGTTTTCTTCTGACGGAGCATGGTGGCCACATCAAAACGCTGTGACAGCGAAAGCAGTTCATTTATCGTACATAAATCTTCGAAGAAAGAATAACATTCTTCCTTTGTCTCCAAAGTAAGTATAGCTTCAAAAAGCTGCTCAACAGCACGGGTTTGCAATTTCTTATTCATAACAAAACTCCTTTTCATACTGTGAAACTTTAAATCATTAAAATTTTATCACAACGTAATTTTACAGTAAAGAAGAAAGTTAAAAATTTTATTTATTTTTGTGCACTTATTTTGCTTGTATACCAGTATTATTCCTTTACAAGTAGTTTTTACTACTATATAATGAATTTGGTATGTAAAATTGTCTATTTTTCACAAAAATCAAAACGGAGCGTTCACGGTAATTATGCTGGTTAACACTGAAGAAATTCTCAATAGAGTTATCGATGAAATGAATGATGTCATGAAAATCGGAGCGAAGGATATCCCGAACATCGATTTGTACATGGACCAGGTCACAACCTTTATGGATGAAAAGCTCCGGTCTTCTCTTCGGGGAAACGATTCCGAGGAGAAAATTCTTACCAAAACAATGATTAACAATTACGCGAAGAATGATTTTCTTCCGCCGCCTGTCAAGAAGAAGTATACGAAGGAACATATGATGGTTCTTATATTCGTGTACTACTTCAAGAGTTTTCTTACCATCAGCGACATCAATACCATTCTTGAACCTTTGACGGGTAAGTATTTCAACACCGAAGACGATTTCACTCTCGAGGATATTTATGAGGAGGTTTTCGGAGTCGGCGGTGAGCGTATGAATCGTCTCAAGGAAGATTTGAGCGACAAGTACAGAGCAAGTCAGCTTACCTTTGAGAATGCGCCGGAAGAAGACCGTGAGTATTTGCAGATTTTCGCATATATCTGTTTTTTAAGTTATGATGTTTTCGTTAAAAGACTTCTGATTGAACGACTTATCGATGAGATTAATTCAGGAAGAAGTAATCCGGAAGATGAGGAAGACGGTGATGGCACCGGCCGACAAGACAAGAAGTCCAAAGATAAGAAAGACAAGGACAAGAAAGACAAAGATAAGAAAGACAAAGACAGAAAATCCAAAGATAAAAAAGACAAGGATAAAAAGACCAAAGATAAAGACAGGAAGGTCAAGGACAAGAAAGATAAAGACCGTAAAGACAAAAAAGACAAAGACAGAAGTGTCGGAAACGAAACGGTTCAGGCGGTTTCGGACGGGGCGGACACTGAAGAAATAAATCAGATTTAAAAAGGGGTTATACGGAAGGAGTTTGGGGTTATGATCAAAACAATTATTATCGGAGCAGGTCCGGCAGGAATTACAGCCGGATACGAACTGTTAAAACAGAACAGCGGCTCATACGATGTTACGATTCTTGAGAAGGGCAGTGAACCGGGCGGTCTTGCAAAGACAGTACATTGTGACGGAAATCTAATGGATATCGGAGGTCACGTTTTTACTTCGGACAATGACAACGTTATCAAGTGGTGGGAAGAAATTCTTCCGCAGAACGGTGCACCTGCGATTGATGACAGACTTTTTAAACGCGATGCGAATCTTAAACTAAACGGCCCGGATCCGGAATTTGAAGATCCGGTCATGCCCGGACGCAAGAGATATTCGGAAGTCTATTTTAACAAGAAAATGTTTGAATATCCCGTCAGAATAAACGGCGCGACATTAAGAAATCTCGGCATGGGCAATGGCGGCAAGGCTGCGATCAGTTATTTTACCGGTAATATTTTCAAGAAAAAAGAGCATACGCTTGAGGATTTGTATATCAACTGCTTCGGCAAACAGCTCTATACAATGTTCTTTGAAGGATACATTGAGAAAATCTGGGGAAGACGTCCCGGACAGATTATTATCGATGATATCGACACGACCGTAAAGGGCGAATACCTTGCCGATATTCTCCGTGAAATGGCAGAGGAGTCGATTCATAAAGAGGCCGGAATCCGTGAAGAGAGTATTATGAAGGAATACCTTTATCCCAAGCACGGAGCAGGTCAGATGTGGGAACATGCCGCAAGAGAGTTTATTAAAATGGGCGGCAAAATTCTGTACAACTGTGATGTTAAGGAAATTGAGACCGAGGACGGAAAGGTTACCGGAGTTAAATATCTTGCAGACGGTGAAGAAATATTCTGTGAGGCGGATATTCTTATTTCTTCGATGCCCGTTAAGGATCTGATTGCCGGAATGAAGGATGTGCCGGAGAATATTTCGAAGATTGCAGGCGGTCTTTCGTACAGAGATTTTGTAAGTATCGGTGTGCTTGTTCCGGAACTTGCGATTATCAACATCAGTAACATTCAGACCATCGGTGATGTTATTCCCGACAGCTGGATTTATGTTCAGGATACGGATGTTAAGCTTTCGCGAATTCAGATTTACAACAACCGTTCGCCCTATACCGTGGCTCGCCCCAAGGACAGTGTATGGCTCGGACTTGAGTATTACTGCAACGAAGGCGATTATTACTGGAATATGTCTGATAACAAGTGGAAAGAGTACGTCAAAACGGAACTTGTCAAACTCGGACTTATCGGCAGAAACACGGAAATCAAGAGCTTCAGAAAAGATCTTGTGCCCAAGGCGTTCCCTTCATATTTCGATACTTTCGGTCAGTTTGATGAGATTATCGATTATCTTGACGGATTTAAGAATCTGTACTGTATCGGAAGAAACGGACAGCACAGATGCAGCAACATGGATGAGGTTATGGGAACCTCTTTTGAGGCTGTTTACAATATCATTAATGAAATTGAGGATAAAACAAATATCTGGCGAATTTCGTCGGATGTGACAGCTTCCGCAGAGGAAGAAGAAACTGTAAACGCAGTCGAACAGGCATCTGCGGACGAAGCGCATAAGGCTGTAAATCCTGCGCTTCTTGAAATTGCCAAAGAAGAAATTGACAGAGAAAATAAAGAAAAAGAAGAAATTGAAGAAGCTTCCAAGAATGAGCGCAAGAGTTTCAGAAAGGTAATTATCGACAAGACATACCGCTCATTCAGAAAAGTTCCCAAAGAACTCAGAGAATCTTTTGACAAACTTATTTCTTCGAGAGACGAGAGTAAGGTTTCACAGGTTGAAGAAGAACCTGTTCAGGAAGAAACGCTCAGCAATCCCTATCAGCGTCCGATTCCTTCGGTTAAAACACCTTTTGTACCGGCTCCTGCTGTTGAAACCGCAGTTACAGAACAAGAGAATCCGAACCCCGAGCCTCCCAGACTTTCATATCAGCCTCCGATGGGAACATCGAATCCCGTTCCCGTTCGAAGCACACTTCCGAGAGAAGAAACGGGCTCGAGCCTTACAAGAAGAACATTAAAGAGAATAGATACACGCGGAAACCAGGAAGACAATACTTCGGTAAAAGAAGCTGTTGAGAAGAATATAGTCCGTAAAGAGAAATCTTCGGATGAAAAGATTCTTGTTAAAGCGGTGGAGAAGCCGCCTATCGGCAGAAGAACTGCAGTATTCAATGAGAACGCACCGCTTCAGCCCGCATATGAGAATATTCTTCCGGGTGCGAATGAAACAGAAGATGATATTGCCAGACGTACAAGGGAAGAAATTGAACTCAATGTTAACGCAGGCATAAGAGCCGAAGAGAATAAGGCCAAAGACGATGCTAAACAGGCAGAACTTCAGGCATCGGGAATTACGCTTATCAAACAGGACAGCCCCGCTTCAATCTGGGAGGAAGTTGCCCGTTCCGAGGAGGCTTTCAGCGTAAAGACTAAAAATGAGACTTCGGAGCCTTTCGAAGAGTTTGATTCTTTTGAATCAATTAAATCTTTCGATTCAATAAAGACTTTCGAAGCGGTTAAGCCGGCAGAAGTTATTAAGCCGGCAGAAGTTATTAAACCTGTAGAAGTAATTAGGCCTGCGGAAGCAGTTAAACCTACAGAACCGGCAATTGAATCGAAGGAGACTGCTGCTCCTGAGATTAAAGTGACTGAAACCAAAGCGGCAGAAGTTAATTCTGCAGCGGATAAGAACGCTGAGGTTAAGAAAACCGAAAGCAAAGAAGCAGAAAACAAAACTGCGGAAATCAAAGTTACAGCGACCAAATCCAAAGTGGTTAAAGCAAGTAAGAATTACGATGAAATCGTAATTCCTAAAGATATCTTCTCGAAAGGTAAAGTTATTAAATCGACTACGATTGTTAAAAATGCGGATGAAGTTGTCGAACCGGCTTCAGCTTCAAGAAAGAATACACCCAAGGGTGAAAAAGTAATTGCAGTCATTAAAGACGGTGTAGTTGTTCCGGTAGAGAAAGAAGCACCGAAACCTGCAAGAAAGAGAAGAACAACCACTCAGAAATCTAAAGAGGAGCAGTAGCAGAATGGATAATAAGAAACCTACCGTTTCAGTAGTAATTTCAATTTATCAGTGCGGCGGACTGCTGAAACGCTGCATATCAAGCATAATCGAGCAGACTTTTACCGACTGGGAACTTCTTCTTGTCAATGACGGTTCCGAAGGCGAAAGCTTTATGATTGCCAAGGAGTATGCTCAGAGGGACTCAAGAATCAGGCTGGTTGAGAATCAGCATGACGGAGCAGGTCTGGCCAAAAATATCGGAATAAGAGAAGCAGCAGGAAAGTATCTGCTGTTCGTCGATCCGGACGATTTCCTCGACGCGGATTTGTTTGATAAACTTCTGTCTTTTACCGATGATGAACACTGCATTTATGAGTTCGGATACATTAAGGAAGTGTTCGGATTCCCGCCGAAGAAGATTGCAGAGAAGAAGAAATGTGCTTATCCGGCAGAAGTGAAAATATCCGATTTGCTTACATATGACGGCAAAGAACAGGGTTACTGCTGGAATAAACTTATCGATATTTCCAAGCTTAACGGCAAAATGCCGAGATTTGTGGAAGAGTATGAGTTTTACGGTGATTTCTACTGGACATTCTGTTTATACAGAAGTACGGATTATGTAGTTTCCCTTCCTGTATTCGGATATCATTTTAACTACAGGGATGACAATACAACCAATTCGGTTTTGAGAAAATGTAACCGTTTTAAGGAATGCGACGAAGTGTTCGGAAGAATCAGAAAAGAAATATCAGACGATTATTCCGAACTTGATACTACGGCGATGGTTAAGCATTTTCATATTTTCCTCGATGATTTTTACCGCAGTATTCTGAATAACGAGAGAGAAGCGATTTCGTATATGAAAGAGCATTATTATACTCTTAAAGATGAGGTGCTCGCTTCGAAGAAAGTATCACCGGCTAAGAAAGCGGCGATTCATTCGGAGATTTCCACCAAGAACGCTAAAGCTTTTGTTAAAGGAAACAGGGTATTCTTATGACGGAGAATTTATCAGACAATCCGAGATTCTCGAGAACAATTCGCGTTATCGGAGAAGACGGATTAAGTGTTTTGCGTGATTCGAATATTATAGTTTTCGGGCTTGGCGGAGTCGGAGGCCATGCGGCGGAAAGCCTTGCAAGGGCCGGAATCGGCAGGCTGACGATTCTCGATCGCGATGTTGTTGAAGAAAGCAATATGAACAGACAGCTTTGCGCAACTCTTGATACAATCGGAATGCCCAAAAGCGAAGCTTTGAAAGCAAGACTTGCCCAAGCGGCACCGGACTGTGAAGTGACGTCAATCGACAAATTCTATCTTCCGGAGAATGCGGATGAGATTAATCTTTCTGATTATGATTATATTGTCGACTGCATCGACAATGTGACCGCGAAGCTTGAGCTGATTGAACGTGCGACGAAATGCGGTGTACCGATTATCTGCTGTATGGGTACCGGCAATAAACTGAATCCCTGTGATTTGACGGTTACCGATATATACAAAACTTCGGGCTGTCCTCTGGCCAAGGTAGTAAGGAGCGAATGCCGTAAAAGAGGAATCGCGAAATTGAAAGTCGTTTATTCGACGGAGACACCTGTGAGTACGGGGGAGAGAACACCGGGAAGCGTATCGTTTGTTCCGGGAGTTGCCGGAATGATTATGGCTTCTGAGGTGGTTAAGGATCTGATTGCCGCGTCTGTGAAGGAGCAATCAGAGTAGTAAATAATTAATGAAGCTCACACCGACATGAAAATCAGCAGATTAATAAATCAATATTGGGGTAAACAAAAACCTCTTCGACATGACGGTATCGAAGAGGTTTGTTATTATCTATCTATGTAACAGACAGGCAATTAAGCCATTTTGTTAACTGCGAGGTTCAGACGGGAAATCTTTCTTGACGCATAGTTCTTATGATAAACACCCTTAGAAGTAGCTTTATCAATCTTGCTTGTTGCTTCAAGTAAAGCAGCCTGTGCAGCAGCCTTATCGTTAGCTTCGATTGCAGCGTAAACTTTCTTTACAGAAGTCTTTACAGCTGAACGGATAGCTTTGTTTCTGTCGGCTCTTGTCTGAGCTACGAGAATTCTTTTCTTTGCTGATTTGATGTTAGCCAAGTCTCACACCTCCATTTTATTCAGAATTAGTAAGCATTTATTCGGAGCCGGACACGGACGTCCCGAATTAACGCACGTTGTTATTTTAGTCATGATTTATATGAATGTCAATAACTTTTACCGTAAAAATGAGAAATTTTGTAAAAAAACTTCCTTTTGAACGTGATTTTATTTATAATAGATTTCGACTTGCTAAATTCCAAGCGATAAATGTTCGCAAATAAGCAATTCTTTTACCGATAATAACAGTATACAAGAGGAAATCATTAAATGGCAAATATAGATCAGTCCAAAATCAGAAATTTCTGCATAATTGCACATATTGATCACGGCAAATCGACTTTGGCGGACCGAATTATCGAGATGACGGGGCTGCTCACATCGCGTGAAATGCAGGCTCAGGTTCTCGACAATATGGATCTCGAGAGAGAAAGAGGAATCACAATCAAATCTCAGGCGGTCAGAACCGTTTACAAGGCTAAGGACGGGGAGGAGTACATTTTCAACCTGATAGATACGCCGGGACACGTGGATTTTAACTATGAAGTTTCAAGAAGCCTTGCCGCATGTGACGGAGCGATTCTTGTTGTCGATGCTGCGCAGGGAATCGAAGCACAGACACTGGCCAATGTATATCTGGCGCTTGACCATGATTTGGATGTTTTCCCGGTTATTAATAAAATTGATCTTCCGAGTGCCGAACCGCAGAGAGTTATCGACGAAATCGAGGACGTAATCGGTATCGAAGCGCAGGATGCACCGCTTATCAGTGCAAAATGCGGAATCGGAATTGAGGATGTTCTTGAAAGCGTGGTTAATAAGATTCCCGCACCGAAGGGAAATCCGAACAATCCGCTTCAGGCACTGATTTTCGATTCACTGTACGATTCGT
>JAKSSB010000047.1 GCA_024403285.1 Lachnospiraceae bacterium | reverse complement strand
TTTACGTATTAACAAAAGATGAAGGTGGACGTCATACTCCTTTCTTCAACAACTACAGACCTCAGTTCTACTTCAGAACAACTGACGTAACTGGTGTTTGCAACCTTCCTGCTGGTACAGAAATGTGCATGCCTGGTGATAACGTAGAAATGACTATCGAACTTATTCATCCCATCGCTATGGAGCAGGGTCTTACATTCGCTATTCGTGAAGGTGGACGTACAGTAGGTTCTGGTAGAGTTGCTACAATCATCGAGTAATTTTCGTTGATTGTTACAAGCCAAGCAAATAAGTAAAAATATTACCCGGAGAGTGCTTGCACTCTCCGGGTTTATTTATTGAGTACATAAATAATAATTGAGTGTTTTGAAGAAGTTTCACCTGTTGATGTATGATTGACTATTTCGGGTTGACGATGCATAATTATACATAAGGTGTAATCTTTCAATACGAACTAAACATAGCTGTTTTACTGTTTATGGAGGTTAATGAAATGATAATCAAGCGAAAGCAGCGATTGGTTATTGGAATAATACTGATGATTGCGATAATATCTATATCTATAATCATTCACTTCATTAATCGCACACCATATCGCTATTGTGAGAATTGCTTGCAATCAAACATAGAATACTTTGATGCACTCCCAACATATATAAGAAATTACAGCCTCAGTGGTACAGTTAAAATTAGTGACGCGAATACTCCCAAAGAAATAAAAGAAATACTTCGTAGTCTTAACAAGCAATATCAAAAAGATAGTGACTATCCCGTATTCACTGTGATCGAGGTATACAGTGACAATAATGGTAACTTAGCTATTTCGATTCAAGCAAAGAAAGAAATAATAAAAGGCGGTAATGGAATAGATACTCCTGATGTAAGATGTTATTCCCTTGTGTATGTTGAACCAAATTACGTTGGAAGTATTCACGCAAAAGATAAAGCTTCATTTTATGATAACTGGCGAACTTGGTCGTCAGATACATATTCGGGTTAGATTTATAACCTGTATGGCTGGCAAGGAGAATTGCTCTCCTTGCTGTTTTTTTATTCCAGAGAAAATCCGAAATCGGGACGATGCCAGAAGTTCATCTTATTTGGAAATGAACCGATAACACCGTCCCGTTTCAATTGGTTTAAAATTATTCTTTATATGAGCCGATAATATGTGCCGCACCTACAATGTTGCCGGTGTTGCCATCGACATCGGTATCAAGTGCCTGAACAAATTCGGGGAATTTGAGACACTGGCCGTTAACGGCACCCTTCATGCTTTCAACCGGATTTTTAACGGCAATTACATAAATCTCATAAATGTGAGATTCTCCGGGAGGCGGGTAAGGACCTACGTAATCCGATTTGGAAGCCCAGCCTTCGGGAAGACTTGTTTCCGTAATGTCACAGGACTTCCAGTGTATAAAGTCTCTGCCGGTGGTATCAACCATATAAATCATATATGAAGTAGCACCTTCTACAGGCTCCCATGAAAGTTCCGGAGAATGATTTTCATTCCCTTGCGCAATAACTTTGTCCCATTTACCGTTCTTAAGATTGGAGGAAGTCACATCAAAAAGATTGTAACTGCTTATAAGACTGTTGTCGATTTCAGGGAGGTTGGATTTCCCGCTGCATGCGGTTGTCAGTACTATCGAAATGATAATACAGAACAGAAGAACTGATTTTTTCATTGCAATCTCCTTTGGTATATTTTTTATTATTATAAAATAAGAATCACATATTTGCCAGTAAAAAAGAACCTCATCATGCCCGGCATTCTTTTTAGGGTGATTAGTCTCAAGTCCCTAAAACTGCATACTTACGAATTTCGTTGAGATTTATGCCGCAAATGCCTATAATAAATCTGTATATGCTATGAAATGCCGAATTGTTTGACAATCACTTTTATTTTATGAATATGGTGAACATGTAACCTTTAGTGAATGCGGATTATATATGGTATTGTGTTCTTTGGTGGAGGAATAGGAGAGAGAATGCTGAGAGCACCTGTTGGCCAATACAATGTTGGAATAAGCAAAACCGATACGGAAGAATTCGGGGACGGAAAATTCAGGCGCAAATTGTCGTTGATGTTCTTTTACCCTTCGGACGAGACGGGTGAGGAATGCCCATACATGGACGCGGAATATCAAAGGAAAGCGGGCACCGGAGCGTGCGATAACGGAGTCAGAACCTATTGCTACGGAAATGTGAAGCTTTCGCCCCGGGAGAAAAGATATCCGGTCGTAATTTATAACCACGGTCTGAGCGGGTTTCAGATGGAAAGCACTGTTCTTTGCGCAGATATTGCATCAAACGGATACATTGTAGTCGGTATCGGTCATCCGTACGGCTCGGGAGCGGTTACTTACGAGGATATGTCTGTTTTTGAGCCGGATGAATCTTTTACCGTCAGTCGTAATAATCTGGCGCCGCTTGGCAATTTGTGGTACGAAGACATTAATTTCGCGGTGGAATTCATAGAGAGACTTAACCGGGAAGATATGTCAAATGGTAAAAGAGATGCTTTCGACGGGGTTGACCGTGATGACGGGCCCAATCGTAAAATTGACTTTGCGGGCAGACTTAATCTTGATGACGGAATAAGTCTTCTGGGTGTTTCTTTCGGAGGATGCTGCAGTGTCGGGGCAGCGCTGGCCGGGGCTAAGATTCGCTGTGCAATCAACCTGGACGGCGGATTGTTTACGGATATTAATTGTCTGTATCCGGATAAACCGATTCTCGTAATGTGCAGTCCGCTTAACTTTAAGGCGCATGCGAAATTGAAGGATCTCGGCTGTACCGATGTGACGGTTAACAAGATAAGAAAGGTTACGCACTGGGAATTTTCGGACGGAATATATTTAAGCGATCGCGGAAAGAAGGATCGCAACCGCGCGGATACAATAAGCAAAACCAGGGCGTTGCGATGCCTTGAATTTATACAGAAACATTGACGGGTGCGGAATGAATGAAATTATCGAAAGCTTAAAAGACAGGGATGAAAATACAGCATATGAGCGGGAAAAGAAAATAAACCCGCCGAAAAAGAAAGCGGTCTTCATAGGGCTGACCGGACTGGATTATATTTTTTACCTTGATGAATTTCCACAGGAAAACTGCAAATGCAAGGCTTCGGGGTATGCGCGGTATATCGGTGGCCCCGCGGCCAATGCGGCGATTACTTATGCTTATCTCGGGGGAGATGCCACGCTTATTACCGCTTACGGGAACAGCCCGGAGAGTCGGATAATTACGGAAGAACTTGCGTCATACGGTGTTAAAGTGATAAATGCTTCGTCCGACGATACGCTTCCGGGAATTTCTTCCATCTGCATTTCTGGTGAGGGTAAAAGAACTGTTTTCAGCGGTCAGAACACATACAAAACGATTGATTTATCGACGATTCGGCTCGATGAATACAATCTTGCCTTGTTTGACTGCAACCAGCAGGAAGTTTCGCTTCCGTTGCTTGAGAGAGTATCATGTGATATTGTTCTTGATGCGGGAAGCTATAAAACGAATATTGAGAAGTTTCTTCGAAAAGCAGACATAGTGATTTCTTCGGAGCAGTTTCGTGATGATGCGGGCAGAGATATTTTTGACATGCCGTTTGACAATATTTCCAAACGTGCCATGACAAGGGGCGGGAAATCAATCAGAACCGCGAACGGCGAAATCGGGATAGAACCGGTTGAGTGCGTGGACAGTCTTGCCGCGGGTGATATTTTTCACGGAGCGTTTTGCTATGCTTATTTGGAGAAGGAATATGCATTTGAGGAGGCTTTGCGATATGCGTCCGACGTGGCCGGCGAAAGCGTGAAGTACCGTGGACCGAGGGCGTGGATGAACGGCCCGGATATGCAGGGCAGCCGCTGAAGCTGAGAACGGAAAACGTAACAGTAAGTAAAAGGAGAATCTTCACATGGAATCGGAAAATAAAGCAGGTAAAAGAAATAATAAAAGAAAATCGCGCAAGGCATTAATCATCGGAATTATTATCGGCGCAGTTTTGGTAGCAGCCGGTGGTTTATTATTGTTGATCGGGCCGATTGATCTCATGCGCGCAAAGGCCGAAAGTAAAACCTGTTATTCTTATCCGGCGGACAATCATTTTGGACTGACGAAAATTTACGTCGGAGGGGATTTCATTTCGGTGGTCGTAAATGCTGCCAAAGTCGACAAATATTCAGATGCTTTTTCCGATTATTTGGGCATTCACAAACCGGAAGAACATTTTTTCCTGGATGGTTATACTTATGTCAATCACAAAGCAGTATATCCGGACACTTTATCCGTATTCAGATGCGGTTCATCTTACATTGTAACAAGCAGATTTAAGAGTTCATCCGAGAACATTGTACTGGCGACATCCTGGCATTACGGATGTTACACCATTGGTCCCTTTTCGGCACCGACGTTAGAATACGGTGAATACGGCGGAGAATGGTCCCATACGTATGAGCAGGTTTTTTTACCCGATCAGGGTGTGTTCAGTCCTCTTGAAGATGAGGAGCGCGTCTACGAATTCGGCCCCGAGGAGTACACCGAAGAAATCGGCTCGGAAGAAGCAGACACAGGGACAGAAATCAGCACGGAAGAGACAGACGAAGATGTCGAAGGACAACTGACGGACGAGCAGGCAGTTGAGAGTATTAAGCAGTTCTGTTATGCAAAGAATCCGGATCTTGAAAGCATCGTAGACGAAGGACAATACGAAGTTTACTGGACCGTAATTTCAAGCAGCGAAGATGAAATCGTGGTTATGTTCAGATCGTATACCGCCGCGCAGCTTTACTACTACATTGACAGAAATACCGGGGATACTTATGAAACGGAATTCGTACCCGGAATAACAACAGAGGAAGAGCGTACCGGAGAGGAATTTAACATAAATGAGTATGCTTCTGATATTGCATTCTGAAAATCACTTCACAAGCCTGTTCCACAATTTTACTTGGGACGGCGTAACGGATAGTGTGTCGGGACTGTTATTCAGGATAAAACTATTATAAGAGGACTTCATATCAGTTTGGTATGGAGTTTTTTTTATTCTTTGTGATTGTTCTGTTGATTTTGATTTTCGCACAGTTTTTCGGAATACATGGCAGTAGTTATCGTTTTATACTAAAGTTGCAAACAGGAAAGAACCAATACAGATAGTTTTAATCAGAAAAGGAGGACATGCATATGATTATTTTAACCATTCTTATTCTCAGATTTCTTTTTAAACCGATATACGTAACTCCTGAACAATTAATTGTGTTGCTTATGCCAATGAATAATGATTAAAGAAAAAGGAGGAGGAACAGTATGATGAATTTATTCACGGGAGATTGTTTTAATCTTGAAATGCCTACAATGGGAGGCAAATATTGCTGGGAGAATATTGAAGAACGTTGTGGCTATAAACTTCAGCAGAATTCTTTCACAAAACACGCACGCATTCTGGATGCTGAAGACTTCAGAGTTGCTTTTGGTGATTTATCCTCTATGAAGGATAAGTTTGTACGACTTACCCGTGATGATTTTCTTAAACCGGGTGATGTATTTGGTGTTTCACGCCACAATCTCTACGAGCATTATGGAATATATATTGGAAACGGAATGGTAATAAATTACCGTGGTGATTACGATATCGGATCGAAAAATACGGTTCGTTTGGAAAGACTGAAAGATGTTGTAGGGAACGACGAACTGTTTGTATTGCATTTCTATGAAGACGGAAGCGTTCCAAGAAAAATTTCAACCAAAACCGAGTTCAATGGTGCTGACAGGTCGACTAAATATGTTCCGCAAACATTCAGATACTATTCGAAGATCTATTCACCACAGGAAACTATTAGTAGAGCTATGTCAAAACTCGGAGAACAGGATTATAATCTTTTATTTCATAATTGCGAACATTTTGCCATGTGGTGCAAAACCGGAAAAAGTATATGTCTCCAGGAGGCGGCAATTCCGAATAAGATTTCATTGGTGACATTACATAATAATTTAACTCCATTAGCAACTCAGCCTGTTTGGAAACTTGCTTTACAATTGAATCAAAACAGATAAGAAGAAAACTTTATTGTGATGAAAGGAGAGAAAACTATGAGTAATTTATTCAGAAACATTTCAGAAGGTATGGGAATCGGAGCAGCTCTCGGCGGAGCAGCTGAAGTGGTAATCGGAGCAGTGGCAGGAACTGCAGGGTTTGTTGTAGGTGGTCCGCTGGGAGCCGTAGCTTTCGCGACAACGGCAGTAGCAGCCACTGCACCGGAAACCATGTCAGCAGGCGTTGCAGCCGGAACACTGTTGGGAGGAGCCGCCGGAGTAGGCAAGACTATATATGAAGAAAAACATTAGTTTTGGGCAAAATTCAATGTGGAAGCATGGGGGATTTTGATCTCCCATTATCAATAGAATAGAACTTAATTAATGTCGAAAATGCATAAGTCGAATGGAGCAATGATTTGGTTCATCCGGAGGTGTTTTTATGCTGCCACGGCAGAAGATATGTTTGACTTTCATATTTGGGAAAGGTAAAATAATTGTGTGAGAGGGTAAAAGATTTCCTTCCAAATATGAACAAATTATGAACAAGCCATTTTAAGGGTAAAAAAAGCGAGTTTTCAGAATATTCTGAAAATTACCTCCGAAAATCGCCTCTGAGAGCCTTGATTTTAGCGGGTCTCAGAAGGGTACCGTAGAAATGCTTGTGGCCCGAGATAGGGCATTGACACGACACCTGTAAAATATAATGACGCTATGGAGACTGCGTAGAAATGCTTGTGGCCCGAGATAGGGCATTGACACATCCAAATATAAACATAGTTATTCCTCCTTTCCACGTAGAAATGCTTGTGGCCCGAGATAGGGCATTGACACGGACATGACGGAAACGGAAACAACTATTTATCGACTGGTAGAAATGCTTGTGGCCCGAGATAGGCCATTGCCACATTAAAATTGTTGAGATAAATCATGCGTTTAGCTTCGTAGAAATGCTTGTGGCCCGAGATAGGGCATTGACACAATTCCAATTGCTTCGGAAGCTCCTAATAATCCGAAGTAGAAATGCTTGTGGCCCGAGATAGGGCATTGACACAAAATATTTATAACGATCAGGAAATGTTAGAGCTTGGTAGAAATGCTTGTGGCCCGAGATAGGGCATTGACACAATAATAGATTGCTTCTAAAATACTCATAATTTATGTAGAAATGCTTGTGGCCCGAGATAGGGCATTGACACAGTAAACAATCCCGCAAATCGCTGACGTGTTCCGGTAGAAATGACTGTGGCCCGAGATAGGGCATTGACACTTCAACTTCGATTGCTACTAATTCCTCTGTGAAGCAGTAGAAATGCTTGTGGCCCGAGATAGGGCATTGACACCAGTCAATTTCATCCCAATTAAAGTCCGATCCCTTGTAGAAATGCTTGCAGCCCGCCATAGGGCATTGGCACCATAAGAAAATCCATTCACACATTTGTGTGGATGGATTTTTTATTGCAATAAAATTCATTTCTTGTAAACTTCAACAAATTCGCACAGTTTTCCGGATTCGCGATTTCGAAAAGTAGAATATAGTATTCATGTAAACGAGAGAACAAAACAAATGAATTTATGAAGAAATTCACGATGAAAAGGAGAATGAATATGTATTGTGTAAAATGTGGAAAAGAAATCGAAAACAATGTGCTTTTTTGTCCCTACTGCGGAGAGATGGTTGCATCCGGGAAACCTGACAGTGCAAAGAACCGGAAAGTCGAAGAGAATATAGCCAAAGTGATTTCAGGCGCAGGAAAGGTATTGGAAAGAGTAAAAGAGATACTGTCGGCAGCAGTCCTTTACGTCAAAAAGCGAAAGACTCAGTTCGTGTTGGGAGGTTCGGCATTGATTTGTGCAGTGGCTGTTTTTCTCATTGCCACGCTGATTATTTCAAATAAGAAAACGGTTATTCATCCGGACAAATACTTTGAAATTTCTTTTACCGGATACGAAGGATACGGCGAGCATGAATTTAAGCTTAATAAAAGAAGTTTCATGGCAGATTACGAAGACAAAATAAAATGGCCGAAGAATTACAGTAAAAGAGTTGACAGAATAATCGATAAATACGATTTGGGCTGCTCGGAAATTGACTTTACCGATCTTTTGGAAAGCAAATACGGCAGAAATACGTCAGCCTGTGAAATGCTTTATAATGCAATTTTCGGAAATATCTATGTCGATGACAGTTATGGTCTTGAAAACGGCGATGATTTTTATGTAGACTGTCAGGCGGATTCGGAAATGGATTACCTTTATTATGATGATTTTGGTGTGAATGTAAGGGACGCAGATTTTTACCGGATTGTTGGTGACCTGCTCGGTGTCAGAATCGCCGAGACACATTTCGAGTATGAGGTATCGGGCCTGAAGACGGTTTCCACATTTGATGCATTTGAAGGAATTGACATTGTATACGAGGGCGCATCGCCCAAAGCCAGACCGCACCTTAACGTAGAGGAAAAGAACGATATCATGTACTACATTTATGAGGAGGGAACTGTCAGAGAAGGCGACAAGCTTAACGTTATTGCGTCCATTCCTTGTGTTAGAGAAGAGGATTACGTTAATAAATACGGAAAACTTCCGGAGACCACAAGTAAAGAGTTTACGGTAAAAGATCTTCCCGAATACGTCACAACCGCATCGGATATTCCGGACGAAGTTTTGAGCGAGATGAAAGCGCAGAGTGAGGACGTAATCAAAGGCTCAACGTATGGCTGGATCGAGGGATTTACACTTACTCCGACTTATATCGGGAACTATCTTCTGACTGCGAAGGATGCAGGTCCGGACGTTCAGAACATGCTGGTTTTGATTTACAAACTTCATTATTCAAATTCCTTCGTGGACTATACGGGCGAGAGCAGGGAATACGGTATGGATTACTATTACTACGTTGCCTGGAACAACATAATCAGAAATCAGGACGGAGCATGCAGTTATGACTTATCGGATTATCAGAAACCGGATTCGAAATTCAAAACATATACCAATGTGTTTAAGAAGTGCAGCAAATTTCGCGGAGCGTATGACGAGTATGAATTGTCTTTTACCGGATGCTCATCCCGGGAACAGATTTACGATCTCTTCGTGACTGCGAATATAGAGAAATACAGACTTGAAGATAATACGGAGGTGAATAATTAATGAGCTACTGTTATATCCGCGGTTTCGGAAAAAATGGTTTTGGGTAAATTCCGGAACCGGCTTGTCGCAAAATTGTTCGCATTATACGAACGAATATGATACTCTGAATATGGTAAAAGAATCTGTTTACAGTTATGTTTCAAAATCAAAAATGTGTAGAGGGAAAAAATGAAAAAGATGAAAAAGATGAAAAAAATAGAAAATATAAAAAAGTATTTATTAATAATGACACTTATTACAGCAACGGTTGCGGGTGCCGTTGCCTGCAACAGCCCTGAAGTATTAAGTGAACCGGCCTCGGAAGAAATAACGGAAGCCACCACTGAAACCGAAAGCGAAACACAGACCGGGGAAGAATCGGAAAGTGTGAGCGAAGAACAAACGGAAGAGCGGACCGAAGAACAGTCCGAAGAACAGTCCGAAGAGCAGTCCGAGGAAAATGTCTCGGCTGAGAAGGAAGAGGAAACAAGCGGGATTCCAACAGAGGAAGTACCGGAGGTTCCTGAGGAGCAGTTTACCGTTACGGACATGGATGCTACGATGTATGCTCAGAGGAATTGTAACGTAAGAAAAGGTCCGGGAACAACATACGAGAAAATCGGTTCGTTAAAACTCAACGACGAAGTTACTGTTACCGGTAAAACAGACAATAACTGGTATCGTATTTCTTTTACCGGGGAGGATGCGTATGTATCGGCATCATTGCTTTCGGGCGAGAAAGTCGACACATCGGTAAAAGAAACAACGCCTTCCGACAGTGGTCAGGAAAGCAGCGAAGAAACAAATCCGCCGGCATCTGATGACGATGATTTCTGGGATGGTTTTGGCCTTGATTTCCCTGAAGCACAATGCTACGCGGAACCGAAAGCTTTGGAGCTGGTTAATAAGCTGCGAAGAGAGTACGGCGTTCAGGAAGTGGCCTGGGACAGTTCGGCGGAAGAAGCCTGCAAAGCCAGAGCTGAGGCTATGCGAGACAACGGAAAATGCGATCACGGGGTCGACGGCGGTCCTCCGCATGCGGAATGCTTATATCAGTTCATGACTGTGAATCCCGATAAAACTGCCCAGGCATCAATCCGTGCATATGCCGACGAACCGAATCATTACGGTCTTATGATGACAGGTCAGTACAGGTATATGTGTTGCGCAACATGCATAGCGGAACACGGCAGAAGTTACAATGTTCTGTGGATGTATAATTGATTTTTTGTCGAAGGCAACATGGGAGAATTCGTCGCCCGTGTTATTGAAGCGCCATATGTGAAAGAATTGGATTTTTATGATATAATGTCAACGCAGAAGAAAATTAAACATCCCGGAGTGTATCGTAAGAATGAAAATATATATTGATTTTGATGATGTAATCTGTGAGACAGCCAAGTATTTTACTTATCTGGCTAAAGACATGTTCGGAATCGATTTGCCGTACGAGAAGGTTATGTTTTTTAACCTTCAGAAGGCTTTCAATCTGAATGACGAACAGTATGATGAGCTTCTTACGGCAGGTCATCTTCCCGAGAATCTTCTCGCTTTCGAGGAGACTGAAGGTGCGGCGGAGATAATCAACAAATGGCTTGATGAAGGGCATGACGTTTCGGTTATCACGGGGCGCCCGTTTAATTCATACGAGCCGTCGAGAAGATGGCTTGATACGCACGGACTCGAGCGCGTGTCGATGTTTTGCGTCGACAAATACGGTCGTGAGAATTTTACCCGGGATTTCTCGTTCAGCATGACGCTTGAAGATATGTACAACATGGATTTCGATTTTGCGGTGGAAGATTCACCGTCGGCATTCAAGCACATTCTGCATTTTGCGAACTGCTCCACGGCAGTATTCGACCGCCCCTGGAACCGCGGCGCGGAATTCCCGAACGAAAACTTTGTACGATGCGCCGGCTGGAAGGAAATTTCGGAATATTTTGAGAGAATAAAGGCTCGGTAAAAGAAATAATGGCAGACGGGAATACTCATCTGTATTGCGCGTACAGAGTAAATGAAGAACTTAAATTTGACGGCATGGCGATTGTTAAGAGAGGGTTTTAATAGATGTACAGACAGAAATCGAACAGCTTTATTATATATATTGTTATCGCGGTGCTCATTGCGGTAATCGTTTTGTCGGTGATTCTTTTCAACGGCAATACGACATATCCGGACGTTGTCACAACCGATGCGCAGTTTGAACAGATGGTGTATGAATGTGCGTCTCACTATAAGACCAAAATAAAATTCAAAACATCACTCGATTTGCGCAATTATGATTTTGATATTCTTTTCAGGAAAATAATGGATACCGACACTTACATCGGATGCGAACTGTACAGATATGCTTATCATTATACCTTCGGTTCGGATGGGTTGATGAATGTGGAACTTCGCATAGACAAGCCTTCGAGATACAGGGTATTCATGACCAAGCTTCGTGTTAAACAGATAGCAGGTCATTTAAGAAATCTTGATACTTACGATCAGGTCAAAGCCGTTCACGATTATCTTGTATCGACGAACGAATACAACATGACATTTGACACGGCATACAATTGCCTGTACGTCAATAAATCCGCGTGCAACGGTTATGCATACAGTTTCTATGCGATTATGGAGGAACTCGGAGTTCCGGCGACTGTTGAATACGGTGGCAAACATGCCTGGAATTCCGTTCAGATTGACGGAGAATGGTACAATCTGGATTGTACCTGGGACGATAACGGCGGAATTAAATATGATTACTTCTTAAAGTCCAACGATGATTTTAAGGATCACGAGCATGTGAGCGGAACCGCAGCGGAATCTTTTGATATGGCCAAAGCGGGCCCTTCGGATTACTATCACAGAATTCCTCCGTACAGGGAACTTACGATTATTTTTGCATTCTGCATTCCGGTTATCAGTTATTTCGTAATCAAAATAATCCGCGTGATGAAGAGAAGGAAAGAACGTAAAGAGCTGTTCGGCTGAATGACCGTATTGGTCAATATGATAAAATACGCTTAAACTGCGGTATTGGGAGGAGAATTTGATGTTTAAAATAATAAAGCTTGAAATTTTCGATTCTTTTAAATGTTTAATGGATAAATGTCCGGATAACTGTTGTAATGAGGACTGGACAATCAGCGTTGATAATGAAACGTACGGGCTGTATATGCAGGCCGGTATGCCGAATCTCGACTCTTTTATCAGTAAAGAAGAACCCCACGTCCTGATTAAAAAGAATGGGAAATGTCCTTTTATTACTCCCGAAGGTTTGTGCCTGATTCATAAGGAACTCGGAGAAGAATTCCTTGGAAATACCTGCAAGTCGTATCCGAGATTTGTTTCAACTTACAAAAATTTCTATAACGATTTGATTATCGAGAATATCGGTCTTTCGTGTCCTGCAGCATCGGACTGGCTGCTTGGGCTTGACCGGGTGGTCAGATTGGAAGAGAAGGTTTACTACGAACAGAAAAACGAACTCGGACGAAAAGCTAAGGAACTGCCTGCCGAGAAGAATATGAAGAACATTATTTCTTTTCTGCAGAAGCGCGACTCTTTCATCGATGGAATGAGAGGCTGTTATGAAGCGCTCGGAATGAAATATACGCCGATTGAATTCGAGGTGCTGGGAACGAAGGATTTGCTGCTTCGCAACATCGCCATATGTTTTCTTTTTGAAAATCTTATGCTCGAAAGCCAAAAAGAAGCACCGAACTATGCGTCGGTGCTTGATAAAATCTGCAGAATTCTGCTTATTTTTGACAGGGTGCTGTCGGAAGAAATCCGTAAAGGCATCGAATGTAACAACGATTTGTTATCGGATTGTCTCTACAGAATTATGAGAAATGAAGATCACTGATTATCGATGGCGGCATTGATTGATACGATGTTTTTCTTCGTGATGTTGTATGATATTACCGTCATGACAATGTCGGTTACAATGAATCCGATAATCGTGGAAATCAGTGCGGACGGATATTTGTCGAGGCGCCAGATGAAGATGATTATCGGTATGCATACGATGCCGGTGGTGATGTAGTAGATGATGCTCTGAATGACGAAACCTATACGGTCGCAGCCGAAGATGAACATCATCAGTGCATAAGTCAGACCGATGACTCCGTAGAGCAGGGCATCGACCGAATAAGCGATGCTCGCCGACGGGAAGAACGCTATGAATTCCGGTGTGACGGGCGAGTAATCAAATCCCGAAACAGCGCGTACGATTATTTCAATTATTAAGTTAACGAGCATTCCTGCGAATGCCGAATATATGAATGATTTAATGCATCTTTTCCACATGATATTGTCTCCGTTTCTTTATAATCCAAGTACTTTCTTAAGTTTCACCACATTCCTTCGAGATGTATAACTTTCCGAATTGTCTTTCATGATTATTTTAATGGTTCCGGTAAAACTCATATCGAGTTTTTGGATTTTTTTCAGATTGATTATTTCCGATTTCGAAATCCGGAAAAAAATCTTCTCGTCGAGTTCGCCTTCGAGTTCGTAGAGTTTCTTTGCGATGGTGTATCTTTTACCCGCAACATCCGCCGCAACTTTCTGGTTGTCGGCATAGAAGCGGACAACATCCAGGCGGTTCAGAATTTCGCGGTCACCGTTTTCGGCCTGCGCGACGAGCTCGCCGTTAACCATCTGCGATATTTCGTTAATCAGATTCTTAACTTCTTCGTCGGAAGTGTCTTTGCAGACGTGAACTTCCGTATTCGTGTATTTATCGTTTATTACAGCTTTAACCAACATATTTTTTATCGTTATTTCCTATCAAGTTTTATTGTGCGACGCGGCGCTTTATTTCATGCCGAGCATCAGCGTGCGGACAACCGGAATCTTCGAAAGAATCAGATAGAGCGCGGTCGTCACTACTATCATACTTGAAGCATTGGCAAGATAACAAGCCCAAATCGGAAGTTTTACGATTTCACACCAGACGAATGCGAGCGGAACGAGAACGAAGAGGTGGAGAGCGTAGTAGCCGAAATTTGCTTTCGTCATAAACCGCGAGAAGGCGTTGCTGAAGTTGAGGTACTTTCTTGCGATGGAGAAGATTGCGAGCACTGTGACGAACGCGAAAATATTCGTAAACGGGTGTTTTAAGACGGAGCGCGATGCGTAGTGAAGCGATGTCACTGCATCATCCGTGACAAAAGGCTCGACGGTCAGCTTGATCCAGAAGTAGTATCCGATAGCGAGTAGAATTGCGGCCGGAACGAGGACGAAGCGTGCTTTCCCGATGCGCTCAAGGTTCTTTTCAGGGTAAAAGACATAGTAGCCGAGGAGGAACGAG
>JAKSSB010000046.1 GCA_024403285.1 Lachnospiraceae bacterium | reverse complement strand
TATCCCCTTCGACACGTTTGCACTCTATGTCGCACACAACGGTTCTAAGCTCGGAAAAGTGCACCAAAAAAGGAGCCCGGCGGGCTCCCAATTTATTTAGTTTTCATATGAGTTTATCAAGGCGGCGTAGTCTGCGAAATTGCCGTCATCGATGTCTTTGAGCAGGGCGTTGGTGTAGGTGAGACTGCGGTAGAGCCGGTCGTCATCAATCAGTCCCGTGCGGTGCGCCTCGGCAAGCTCATCCAAATCGACGACCTTGACGTCTCCGTTGGGATAGATAAGAACATCGGTAAGCAGGTCGGTTGAAATGAACATGCTTCGGTCTTCGTCGGTCTCATAATCTACGATGTCGCAGTACCAGTAGAGAAGCGAATCGTCGGACTTGCAGAATTTGCTTACTTTGATGCCCTTTTTCAGACAGTAGAGGGACATTCCGTGGTCCATGTCGCTGCGCTTCTTCAGAGTCTTCCACTTAGTCAGAATGTATTCGTCGTTGCACAGAAGGATTTCGTCGTCCTTAAGAAGTACGCATTCATCCGGTATAAGGCGTTTCCGGTATAATCTTATATTCTCCATAAGCACCTCCCATTCCCCGTTATCAAAAATATACTTTTTACACAGTGAAAAGTCAAGGTAAAAAAGGCATGCAAATTGCGTAAAAAGAATATGGACATTTTAGCCGAAAATATGTATAATTTTGAGTATATATGGAGTGTGGTACAGTGCGGAAGATTTTTGATAAATTGATATATATTTCACAAGTCGGACTGACCATTCTTGTACCTGTCGTTCTGCTGTTTTTTGCCGGTCTGTATCTGGACGGCAAATTCGGAACAAAGTTCCTTTCGATTGTCGGCTTTTTTATCGGAGCCCTCGGAGGAGCAAGCGGAGCATACAGGATGCTTATGAAAGCATTCAACGGCGGGGACGGCACCAAAGGGAAGGATAAGTAATTCATCGTGAAGAGACAGAAGGATAATTTAGGAACAATAACCCTTTACGAACTCTGGATCGGAACCGTTTTCTGGAATCTTGTCATCCTTGCGGTGGGAATATGGCTGGTCAAAGATAAGTTTACTTTTGTCATGGGTCTTGCACTCGGATGCGTAACAGCAATGGTTATTGCAGGCCACATGGCTTCATCGATTTCGAAGATGCTCTCTTCGAATGTTAACGTCCCTCCGAAGAAGGGACTCCCGATATCGAGCCTTATCAGATACGGAATCGTGGCTCTTGTTCTGATTGTGGCATGTTTTTCGCCGTATGCGGATCCGATAGCAACTTTTATCGGAATAATTTCACTTAAGCTTTCCGCATATATCAACCCGTTGATCGGAAGAATCACCGGGAAGGTTCTCGGCTGGTCGCACGAACCTTCGCCCGAAGCAATCGAGGGAGGGGAACTTCAGCGGGAAGAGGAAGAGAAAGCCCGTATGGAACGCGAATCGGAACAGAATAATTCGTAAGTTTTATTTTGAAATACAAATTTTTAAGAAAGGGGTGAACGTATGGGCCAGGGAATACTGCTGGCAGGAGGAAACGTGGATTTCATGATTCACGGAGTATTCTCTTACGAGCTGTTTGGACAGACACTCTGGATAACGACATCGCACGTCTGTATTTTTATAGTTGTGCTTGTTCTTCTGGCATTTTTCATTGCAGCCGGAGCTATCTTCCGGAAAGCCGATGAAATTCCGGGAGGAATGCAGAATGCCATTGAGATTATCGTCGAATTCCTTGACGGAATCGCAAACGGTGCAATGGGCAAGAGCGCCAAAGGATTCAGAAACTATGTCGGTGTTTTGTTTATCTTCATTCTGTTTTCAAACATTTCAGGTCTGCTCGGCTTAAGACCGCCGACAGCCGATTACGGTGTAACACTTCCGCTCGGTGTGCTTACATTCTCACTTGTACACATCAATGAGTTCAGGTACAACACAGTCTGGTCAATCTGGAAAGACAAATGTTCGCCGTTGCCGCCTTGGCTTCCGATTTGGCTTCCGATTAACTTAATCGGTGACTTCGCAGTTCCGATTTCGTTGTCGCTTCGTCTTTTCGCCAATGTTTTATCCGGAACCGTTATGATGGCACTTGTATACGGACTGCTTTCCAAAATCGCATACGCATGGCCTGCTGCACTTCATGTCTACTTTGACCTTTTCTCGGGCGCAATTCAGACATATGTATTCTGCATGCTGACTATGACTTATATTGCGAGCGCAATCGGAGACGAAGAAGACCCGGTACTTATCAGATGGATTAAGAAGCGTAAAGCTGCCAAGACGGAAAAAGCGGGAGAGAACGCTTAATTGCGACTCCGGATATTCCGTACAGACCGCGTGATTCATACAGGATGGGATATACGCGGAGAATTATTCAGTAAGTTATTTTTTAAAAAATAAACCAGGAGGAACTAAACAATGGAATTTAATGAGAACTTTATTTTAGGTTGTTCGGCAATCGGTGCAGGCCTTGCTCTTATCGCAGGTATCGGACCCGGTGTAGGCCAGGGTATTGCCGCAGGTTACGGCGCATCGGCAGTAGGCCGCAATCCCGGAGCAAAGGGTGACATCATGTCAACAATGCTTCTGGGCCAGGCAGTCGCAGAAACCACAGGTCTTTACGGTCTGCTTGTTGCCATGCTTCTGTTATTTGTTAAACCTTTATTACCTTAATCGTCTTTCTTTTACCGAAAGATGAAGAAATCTTATGAAGGGAGGCAGATAGGTGAACATGGCAGGAATGAACCTCTTACTTACCGGCGGTGAGGAATGGAGCCGTTTGTTCGACCTGGATCTTCAGCTTTTGCAGGATTCGGTTCTTACACTGATTGCGGTTTTCGTTCTTTTCCTTGCAGGCTCGTATTTCCTTTTCAATCCCGTCCGTGCTTTTCTCGAGAAGAGAAAACAGCGCATCGCCGATGACATTCAGGCGGCTAAGGATGACAAGGAAGAAGCCAGACGCTTAAAAGAAGAGTATGAAGAGAAATTAAAAAATGTGGATTCCAAGGTTGAAGAAATTCTTTCCGACGCCCGTAAAAAAGCTGTTGCCAACGCAGAAAAAACCGTTAACAACGCTTACAGCGAGGCTGACAGAATTATCGGAAACGCCAACCACGAAGCTGCTTTGGAGAAACAGCGTGTTGCCAACGAAGTCAAAGACGAAATCGTTACGGTTGCATCCGCTATGGCCGGCAAGATCGTGGAGAATTCAATGGATGAAGAAACAAAGAAACGTCTGCTGGATGAAACTTTAAAGGAGATGGGTGAGAGCACATGGCTAAATTAGTTGCAAAAACATACGGTGATGCACTTTTTGCTGTTGCTTGCGAGAAGAAAAAATCGGTTGAAATGATGGACGAAGTAACGACCGTCAGAGATATTATCGCAGCCAATCCCGGATTTATGACTTTAATGTGCAATCCACAGATATCGGTTGACGAAAAACGTGATATCGTTAAACAGGTTTTTCAGGGCCGTGTCAGTGAGGAATTTTATTCGTTCCTCTTAATTCTCGTCGACAAAGTCCGTTTTGCGGATGTTGAAGACATTCTTGAGTATTTTATCATGAAGGTTCGTGACGAACAGGGAATCGGTACGGCTTATGTGACTACAGCAGATGAGCTGACACAGGATGAGAAGCAGAGAATTACAGACAGACTGCTTGCTACGACATCTTATAAGAAGATAGACGTAATCTATAAGGTTGATGCAAGTCTTATCGGAGGCATTACAATCCGAATCAAAGACAGAGTAATCGACAACAGTATTAAGAGCAAGTTAAGCAGTATGAAAAAATCCCTGAACAAGATTCAGCTTGCGGAAGAGTAAGCTGACCGGTTCAATAAAACTATAGAAAGGAACGTTGGATTCATGAATTTGAAACCTGAAGAAATAAGTTCTGTTATCAAAGAACAAATCGAAAGATATTCCGACAGAATGGAAATATCCGATGTCGGTACCGTTATCCAGGTTGCAGACGGAATCGCCCGTGTTCACGGTCTTGAGAACGCAATGCAGGGCGAACTTCTGGAATTCCCGGGCGAAGTTTACGGAATGGTAATGAACCTTGAGGAAGATAACGTCGGTGCCGTTCTTCTCGGTAATCAGAAGAATATCAACGAAGGCGATGTGGTTAAGACCACGGGCCGTGTTGTTGAGGTTCCCGTAGGTGATGAAATGCTTGGCCGTGTTGTAAACGCACTCGGACAGCCCATCGACGGCAAGGGACCTATCATAACAGACAAGTATCGTCAAATCGAAAGAGTCGCAGCCGGTGTTATTACAAGAAAATCGGTTGACACTCCGTTACAGACAGGTATTAAGGCAATTGACTCCATGGTGCCCATCGGAAGAGGACAGCGTGAGCTTATTATCGGTGACAGACAGACCGGTAAAACAGCTATTGCCATCGATACAATCATTAATCAGAAGGGACAGAACGTTAAATGTATTTACGTAGCCATCGGACAGAAGGCTTCAACTGTTGCTTCAATCGTTAAAACACTTGAGGAGTACGGCGCTATGGAGTATACGACAGTAGTTGCTTCAACCGCCAGCGAACTTGCTCCTTTACAGTATATTGCTCCGTATGCCGGATGTGCAATCGGTGAGGAGTGGATGGAAAAAGGAGAAGACGTTCTCGTAATCTACGATGACTTGTCCAAGCATGCTACTGCATACCGTACACTCTCCTTGCTTCTCCGCAGACCCCCCGGACGTGAGGCATATCCCGGAGACGTATTCTATCTTCATTCAAGACTTCTTGAAAGAGCTGTACGTATGTCTGATGAATACGGCGGAGGTTCGCTTACAGCACTTCCCATCATCGAGACACAGGCCGGTGACGTATCGGCTTACATCCCTACCAACGTAATTTCGATTACAGACGGACAGATTTATCTCGAAACCGAAATGTTCAATTCAGGTTTCCGTCCCGCTATCAATGCAGGTCTTTCCGTTTCACGAGTAGGTGGTGCGGCTCAGATTAAGGCTATGAAGAAAATTGCGGCTCCCATCCGTGTGGAACTTGCACAGTACAGAGAACTTGCAGCATTCGCCCAGTTCGGTTCGGAACTCGATGCCGATACCAAGGAGAAGCTTGCACAGGGTGAAAGAATCAAAGAGATTCTTAAACAGCCTCAGTACAAACCCATGGGTGTTGAATATCAGGTAATGATTATCTTCGCAGCTACCAGAAAGTACCTTCTTGACGTTGCTGTGTCGGATATTACCAGATTCGAATCGGAATTATTTGAATTTATCGATACAAAGTATCCCGAAATCCCTGAAGGAATCAGAACTGAGAAGGTGATTTCAGACGAAAACGAAGCTAAACTTATTAAGGCTATCGAAGATTTCAAAAAGGATTTTGTAACTGGTGTATAACAACTAAAGAAAGTGATGAATAAATTATGGCCTCGATGAGAGATATAAAGAGACGTAAGGCCGGAATTCAGAGCACTCAGCAGATTACAAAGGCTATGAAACTTGTTTCAACAGTTAAACTGCAGCGTGCGAAGACGAGAGCTTTACAGTCGAAAGTATATTTTAACAGTATGTATCAGACCGTAACATCTCTTTTAGCCAAAACGGGCAATATTGATGTGCCGTATATCAAACCTGCGGAGACCACGAGAAAAGCAGTTATCGTGCTTACTTCCAACAGAGGTCTTGCAGGCGGATATAACTCAAACATCGTCAAACTGCTTACGCAGGGTGAATGGCCCAAAGAAGACATTGATGTTTATGCAATCGGTAAAAAAGGTCGTGACCTTTTGAAACGACGCGGATATACCATCAAAGCCGATCATTCGGAATTGTCCGATGAATTTTGCTATGGAGATGCTATTAAGGTTTGCAATGAGGTTATGAAGTCATTTGAAGCAGGTGAGGTCGGAGAGATTTACCTGGCTTACACGAATTTCAAGAATACCGTAAGCCATGTTCCCACACTGCTTAAACTCCTTCCCATTCTTCCCGGTGAATTCGGTGAGGATATCGACGTGGACGGAGACGGTTTGCCGGACAAACTTCTTATGAACTTTGAACCTAAAGATGAAGAAGCACTCAAGATGATTATTCCGAAATATGTAACAAGTCTTATATTCGGAGCACTTATCGAAGCTGACGCTTCGGAGAACGGTGCGAGAATGCAGGCTATGGATTCCGCGACGAACAATGCGGAAGAGATGATCGGAGAACTTACCCTTAAGTACAATCGTGCAAGACAGGGCTCTATCACACAGGAACTTACGGAAATCATTGCCGGTGCCGAAGCTATTTCGTAGTACTGTTATCAGGTTTCCTAGGAAACCGTTTAACCTTAATCAGAAGGAGACATAGGAATGAACACAGGAAAAATCACACAGATTATCGGTGCGGTTTTGGATATTAAATTCGGTGAAGGCGAACTTCCCGAGATTAATGAAGCCATCAAGGTTCCTCTTAACAACGGAGGAGAACTTGTGGTGGAAGTCGCTCAGCACCTCGGTGATGATATCGTAAGATGTATCGCCATGGGTCCTACGGACGGTCTTGTCCGCGGAATGGAAGCACAAGCTACCGGTTCACCCATTACGGTGCCTGTCGGAGAAAATACTCTGGGACGTATCTTCAACGTTCTGGGTAACCCGATCGACAACAAACCCGCTCCCGAAGCTATAGGTTACGAGCCGATTCACAGACCTGCTCCCCAGTTTTCGGAGCAGTCTACCGAAACGGAACTCCTCGAAACCGGTATTAAAGTCGTTGACCTCCTCTGCCCTTACCAGAAGGGTGGTAAAATCGGTCTTTTCGGCGGCGCCGGTGTAGGTAAAACAGTCCTTATTCAGGAGCTTATTCGTAACATCGCAACAGAGCACGGCGGATATTCCGTTTTCACCGGTGTAGGTGAGAGAACCCGTGAGGGTAACGACCTTTACCATGAAATGCAGGAATCCGGCGTTATTGACAAAACAACAATGGTATTCGGTCAGATGAACGAGCCCCCCGGAGCACGTATGAGAGTAGGTCTTACCGGACTTACAATGGCTGAATATTTCCGTGACAAGGGCGGAAAGGATGTTCTTTTATTCATTGATAACATCTTCCGTTTCACACAGGCCGGTTCAGAGGTTTCGGCTCTTCTCGGCCGTATGCCTTCAGCCGTAGGTTATCAGCCTACACTGCAGACCGAAATGGGGGCCCTTCAGGAACGTATTACTTCAACAAAGAACGGTTCGATCACATCGGTTCAGGCCGTATACGTACCTGCCGATGACCTTACCGACCCGGCTCCCGCAACAACATTCGCACATCTGGATGCTACCACGGTTCTTTCACGTTCCATTGTAGAACTCGGTATTTATCCGGCTGTTGATCCTCTTGAGTCGACTTCACGTATTCTCGATCCGAGAATCGTCGGCAAAGAGCACTATGAAGTTGCCAGAGGATTTCAGGAAATCTTACAGAAATACAAAGAATTACAGGATATTATCGCTATCCTCGGTATGGACGAGTTGTCGGAAGACGATAAGCTCCTTGTTAACAGAGCAAGAAAGATTCAGAGATTCTTATCACAGCCTTTCTTCGTAGCAGGTCAGTTTACCGGTCTTGAAGGTAAGTATGTTCCCATTGCCGAGACTATCCGCGGATTTAAGGAAATTCTTGAAGGAAAGCATGACGATATTCCCGAAGGATTCTTCCTCAATGCCGGAAGCATCGATGATGTTGTAGCACGTGCCAATGCCAAAAAATAAACGGGCGGAGGGTTTAAATGAGCGAAGAAAACTTTTTTGATGTAGAAATTGTAACGCCGGAGCGAGTTTTTTACCGGGGTAAGGTTTCAATGGTAGAGTTTAATACCACGGAAGGTGAGATTGGTGTTTACAAGAAACATATTCCCACAACCGTTATTCTTGAACCCGGAATTCTTACTCTTCATGAAGAAACGCAGCTTAAAAATGCGGCTCTTCATTCGGGATTCGCGCAGATCCTTCCGGATAAAGTTACGATACTCGCAGAGCTTGTCGAATGGCCTGCGGAAATTGACGAAGAGCGTGCTTTAAGCGCCAGGACCAGAGCTGAAGAAAGACTTAACGAGAAGGCTGAAGGTCTGGATGTCGACAGAGCCAATATAGCTCTTAAAAAGGCGATTTGTCGTCTTAATGTATTAAAGTAATATTTATTGATGAGGGGTGTCGGATACTTGTGTGTCCGACACTCTCGCATCATTTACGAACACATGATTTTGGAAAGGAGAGAGGGTATGTTACATAAAATTTTACAACCGATAGTTTGTGTAGCCGCCTTTTTCCTTACTCTTTTTATCCTGAATGCAACTTTCAATGTCGGAAACGAAGACATGACGGCGGAAATGGAAGATGCGACGCTTCCGGTTGTTTCTTTTACCGCGGAAGACTGTACATATAACAGAACTTTCGGTTACATGTCGCTTCAGGATACGGCTTATATGGTCGATACACTTACACCGTTGCGTGAGGGACGTTCGTTAAGTTTTCTTATCGATACGAAAGGCGCCGAAATCGATAAAATATCCTATCAGGTCAGGTCTTTGGACGGTTCAAGACTGATAGAGGACACGGAACTCGGGGCTTTTTCGGCGAACGGAGATTCAATTTCCGCCACCGTCACGCTTAAAGATCTGATTGACGAAAACGAGGAATATGCTTTCGTTATCGTTCTTTCGGTTAAGGACAGGGGAGATGTCTTTTACCATGCAAGAATTATTAAAGACTACACTCTCGATGAACTGGGTAAAATACGGTTCTGCCGCGATTTCTCGGACAAGACGGTTTCAACGATTGAAGAGGAACGCGAAGAACTGATAATGTATATAGAGTCGGACGATACCGGAGACAATTCCGATTTCGCAAACGTCGACATTCACAGCTCTTTTGACCAGATTACCTGGGGAAATCTCGAAGTGAAGAAGACGACTCCCGCATCCGTTTACATTGAAGATATTGCGGGAACAATCGCGAACATTCGCATTGAATACGATGCGGCGGTTTCGGCGGACAAGTCGGAAGATGAGTTATCCGTCAGGGAGTACTTCAGAATCCGTCAGGGTGAGGAGCGAATTTATCTTCTCGATTACAGAAGAGAAGCGGTTAAGATTTTCAATCCCGAGGAGAAAGTATTCTTTGGAACGAAGATTATGCTCGGAATCGGGAATTCGGATATCCCCGTGGTAAGCAGTCCGGACGGTAAAAGATGCTTTTTTGTGCAGAACGGCTCGTTGTACGGATGCGATGCCGCAAACAACAGCTTTACGACGGTTTTTTCTTTTACCGACCGTAAAAATACGGACGAAAGAGCAAGAAACCGCAATCACGAAATTAAAATTCTGTCGGCGGATGACGAAGGAAACGCAGTTTTTGCCGTATACGGATATATGAATCGCGGACAGCATGAAGGCGAATGCGGCCTTGCACTTTACAAATACAGTGATTCGCTCAATTCGGTTGAGGAATGTGTTTTCGTTCCGTTTAAGAAATCATTCGGAATGCTTAAATACAACACGCAGGAGCTTATGTTCCACAACAGCGAGGGCAAATTCTTCTTTTATCTGGAAGGATGCGTATATAAGGTTAGTCTCGAGAACTGTGAGGTCGAGAAAATAGCGGAGATTCTTTCGCGTGACAGACTGCAGGTTTCAGATGACAATGTCATGATTGCATGGCAGAACGTCAAGAACCCGTACGACTGCAGTGAACTGAAAGTTCTTGAACTGAATCAGGGAATCGAAACGTCGATTAAGGCGGGCAAAGACGAAAGAATAATGCCGCTTGGATTCATGGAAAGTGATCTTGTATACGGTCTTGCAAGAAAAGAAGATATTCATAAGGATAACTTCGGAAACGTGGTTTTCCCGATGTACAGCTTAATAATCCGTGATCCGCAGGGCAACATCCTTAAGAATTATACTCCGGAAGGCAGATACGTCGTTGACTGTCTTGTGGAAGATGAAATGCTCACACTTACGAGACTTGAGAAAAACGAGTTCGGAGAATTTGTTCCTTCATCTCCGGATACAATCATCGACAACTCCGAAACGGTTGATCCCGTCAATCATACGGAAACCGTTATTACGGAGAATTACAAGAAAATTGCACAGCTTGTTCTGAAAAACGAGTACGCTGAACGCAACATCAAACTGAAACAGCCGAAGTTTTCGCTTTTCGAAGGCGAGAGACTTGTCGAAACCGAAGAAAAGGAAGAAGAGAATCTTTACAGGGTATATGTTCATTCTTCTCTTGCAGGTGTATTCGACAATCCCGGGGAAGCCGTCAAAACGGCATACGCCTTAAACGGTGCGGTTCGCGGAAACGACGGAAGATTCATCTGGCGAAAGGAAACCGTAGCGGAGAGAAATCAGATTATGGCGATTACCGGAGCTACGGCCGGCGAAGGTAAAAGCACACTTGCCGTATGTCTTGAAACGGTGCTTCGTTTCAACGGTGTGAATTTGAATACGCAAACGCTCCTTGAATCGGGACTTTCAGCCGAGGAAGTGCTTGAAAAAGGCTTAAACGGCGGAACCGTTTTAGACCTCACCGGATGCCCTCTTGACAGCACGCTGTATTATTTAAATAAGGACATTCCCGTTATTTCTTTTACCGAAGACGGCGAAGCCGTACTGCTGGTGGGATTTAACGATCTGAATACCGTGTGGATGAATCCCGCGAACGGAAATGTTTACAAAGTCGGTAAAAATGATTCTGCCGATGCCTTCGAAAAGGGCGGCAACCGTTTTATCACATATGTCAAATAACAATTAAAAAGGAGGAGGCCGCAATCGGGGCCGAAAAGAAAATGGAAAGAATAATTAACAGTCTGCTGGAGGCAGATGCATACAAATTCTCCATGGGACAGGCAATTTACCATCAGTTCAGTGATTACAAGACAACATGGAGTTTTAAGTGCAGAAATACAGATGTTCACTTTACCGAAGAAATGGTTGAGGAAATCAAGAATCAGATTCAGCTTTACTGCGATCTGCGTTTCACGGAAGATGAGCTTGAGTATCTTCACAGCATTCGCTGGATTAAGGGATCTTATGTTGATTTCTTAAGACTCTGGAAACCCAGATATGCCGATTTCGAGATTACGACCGACGCCGAGTGCGGACTTTCAATCGAAACAAGAGGAACATGGCTCAATACCTCCATGTATGAGATTCCGACGCTTGCCATTGTCAACGAAGTATATTTCAGAATGGCGCACGACTACGACAAGCTTATCGAGAGCTTCAAGGAAAGACTTGATGACAAGATTGCGAAACTTAAAGAAGGCGTTTTCGAACTCGGTGCTTTCTCCGAATTCGGAATGAGAAGACGTCTTTCGGGCGAGGCACAGGAACTTGCCGTAAAGACATTAAAAGAGTCGACATTCCCTTCATCAACATTTGTGGGAACTTCAAACGTATATCTTGCCAAAAAATACGGAATTACTCCCGTGGGAACAATGGCACACGAGTGGATTATGTGTGTCGGACAGGGCAATCACAAGCATAATCCGGCATTTTCGAACTGGTACGCACTTGATGCATGGGTTAAGGAGTACGGTGTCTTAAACGGAACCGCACTTACCGATGCAATCACAACGAAGTGCTTCTTAAAAGACTTCCAGCTGACTTACGCAACTCTTTTCAGCGGCTGCCGTCATGACAGCGGAGACCCGATTGAATGGGGCGAGATGATGATAGATCATTACAAGGGACTCGGAATCGATCCCTGCACGAAGACTCTTTTATTCTCGGACAGCTTGAACTTCGAGAAAGCAACGAAGATTTGCAGACATTTCAAGGGCAGAGCGAAAGTCGCTTTCGGAATCGGAACGTACATTGCCAACGATACATGTGTCGATCCGCTTAACATTGTCATGAAGACGACGGCCTGCAACGGAATGGATGTTGCCAAGATTTCCGACGTGGAAGGAAAGGGCATGTGTAAGAGCCCTGAATACGAGCATTATCTCAAACGTTGTATTGAGTGGAGAATGAATCACGAAAACGGCATTATCAGATAACAATCAGATAAAAGAGGGGTTTATATGGCAGAAGAAAAAGACTGGGTGTTACGCAAAACTTTCACGTGCCCCGCATGTGACAGGAAAATTACCGACTTGAAAGTTAAACACGGTAAAACATATCTTAAGTCGATGGATATGGATTTGAAGCAGAATTTCAGAGGAATCGAACCGCTTAAGTACAGTGTTATTCAGTGTTCGTACTGCGGATATACCGCACTCGAGCAGTACTGGGATTATCTTGCTCCCAGGCAGGCCAAAGAAATTCAGATTCAGATAACTCCGAAATTCCGCGACGAATACAGTAAAAAAACAGAGTATTCCTACTTAGACGCGTTCAAACGTTACAAGGATGCGCTGATGAATGCCGAAATCAAGAAGGTTAAGCCGTCGGAGATGGGACTTATAAATCTGAAACTCGGCTGGCTGTACCGTTCTGCCGCACAGAGTCTTGATGAGAATACATCGGGTTACAAGGACATTATGCGTCGTTACGGTGAGCTGGAAGACGGTTATCTTACGAAAGCGCTCGATTATCTTTTATCGGCAAGGGCAAACGAAAGCTATCCGATATGCGGAATGAATGACATAACATTCGAAACGCTGATAGCTGCACTGTGTGCTAAGTACGGTAACAGAAACGACGCGAAAAGACTTGTCGGAAACGTTCTCACAAGCAAAATTGCAACGAAGAACGCAAAGGACAAAGCCAGAGAAATCAAGGATTACCTCGACGAACATCCCGATATTGACAACGAGGAACTTGAAAAGTAAAATGAAGATTGGTGTTTTGCGTGCTTTTTCGGCGCGCAAAGGTATTTTTATATTTAAAAGGAGTGCATACCATGTACAACAAAGTTGATACTGACCTGAATTTTGTAGACAGGGAAAAAGAGATCGAGAAGTTCTGGAAGGAGAACGATATCTTTAAAAAGAGTATGGAGAACCGTAAGGAAGGCGAAACATATACTTTCTACGACGGCCCCCCTACAGCAAACGGAAAGCCTCATATCGGCCACGTTCTTACACGTGTTATCAAGGATATGATTCCCCGTTACAGAACCATGAAAGGATATATGGTTCCCAGAAAAGCAGGCTGGGATACTCACGGTCTTCCCGTTGAGATTGAAGTTGAGAAGCTTCTCGGACTTGACGGTAAGGAGCAGATTGAAGAGTACGGTCTTGAGCCTTTTATCAACAAATGTAAGGAAAGTGTCTGGAAATACAAAGGAATGTGGGAAGATTTCTCAGGTACCGTAGGTTTCTGGGCCGACATGGACAATCCTTATGTTACATATCACAATGAATTCATCGAGTCCGAGTGGTGGGCTCTTAAGGAAATCTGGAACAAGAATCTTTTATACAAGGGATTCAAAATCGTTCCTTACTGCCCTCGTTGCGGAACCCCGCTTTCCGCACAGGAAGTAGCACAGGGATACAAGGATGTCAAGGAACGTTCCGCAGTTGTACGTTTCAAATGCGTTGACGAGGATGCTTACATTCTCGCATGGACAACCACACCCTGGACACTGCCTTCTAACGTGGCACTTTGTATGCATCCCGATTATGAGTACGTTAAGGTTAAGAACAACAAGGACGGACTTATTTATTACATGGCACAGGCTCTGGTTGCTACCGTTCTCGGAGATGATGTTGAAGTTCTTGCATCTTTTACCGGTAAGGAACTTGAGTTCAAGGAATACGTTCCCCTCTTCCCTTATGCAAACGAGACCGTTGCACGTCAGGGTAAAAAAGCTTTCTTCGTTACCTGCGATGAGTATGTAACGCTTACAGACGGTACCGGCGTTGTTCATATCGCTCCCGCTTTCGGTGAAGACGATGCTCAGGTAGGACGTAAATACGATCTTCCTTTCGTACAGCTCGTTGACGGCAAAGGTGAGATGACCAAGGAAACTCCCTGGGCCGGAATGTTCGTTAAGAAGGCTGATATGCCTGTACTTCAGGCTCTTGAGGACGCAGGACTTCTCTTCGACGCACCGAAGTTCGAGCATAGCTATCCTCACTGCTGGAGATGTGATACTCCGCTTATTTACTACGCAAGAGAATCATGGTACATCAAGATGACAGCTGTCAAAGATGACATGATTGCCAATAACAATACAATCAACTGGATTCCCGAATCAATCGGTAAGGGACGTTTCGGTGACTGGCTTGAGAACCTTCAAGACTGGGCTATTTCACGTAACCGTTACTGGGGTACTCCGCTTAACATCTGGGAGTGCTCATGCGGCAAACAGCTCTGCATCGGATCAAGAAAAGAACTTGCCGAACTTTCCGGAAATCCCGCTAACGAGGAAGTTGAACTTCATCGTCCGTACATCGATGCTGTTATAATCAAGTGTCCCGACTGCGGCGGTGAGATGAAGAGAGTTCCCGAAGTTATCGACTGCTGGTTCGACTCGGGCGCAATGCCTTTTGCACAGCATCA
>JAKSSB010000045.1 GCA_024403285.1 Lachnospiraceae bacterium | reverse complement strand
TGTGGGATTTTGCTGTCAGCAACCCCGGAAATCATCATCCAGCGACAGCATAACGGATAGACTTGTAGGATTTTGCTGTCAGCAACCCCGGAAATCATCATCCAGCGACAGCATATCGGATAGACTTGTGGGATTTTGCTGTCAGCAACCCCGGAAATCATCATCCAGCGACAGCATAACGAATAGACTTGTGAGATTTTGCTGTCAGCAACCCCGGGAATTATCATCCAGCGACAGCATAACGAATAGACTTGTGGGATTTTGCTGTCAGCAATCCCGGAAATCATCATCCAGCGACAGCATATCGAATAGACTTGTGGGATTTTGCTGTCAGCCCCCCCGGAATGCTTCGGGCTTCGCTGATAAGTTCCCCGCGGACCACTTGCGTTCTCTCGAGCTGCGCAGCGGTTCTAAGCTCGGAAGAACCTCGCTAAGAACCGGCGAGCTCTAAAAGTCCGCTAAGGAATATATGCAGCTTCGCCCGGGAAACGAGTAGAAAAGGTGAACACCGCCCCGAAAATTAACAACCGGAGGAAATAAATATCCAAAACCGGGAATAGAAATACAACGGAGACAGAGTATGAACGACAAACTTACCAAATCAGACATCGAGAAGATGGAAAAAGAAATAGAATACAGAAAACTTGAGCTTCGCCCGAAGCTCCTTGAAGATGTTAAGGAAATGCGTGCGCACGGTGATTTGAGCGAGAACTTCGAGTATCATGCTGCGAAGCGTGCGAAGAACATAAACGAGAGCAGAATCCGCTATCTGGACAAAATGATCAGGACAGCTGAAATTATCGAAGACAATTCGGCTGATGACGAAATCGGAATCAACAACATTGTGACTGTCAAATTCGAGGATGATGATGCGACGGAAACCTACAAGCTTGTAACTTCGGTTCGCGGCGACACGCTCAACAACTACATCACAATCGAGTCTCCTTTAGGCAAAGCCATTCTCGGCAAGAAGGTCGGCGAACGCGCCGAAGTTCATGTAAACGAGAGCGTGAGCTATTTTGTCGAAATCGTCAGCTTTGAGAATTGCAAGGATGATTCCGAGGACGAAATCGCAAGATTCTAGCTCCGAACATGAAGAGTATGTACAAGAATCCGGCTCCCGAACATGAAGAGTATGTACAAGAATCCGGCTCCCGAACATGAAGAGTATGTACAAGAATCCGGCTCCCCTACATGAAGATTAATACCAAGAATCCGCTTCACGAACATTTATAAAAGGTACGATAAATATAAGCAACCCCGCATGGCTAATACCGTGCGGGGTTGCTTATGTTGTTATGAAATGTTGATATAAGCTAAATTAATACAAATGACTTCAGGCTGACATCGCCGCCGCCGACAAAAGTGAAGTACAGCGCCTTCGTGCCGGGCTCGATATTGACATCTGCGAAATATTCCTCCCAGATGGTCGCGAACTGAATTTCCTCGCTTTTACCGAGAACAGGTCCGTCAATCGAATCGCGGATTTCAAAATATCCGCAACCGTATCCGCGAACATTGAACTTAATCTTCGAAAGTTTCTTAATATCGAAATACTTGAAACCGAGAGTCGTCTTGTTCGTGATGTTGGCAATGTATCCGAGGAATCTGTCGTCATCCTTGCCTTCCTGAACAACCTTCGGCTGCGTATTCTCGCCGATGTAGGGACTTTCATGCTCATTGAACATGTTGCAGACGATATATCCGGGATACTCGCCCTCGCCCTTGAGCGGTCCGCCGTTCAAACCGCACGATGTAAGCTCTGCCTGAACAATCGAGCCGTCATCGTTGAATGAAATTCTCTCGGCGCAGACCTGACGCGAATACCAGGTATTGTTGGTCTGTCTGTGGTAAAAGATGTACCACTCGCCGTTAATCTCTATAATGCTTCCGTGATTGTTCGCACCGTACGCCGTCGGCATATCGGCCTTCTTGTAAGAGTCGATTCCGAGGTCCGCGTTGCTTATTATCACACCGCCGTATTTGTACTCGCCGTCGATTGTATCCGAAACCGCATAGCAAAGTTCGTGCATAACCTGCGAAGAATATACGAAGTAGAATTTGCCGTTTCTTTCGCGAATCGAAGGAGCTTCGAAGAAAGCATGTCCTTCAAATCCGGTGCCTTCCGAATACATGCATCCGGGAACTTTGATTTCCGGAGCTTTGACGATTGTGAGCATATCCTCATCGAGCACGGTCAGCATCGCACCGTGTCTGCTCTTGTCACCCGGTCCCGCAAAACCGGTGAAAAGATATGTTTCTCCGTCGATTGTCATTACGCCGGGATCGAACTGAGGCTCATCGCCCTCGCGCTCTCCGAGAAGCGTTCCGTCCGCATAGTGAACATGTCCGTAGAACTCAAATTTTCCGTTCGGCCTGTCACAGACAGCAACCGAAACGGCGCTTGTTTTATCCAGAACATAGAAAAGATAATATCTTCCGTCCGGTCCGATTGTAACATCGGGCGCATAGAGGCACATGTTGTTGCGCGCATTGATCGGATCCTGCGTTCTCGTATAAATCACGCCCTCGTATTTCCAGTCGGCAAGATTGTCAACCGGTGCCGACCAGCAAACATAGTCGCCGAGGCAGAACGCATGACCTTTCGAATAATCGTGCGAACCGTAGACATACACTCTGTCGCCGAAAACGTAAGGCTCTCCGTCGGGAACGTACTCCCAGGAAGGAAGGTACGGGTTGAATGCCTGTCTTTTACCACCCATATGACGAGTCATAAATTCGGTAAAAGAATTCGTGTTTCGCTTGGGAACTGCACCGAACGACGTAAATTCCATCTCGTCGCCGTAAGCCACGGTAAAAGCATTCCACTCGGGAAGAGGAATTCCGTCGCGGCCGATGCCGTTCGGGTTGCCTGTCTTGATGAAATTGGTCAGGTAATCGCACATCTGTCTTGCAAGGTCGTAATGTCTGCCGACGAACGGTCTCCACGAACCCGCAAGCGTCTCAAAGAAGAACCACAAATCGACAGAATGGAATGTTCCGGGATGATCTTCTCCGGGAATGTCGGTGTCGAATCTGTAGTAGTAGCAGGGAATCTGCTCGTTTTTCGAGAATGCGCCTTTTACCGAATATTCTATTGAATTGAAGGGGCAGAAGCCCATCGAAGTTCTGACTTTCGCTTCGGGGAAAGAGAGGAATTCGTCAGCCTTGTCACCGAATGTCTTTCGGATAGAGGCTTTATATTCTTCTTCGTCTTTGGCAAAAACAACCGACGGGAATTCGTCTTTGGTGTTACCCGAAATAATGGGAACCGGAACCGATTTGCCTTCACAGAGAAGTTTGTACGGTTCGTCTTCGAGGAATACACCGTCCACGCAGGGAGCAATGAAACCTCTCGGGTCCATGAAACCGAAGCGGTTTCTGAATTCGGCGTATTTTTCGCGAATGAAGGTTGCGTCGAGCTTTCTTGCCTCGTCGATAGTTTTAACACCGAGGTATTCGAAGAATTCGATACCCTTCTGCTCGGAGCGTTCAAGTGAGACCGGAGTGATGATGTCGTCCGAAAGGAACGGATTTCGAATCATACCGGACATGATTACCGCACCGCTTATCACACCGAAGTTTTTCTTGCAGCCGAGCTGGGAGAGAACGCTTCCGCCGCCGGCCGACTGTCCGGCAATTGTGATTCGGTCGGGATTGCCGCCGAATGCCTTGATGTTGCGCTTCGTCCACATAAGTCCGTACTGCTGGTCCAAAAGACCGAAGTTCGTCGGCGCGTCGGGATTCTCTTTCGTAAGCTCGGGATGAGCGAGGAAACCGATTGCACCGAGTCTGTAGTTTACGCTTACGACTACGACACCGCGTTTTGCGATGTTCTCGCCGTTAAATTCCATTTCGTTTGTGTAGCCCCACTGGAAGGCACCGCCGAAAAACCATACAAGTACGGGAAGGTTCTCCGTATCGGAGCATGCGGGAGTCCAGATATTTAAGTAAAGACAGTCCTCATCCATCGGAATGTCCGCATCGACATGCCATTCCTTATCATAAATTCCGTCACCGATTCCGGGCGGATCCTGTACGGGAATCGGGCCGAAGGAAAATGCGTCGTAGATTCCGTCCCAGTTATCGTGCGGACTTGGCGCTTTCCACCTTAACGCACCTACGGGAGGCGCTGCATAAGGGATGCCCTTAAAAGACGTGATTCTGGTATTGTTGCCGGGAAGACCGCGGACAAGACCGTTCTCAGTTTTGGCGATTTTGATCATCTGTATGTACCCCTTTCAGAATGATATAGTTTTAAATAACAATAGCATAAAAGCCACATCTTTGTCGAAAAAACAGACAACTTTGGCAAAAGCATACAAGATGGGCGCACTTTCTAATATTTTACAACTCAAAATCTGAAAATAAAGGGGGCAAATTTAAGTAAAAACCGTACAAATTTCAGAAACGGTAAAATATGTTTGAAAAGAGAGCGAAGGTAATGTAATTTAGAAATGTAGAGAGCGTAATTTCAGGTAAGTTACGCCATAAATATGAAAACGGAGGTTACAAAAATGAGTACTCTTTACGTAAATACAAAAGAAACGGCCGGACATATCAATCCGGAACTTCAGGGACATTTCTCCGAACACCTCGGAAGATGCATATACGGAGGTCTTTACGTCGGCGAGAATTCAGACATCCCCAACACGAACGGAATGCGAAACGACGTTGTGAACGCACTTAAGGAAATGAAGGTTCCCGTTTTAAGATGGCCCGGCGGATGTTTTGCCGACGAGTATCACTGGAAAGACGGAATCGGCCCCAAAGAGAACCGCAAGAAAATGGTCAACACGAACTGGGGCGGAGTTGTAGAGGACAATTCCTTCGGTACGCACGAATACATGGAACTTTGCAGACAGCTCGGCTGTAAAACATATATCAACGGAAATGTCGGAAGCGGTACGGTCAGAGAAATGAGCGAGTGGATCGAATACATGACATTCGACGGCGTTTCGCCCATGGCCGACGAACGTAAGGCTAACGGAAGCGAGAAACCCTGGAGAGTCGATTACTTCGGTGTCGGCAATGAGAACTGGGGCTGCGGCGGCAACATGATTCCCGAGTATTACGCAAATCTTTTCAGACAGTATCAGTCATACATCAAGATTTACGATCCCGAGAAGCCGATTTGCAAAATCGCCTGCGGCGCCAACGATTTCGATTATAACTGGACCGAGAAAGTTTTCGAAGGCTGCGCGAAAGGTTCGGGCTCCTGGCCTCAGAACCATCTTTTCATGAACGGAATTTCCCTTCATTATTACACACTTCCCGGCGACTGGGACATTAAGGGAAGCGCTACCGACTTCGACGAGAAAGACTGGTACAGAACGCTTCGCAAAACTTACTGCATGGACGAACTTCTCACGAAGCATTCGGCAATCATGGACAGATACGACAAAGAATGCAAAATCGGCCTGATGGTCGACGAGTGGGGTACATGGTACGATGTCGAAGAAGGCACAAATCCCGGATTCCTCTATCAGCAGAACACGATGCGTGATGCGCTTGTTGCCGGAATCAACCTCAACATTTTCAACAAACACTGTAACAGAGTTAAAATGGCGAACATCGCACAGCTTGTCAACGTCCTTCAGGCTCCGATTCTCACCGAAGGCGACAGGATGGTGCTTACGCCCACCTATCATGTATTCAGAATGTACAACGTTCATCAGGGTGCCGAGCTCCGCGCAAGCACGATGGATACGAAGAAAGTCGGCCTCGAAGAGGAGAACATGGTACAGAACATGAACGAATCCGCATCTCTTTCCGAAGACGGCACCGTCAACATTACGCTTACAAACCTCGATTTAAACGAAGCTAACGAGCTTAAGATTGTGCTCGAGGGCATGACAGACGTCAAAGCCGAAGCGGAAATCGTGACCGGCGGAATGCGCGAGTGCAACACATTCGACGAACCCGACAGAATCACCGCCAAATCTTTTACCGGCCTTACGGTTTCGGGCAATGTCATTACGCTTACCGTTCCGGCACGCTCGGTAATGCGTATCTCGGTAAAAGAATAAATGTGCGCGAAAGTTTGCCGCCGCTGCCTCCTCCGGGAGATTGCGGGAAAAGATTACGAGGAGCGGATTGCGAAAGCGATTGAAAAACTCAGGCCCGCCGACCGTGCGGACGAAAAAATTTACGACGAAAGATTAAATATTTGTCGAAATTGTGATAAACTGAATAGTGGAACCTGTTTATCGTGCGGCTGCTACGTCGAAGTACGTGCGGCGGTGACGAAGAACAGATGTCCGGACAAAAAGTGGTAACGAATACCGCGATTGAAGTGTTATACATATGAGCATTTACGATCGCGGTATTTACTTTTTTGCGCGGGGGCGGGGCTTCCCGATTGGAGACGTAAATGAGCAGACGCAGGAAAACTTCCTGGTTTTACACGGGATTCCTTAATAATATAAGAGTTAAAGACAAACTTCGCGGTTTGTATGTTTTTTGCGTGCTTATTCCTCTTATTATCACCGACGTGCTTGTCTTTTACGGTGTTCTGGCTTCGGAACGAAGCAAAATGTATGCGGAGATGGAGAACGAGGCGAACCTCGTGAAAAGTTATTTTGTCAATACCGTCGAAGACAATGCGAATCTTGCGAAAAGCGTTTACTTAAATGAGGACATGAACGAGTTCCTGAACAAAAAATATTTTAACGAATACGATTATATTTCTTCATACTATTCGGAAATTTACGGCTCGTTTTTTGAGACTCTTTCGGGAATAGATTCGAGAAAAGTCGCAATCTATGTCGATAATAAAACTATCGTCAACGGTAATTATTTTCAGAAACTCGACAGGAAGGTTTACGCTGAAGAATGGTACAACCGTTTTATCGAATCCGGCCGAAGTGATGCGCTTCTTGCGGTATATGACGCGAATAATATGACGAACACTTCGCAGCGGAGAAGAATCATGTATGTCAGACGTCTGAATTCGAATCTGAATCAGGGCTGCGCCAAGATTATGGTTGTCGAGAACTACTATACGAATTTCCTGAACGGACTCAAGAATCTGAACTGCGATTATCCTATATATGTGTGCTGCGGCGATAAAGTTATCCTGTCGAATGTTTCAAATGCCATTTATATCGATGACTTCGAGACGTTTTCGTATTATGACCGTGTCGGCGTGACGAAGGATGTCAGCCTTTACGGAACGGATCTTTCCATTCATGTTCTAAAGGGCGAGTCCGATATCGGTAAAATAATCTGGGACAACCGCCTGATTCTTATTATCATGATTCTTGTCAGTGTAATCGTTCCGCTTTTCGCGATGGGAGCAATCGAAAAATCGGTTACCGAACGAATTCAGCGTCTGGAGAAGACTTTCCGTACGAACGGCTCCGAGAACTTTGCCGAAATCGAAGACGCCGAAGGTGCCGATGAAATCGGAAGCCTTATGCGAAGCTACAACGACATGGCGCGCACAAACAACGAGCTGATTCAGACGGCCTACAAGGATAAACTCCGAGAACAGGAGAGTAACATCGCACGTAAAAATGCCGAGCTCCACGCCCTTCAGAGCCAGATTAATCCGCACTTTTTGTTTAATTCCTTGGAAAGTATAAGAATGCACAGTCTTCTTCGTGGCGAGAAGGAAACCGCTGAAATGGTTGAGAAACTTGCCGTAATGGAGCGCCAGAACGTCGAGTGGGGAAACGATTTCGTGGAAATCCGCAAGGAAATGGAATTCATAGAGGCCTACCTTGTTTTGCAGAATTACAGATTCGGAGAACGTATGTCTTTTAAAATTGATGTTGCCCCGGACTGCGAGAATATTAAGATTCCCAAACTTACGATTGTTACTTTTGTTGAGAACGCATGCGTTCACGGCATTGAAGCGAAGGCTACGCCGGGCTGGATTTTTGTCCGCGTAAATCGCGACGGCGATTGGCTTAATATAGAAGTCGAAGATACCGGCGGCGGAATGGAAGAAGATGAAGTTGCCGAATGGCTTGAGAAGATGAACAATGTTACCATTGAAGAACTCAAGGGTAAAAAACACATCGGAATGCTCAATGCCTGTCTTCGCCTTAAGATGATGACGGACAACAAAGTTACATTTGATATAGACAGTGAGAAGGGAATCGGAATGAGCGTGCTTGTTTCGATACCTATTGAAGATATGAAGAAAGAGGGAGAGAACGATGCTTAAAGTTATGCTTGTCGACGACGAACCGTTTATACTTCAGGGACTTCAGATTGTCATTGACTGGGAGGCGGAAGGCTTCGAAATCGCCGCAGTCATGTCGAACGGACGTGATGCGCTTGAATATCTAAAGAAGAATAAGGTTGACCTGATTATCTCCGACATTCAGATGCCGGCGATGACCGGACTTGAACTTCTCGAAGCCATACGAAAGGACAATGTTTCCGATGCGCGTTTCGTTATTTTAAGCGGTTACGACAATTTTGCGTATACGCAGAAAGCCATCAGAAACGACTGTACCGATTATATTCTCAAACCGGTTCAGGCCGAGGATCTTTTACACGTTGTACGAAACGTATCTTCGCTGAAAGAGAAAGACCGCGAGGAAGCCGAGAAACGTCAGGAATTCGAGGAGGCGTTCCTTGCGCGTAACATCATTGCGCTTTTAAAAGGCAAATACGACGACAGCAATCTTGAATATGTAAATCATCATCTTCAGCTTTCGGGCGGGGTAAGATACGTTGATATCGAAATAGAAGCTTCAGTTCTGGATTTTGATTCCGAAGAAGACGATTCCGACAGACGTCTTTTACAGAAACAGCTTCTTGCCGCCTGCCGTGACATCATGCGGGAGAACGAAGGCCATTTCATCTTCGACGTTTCATACGATGAGAAGAGTTACGACGTCGGCTTCATTTACTGCGACAACATGGCATTCCGCCACGATCTTGACGAGAATGTATTTCTTGAAAATTTTGCGAAGAAGCTTGAGGGTATTGTCCGCAAACCCGTCCGTATTATTTGTGGTAAAAAAGTTCCGAGCGTTTCCGCCGTATCGAAGTCATACAGTTCGTGCTGCATGCTGAATTCGATTATCGGATTCCATGACAGGAAGAGCGTATATATATATGAAAGCGAAGCACAGCTCGAAAAAGAGAACAATGCCGTTTTGTGTAAGCAGAGCCTTGACGCCGTACTCAGCGCCATCGAGAAAAACGACAAGGCTGAGATTGATTCGAGCGTGGAATCCCTTTATTCCGAAATGCAGAAACTCGGTGGCAACACAATCAACTTAAATATCAATTATCTTCTTTTTCAGCTGATTCATCTTGCCGGAGAACAGGATAACGAAGTAAACCAAGAAGAAGTCGTTCAGTATATTACCGAGAGTTCGTTTGAGGAATCGGTTAACCGTGGCGGTCTTGAACATATGAAGCGATTCGCCGGTGAATATGCCGAGTATCTGATGAATCTTCGTAAAAATGTTTCCCACGGAATCCTTGCCGACATCGAGAAGGAAATCAAGGAGCATTACGCTGAGAATATCAGGCTTCGCGATCTCGGTGAAAAATATTTCATGAACAGTTCATATCTTGGACAAATTTTCAGAAAGAAATACAACCAGTCGTTTAAGGACTACCTGACAACGTACAGAATCAATGTTGCGGCCAAAGAACTTGTTCGCACAGACAAGAAAATCAACCAGATTGCGGAGGAAGTGGGCTACCGCGACAGCGATTATTTTATCCGGAAATTCATTGAAATTAACGGCTGTACGCCTTCCAAATACCGTAAAAAGAACCGAGAAAATTAACAAATTGTGAACAAAATCTAGATTTTTTAGGTATAACAGATAGAATTTTTAGGGTTGTCTACGTGTACAGTTACCTATATACTGTTACCATAAATATCGCTATAAGCGAAAAATGGGAGGTAGAAAATGAAACTCAAAAGATTCACAGCTTTGACAATGACAGCTGCAGTTGCATTGTCATTACTTGCTGGATGCAACAAAGAGCCTGCTTCTTCAGTAGCTGAGTCTACAGAAACACCCGATGTTGTTGAAAGCACAGAAGAAGGCGGAGAAACAGCCGCTAAAGAGTACACTGAAGACGAAATCGTAGATTTCACAATGTTCACAGCTATGCCTGGTTCAGAAATCAACGATGGCAACGACATTCAGGCAGAAATCGCTAAGAAACTTGGTGTTAGAGTTAAAGAGACATGGCTTACAGGTCAGACCGATGCAGAGGCAGTTGGTTCAATCATCGCTTCAGGTGATTTACCTGACTACATCAACGGTGGTGACGCTATGATCGAGCTTTACAACGCTGATGTACTTGTTCCTTGGGATGAGTACCTTGACAACTATCCTAACCTTAAGGAAATGTATTCTGACGAAGAGTGGAATATGTTCCGTCAGGAAGATGGTAAGATTTACTGGGCTAACGTATTCCAGAATACATACGGTGAAGACTTATCAACAGAGCATTCAGGAGAAGCTTTCTGGATTCAGGTAAGAGTTCTTGAGTGGGATAACTATCCTGTAATCGAGACACTTGACCAGTACTTCGATCTTCTTGAGAGATACGCAGCAGCTAACCCTACAATGCCTGATGGCTCAGAAGTAATCCCTTACACAATGCTTTGTGAAGACTGGAGATACTTCTGTATTGAGAACGCTCCTCAGTTCCTCGATGGATATCCTAACGATGGTTCTGTTATCGTTGACCTTGATACAATGACACTTAAGGATTACAACACAACAGAGACAGCTGTTAAGTACTTCAAGAAACTTAACGAAGAGTACAACAAGGGTATCATCGACAAAGAGTTCGGTGTACAGACATACGATGAGTACATTGCAAAACTTTCTACAGGTCGTATCCTTGGTATGTGTGACCAGTGGTGGGATTTCGCTTACTCAATCAACGATACACTTACACAGCAGGGTCTTGATGATCTTGGATGCAACTACGTTCCTCTTGGACTTACTATTGAAGCAGGTATGGAGAACCAGTGGCATGACTACGGTGATACACTTAACCAGTCTTCTGGTGTAGCTATCACAACTAACTGTGCAGATGTTGAGAGAGCATTCCAGTTCCTTAACGACCTTCTTAATCAGGATATTCATGACCTCAGATTCTGGGGTATTGAAGGTGTTGACTACCTTGTAGACGACAACGGATTATTCTACAGAACAGAAGATATGAGAACACAGTGTGGTGATCCTGCATACCAGGCTTCACACCTTTGCACATACTCATATATGCCTCAGTGGAATGGTACATCAAGAGATGGTAAGAACGCTATGATGCCCGGACAGCAGTTCTCAGAGTTCTCAGCTAACCTTGCTGAGCCCCTTGTAAAATGTTTCCAGGCTTATGGTGCTAACAACTACAACGATATGATTCACTCAGCTAAGACTGAGAAGGGATTATGGTATCCTATGTACTCATTCTCAAATAACTTCACAACAGATACACCCGGTGGTGTAGCTTGGAACAAGATGGCAGAAGTTAAGCATGAGTGGCTTCCTAAAGTAGTTATGGCTTCTGATTTCGATTCAGAGTGGGCTACATACATGGATAAGTACAACGCTTGTAAACCTGAAGATTTCCTTGCTGAAATGCAGGAGTGCCTTGATGGTGTTATTGGTAAGTAATTAGTTCTAAAAGAGAATTACTCAATAAATAAAGCAGTGGCAACCACGGTTGGTTTCAACTGTGGTTGCCATTTACTATAAAAAAGGGAGGAAAACACCAATGGGCGCAGATGAAAATTTGACAGAAGAAACTGAAAATGTTGAGTCTACTGAAGCCGGAAAGAGAGCACTTTCTAAAACCGGCCAGCCCGTGGAAGATATTGATAATCTTTCACGAAAAGAAATTAGAAAACGTGCAAAAAAGAACAATAGAGCCGAGGATGTTAAAGTTAGATTATCAAAGGCAGAACTTAAGCGTCAGGCAACATTATTGATTTTATCAGCTATATTTGTAGTTTATGGTATTATATTTTACTATGTTCCCCTTCTTGGATGGATTATGGCTTTCCAGAATTTCAAATTGAAGACAGGATTTTTCCATTCAAAATTTGTTTGGTTTGCTAAATTCATACGATTATTTGAAGATGAAGAGTTTTTAAGAGTTATCAGAAATACTCTTGGAATGGGAATTTTAAACTTGGTAACAACTTTCGTTATGGCGATTGTATTTGCAATCCTTCTTAACGAAGTAAGAAATAAATATTGTAAGAAGATTGTTCAGACAATTTCTTATTTGCCGCATTTCCTTTCATGGATTATCGTGTGCGGACTTTTACATGATGCTTTATCATCAACCGGTATTGTAAACGAAGTACTTATTAAACTTGGTATTATTGACAATTATATAAGTTTCTTCTCGTTTCCGGCATATTTCTGGCCGATAGTTGCTTTCGCAAATGTTTGGAAAGAGACAGGTTGGAATGCTATTATTTACCTTGCTGCAATTACATCAATCGATCCTTCGCTTTATGAAGCAGCAGCTATGGACGGTGCAGGAAGATGGCAGAAGATTAAACATATTACTCTTCCCGGAATTCGTCCTACAATCATGATTCTTCTTGTTATGAATATCGGTAACGTACTTAATGCCGGATTCGAAGTTCAGTACCTTTTAGGTAATGGTCTTGTTCAGGGTGTTTCAAGAACTATTGATATTTACGTTTTGAACTGGGGTATTTCAGAAGGTGACTATTCATTGGGTACCGCAGCAGGTATTTTCAAGAGTGCCGTAGCTATTATACTTATTCTCATCGCAAACTGGGTTGCTAAGAAATCCGGCGAAGAGCATTTGTTCTAAGGAGGGGTTTGTGAAATGAGTGAAGAATTTAATTTAGACAATAAAATTGAAGAAGCTGCAGACACATTGGAAACAACCGAATCAATTGCAGCGGATATTTCAGGTTCTGAAAGTTCATCTGATGAACTTAGAATGGTTACTTACGTTAAACCCAAGAGTCACCCTATCAGAGATTTCATGAGAAGTTCATGGAGTGACAAGTTATTCGTTATCTTTAATACGATTTTTATGGTTCTGTTCGTTGTTATTACATTGTATCCTGTATTGAATACATTGGCTGTATCATTCAACGACGGTACCGATGCCGTACGAGGCGGAATTCATCTTATTCCCCGTGTATGGTCATTAAAGAACTATGTAACGGTTCTTACCAAACAGGGTATGATTACCGGTGCATGGATTACAGTTGCAAGAACACTTTTAGGAACATTTTTAGCATTGGCTGCAAACTCAATTCTTGCTTTCATTATCAGCCGTAAGAGATTTCTTTTCAGATCAAGTCTTTCATTGTTCTGGGTTATTACAATGTATGTAAACGGCGGTCTTGTTCCTACAATGTTGCTCTTCAAGTACTTACACCTTACAAACTCATTCTGGGTATATGTAATTCCCGGTATGGTAAGTGCATTTAACGTAATGGTTATCAGAACATACATGGAAGGTATTCCTGATTCACTTGAGGAATCAGCACAGCTTGACGGTGCAGGATATATGACAATCTTCTTTAAGATTATCTCTCCTCTTTGCCTTCCCGTTTATGCAACAGTTGCACTTTTCGTAGCTGTATACCAGTGGAACTCATGGTTTGATGCAATGCTTTACAACAGACTTAGAGATGAGTATACAACACTTCAGTACGAGTTGATGAAACTCCTTTCATCAGTTATGCAGACCAGTGGTTCCGCGACGAATATGAACACCACTTCTGCATCAAGCGCAACGGTAACACCTACTACAGTTCGTAGTGCTGCTACAATTGCAACAATGTTACCTATCATCTGTATTTATCCTTTCTTACAGAGATATTTCGTAACAGGTCTTACCATCGGTGGTGTTAAGGAATAATTTTCTTTATGTTTAATATGAAAGGTGCTCTGATTTGTCGGAGCACCTTTTTATACGTTCGGAGGTTTTTTATGAAGCTTTTCAAATTTGACGGTCCAATTATGGAGGCAATTACGCTTGCGGTATATTTGTTCGTACTGGACGTTCTTTGTCTTTTACTTTCAATTCCCATTGTTACGGCCGGTGCTGCTTTTACAGCTAAATACTATGTGACAATGAAGATGGTACGTAAGGAATCTCCCGGAGTTTTCAAACCGTATTTCAAAGCTTTTAAAGAGAATTTTAAACAGTCGACATTAATATGGCTGTTCCAGCTTGTGCTGATGGCACTTCTCCTCATCGACTGGAACTGGATGTACGAAAAGGGATTTGAGAATGTTACAACACTCTATCTTGTTCTTACGGCATTCCTCACAGCAGTAGTGCTTTGCGCAACGATTTCAATTTTCCCTCTTATTGCCAGATTTAAACTTACCTTTATGCAGGCGATTAAAACAGCGCTGACATTTGCACTTATTCATTTCATCCCGTTGCTTCTTTTTATTGCCGCTCAGGCATTCATGGTAACGGTATGCGTCTGGTACATGCAGTGGCTACCGCTTGTACTTGTAATCGGTTCGGTCTCGATTACACTTTTTTACTCAATGTTCCTTGTAAAAAAATTCGGAAAAATCGAGCGAAATTACTTTGACGAGGACGGAAATCCCAAACCGAAGAAAACTGCCGATA
>JAKSSB010000044.1 GCA_024403285.1 Lachnospiraceae bacterium | reverse complement strand
AAAAAAAGCGCTTGCGTTTTGAAAATGATTGTGGTATTTTCTCTTAGGTCAATATGCACAGATTTTAGAAGAAAATTTAGGAGATTTGCACAATGAAAAGAAAAATATTAGCCTTATGTATGACATTTAGTATATGCGCATCTCTTTTTTCATCATGTTCAGGTGGGGAAGATGAATCCCGAAAAGGTAAAACTTTAAATATTTATTGCTGGCATGATGAATTTAAGGGTTACTGCGAAACATACTATTTTGGAACCAAACCAATATCCGATCCCGATGATTCGGTTGCAACAAAAGGTAAAAATACCGGCGACGAAGTTTATTACGAAGGAGCAAAAGGAATGCCTGAAGGTGTAACCGTCAACTGGATTATAAATCCCAATGATGACGGTGTTTATCAGGACAAGCTGGATGCAGCGCTTTTTAATCAGGAGAAGGCTTCATACGATGACAAGGTGGATATGTTTCTTGCAGAAGCAGATTATATTTATAAATATATAGATACGGATTATACTGCCGACATAACGAAAATCGGCGTCACAGATTTTTCAAATACTTACGATTATACCGTAAAAGCCTGTACATCCGCCAAGGGCGAGATCAAAGGTGTTTCTTTCCAGTGCTGTCCCAGCGCGGTAATATATCGCCGCTCAATCGCAAGAAAAGTTCTTGGAACAGACGATCCCGATGAAGTTCAAAAATATATGGAAGACTGGACCGGCTTTAACAATGTTGCAGCCATGGCTAAAGAAAAAGGATATTATATGACTTCATCTTTTGCTGCAACTTACAGAGCATATTCCGCCAACAAATCAATTCCCTGGGTGGATGAGAATAAAAATCTTCAGTTTGATGACACAATCATGGAATGGATTGATCAGACTGATATGTTCGTTGAAAACGATTATACCCTTACGGCCGGAATTTGGGATGATGAATCAATGGCACAGATGCTTGGTTCAGGTAAAACAATGTGTTATCTCGGACCGGCATGGTATTTCAATTTCAGTATGGGAAATGCTCAGGACCCTGAGAAAGGCTGTTTCGGAGACTGGGCGGTATGTAAGGGCCCTCAGGCTCACTTCTGGGGCGGAACATGGCTTGTGGCAGCGACAGGTTCTGATAATGAGGAGCTTGTTGCCGACATTATGAATACATTTATAAATGATAAAGATGTTTGTTCGCATCTTGTTACCGATGTAAATCAGTTTTCAAATAACAAATCCGTTAATGAGTCATTTGCAAACGATCCTGATTTCGGTGTTGATTTTCTTGGCGGACAGAACGCTACCGCAGTGTTCTGTGAATTGGCCGGTGATGTTAAATTCGAACATCAGACTATTTATGACCAGCTTTGTACCGAAGGACTGCAAAACAGACTTCAGGAATATTGGAAAGGTCAGGTCTCCAAAGAAGAGGCCATGAACAATTTCTATATTTACATTAAAGAAAAATATCCGTCGGTAGTGACACCCTAAAGGAGAAGACAAATGAACAGAGAAAGAAAAAAATGGAAGAAAGAATGGCAGAAGGAATACAGAAAGCAGCAGAAGAAGAACATGGTCAAATACAAAGGCTGGGGATATTTCTTCGTTGCACCTTTTATGCTTGGATTTATTATATGCACACTGATTCCGCAGCTTATGACATTCGGCAACAGCTTTTTTGAAAACTACAAAGAAGGTCTCAATCAGATCGGACCGCGCTTTGTATTTTTAAAGAATTACATAGAGATTTTTACCCCGTCAAATAACGGAGATATTCTTGTTTTCAAATATCTTGGAAATACGGTACTTCTCTGGCTTATAGGTGTGATTCCGCAGTTTTTGTTTGCGTTTGTGCTGGCACTTATTTTTACCCACAGAAGAATTCAGATTAAAGGTAAAAAATTTTTTATCACCGTTATATATATGCCCAACATGATAATGGCTTCGGCATTTTCCATGTTGTTTTTCAGCCTGTTTTCAAACATTGGTCCGATCAATCAGATAATAACCGCTTTTGCCGGTGACGGTGCCAAAATCGACTTTTTCAGCCGGACGGTGACAGTTTATTTTATGATTGGACTTATGAATTTCCTGCTTGGAGTAGGAAGCACCACAATTTTGATTATGTCGGGAATCATGAGCATTCATCAGAGTGTTTTTGAGGCTGCGATTATTGACGGAGCTTCGACGTTTAAGACGTTTCTTCATGTAACGCTGCCCATGATAAAGCCTGTTCTTTTATACTGCCTTATCACATCGATGATAACAGGATTGCAGATGTTTGATGTTCCGCAGATTCTCACAAACGGAATCGGAACACCCAATTATTCATCCAAAACGCTGGTTATGTGGCTGAACAGCTATCTCGGAACAAGCAAGAATTACGGAATGTCCGGAGCAATAAGCGTTGTTATGTTCATAATAACGGCGGCTCTCGGAATAATAGTATATAAATCAACAATCAGAAAAGGGGAGAAAGCAGAATGGAATTAAAATTAACATACGTTGAAGATGATGCTACGAAGAATAAAAGAAAAGTGGAAAAAGTATTAATTACGATAATTCTTACAGTTATTACCGCATTATGTCTTTTACCCGGTTTGATGCTTCTTATTAATGCCACAAGGGCGAATACCCAGTTGCAGAGCGGTTTTTCACTGTTGCCCGGCGCAAGCTTTTTCAAAAATTTGTACGGGGCTTTTCACGACTCCTCAATCGACATAGGAAAAGGTCTTTTAAATTCTTTTATCATTGCAATTGCGACATCGGTGCTTACCTGCTATTTTTCCACCATGTGTGCATATGGTATCTATGTTTACGATTTTGCGGGTAAAAAAGTTCTTTACGGGCTGATTATCGCTTTTATGCTCATTCCCACACAGGTTTCCGCTGTAGGTTACGTACAGCTTGTGAACATGGTGGGCCTTAAGGACAGTTTTATTCCCCTTATTCTCCCGGGAGTAGCTTCGCCTGTAGCGTTTTTCTACATGATTCAGTATATGCGCCAGGCTGTTGATAAAGAGATTATTGAGGCAGCCCGTGTGGACGGTTCAAATGAATTCCGTACATTTAACAGAATTATTATTCCCATTATGAGACCGGCCATAGCAGTTCAGGGTATTTTCGCTTTTGTTTCTTCATGGAACAATTATTTTATCCCTTCCCTGCTTATTAACGAGAAGGATAAAAAAACAATTCCGATGATGATGGCGACACTTCGTTCCACCGCAAATTCTTTAGATTATGATTTAGGTAAATTATATATGTTCGTTCTTATTTCCATTTTGCCTGTAATTGTGGTATATTTGATTCTGTCGAAATCGATTATCGGCGGAATTACCGCCGGTGCGGTTAAACAATAGTAGCATAAATATGAAAAATAGGAGAAAAAACTAAGTGAGAAAGAGTTTTTTGGAAGAGAATCTTGAAAATCTGGGTATCGGGCCAACCGGCAAAATGGAGATAACACCGGATATGGCAGAGGCCTGGGGGATTTCACCGGATGAGATTAAATACGGTGAATTTGTAGCGGGAAAGCCCCAAATAAACTATGATGAGGTTAGGCTGTCTTCAATTGAAAGAAGACCGATTACCGCTGAAGAATATGAGGCTTTACCGGCTTACAGTAAGTGTGGTGTCAAAAATTTACTGGATTTGGGCTATTTCTTTTTAGTTGTGGTATTGGCTGCATTAACCGTACTTGTAGTCATTAATCCCGGCTTGGAAGAGTATGGTCTGACAGGGAAATTGATTGTTTGCGGAATTGCACTGATTATTTTAATTCCGTCAACTTTTTTTACCATAAGAAAAGGATTGTCGAGGAAGTCAAAGATAGCAGTGGGAACAGTGCTGTTTAAAAGTGCAAACAAGAGGAGCGGAGGCTCATTTCATTACTATCTGACGGTGGCATTTTCCGAAGGACGGTACGTTAAGAAAGTGGAGTGTTACAGGAGTTCCTTCAGAAAGATTGCAAACGGTTCCAAAGTGTATATTCGCGGAAGCCGAGCCTATGCAGCTAAGGAAACTAAACAGTAAAGGGAGAATTAACAGGTTGAGAAAGAATAGAAAATTAATTATTTTGTTAATGGCCTCTTTGATGGTCGTTTCCATGAGTGCTTTTATTAAAACTGATTTCGGTGTGGTTGTTGAGAATGACAATGGGGAAGTAATGGTTTTTAAAGAAATAGCCCTCGACAAAAACAACATGGAGGGGCTTTCTTTATCGGATGCAACGAGGATTGCGTCAGACGCCATGAGTAATGACAACTGGGACAGCAAAGATATTGACAGACATGAGGACGGTGTTCATCTTATTGGAACGCGCTTCGAAAAAGAGGCCAAGAGCAAGGAACTGATCGAAGCTTATATCGAAATCGCTGCTTTGTTTGATTCAGACTATTCTTATAAGAAGAAATCTTCAATCGGTTCCCAAACGGTTACCGTTAAAATCAAACCCAGCAATCAGCAGATTTATCAGGCCGCTCAGGAAGTGCTGGGATACGGAAAAGGTCCCGATGATAAATATACTTTTTCAATTGTAACACCGGGTAAAATAAGTTATACGAACGGTACTGTAGGAAGTGACGGAAAGACCGCCAGCTGGGATATTAAAGATATAGTCCTGAATGGAGAAACGGCGGAACTCACGGTAAAATATGATGATTACAGTGCATATCCGTTTATTTTCGGCGGAACCGCTTTGATAATCGGCATAATTGTATTTATTATTCTCAGAAGAAAGAAAACTGTTAAGTTCGAAGAAGGCTCAATTTATTCAGCACCTGTGAACAGACCTGAAAACGATCCCTTGACTGATGAGGTCAACGACATGGTGCCCAGGTCACGAATTGATGGAAAATGTCCGAATTGCGGAGGTCCGCTTACAGAAGACGGAATGTTCTGCGAAAACTGCGGTACGTTTGTATAAAACATTCTTGCCGGGACTATATGATTTTCAGAAAAATAAAGGCGGAAAAAGATAAATGATTGCTAAGAGGAAAGAATACTCTATCCTTGGAGACAAAGAATTTCTTATAAAACTGACTAAAATAACGCTACCCATTGCTTTTCAGTATCTTATGCTGGCATCTGTAGCAGCATCCGATGCAATAATGCTGGGAAATGTCGAGCAGAATGCCATGTCTGCGGTATCGCTGGCTTCACAGATTCAGTTCGTTCAGAACATGTTTATTTCCTCGATAGCTACTGCCGGCTCCATTTTGGGAGCCCAGTACTGGGGTAAAAAAGATAAACGAACAGTGGGCAGAATTTTTGGACTGATACTTCGATTTAATATAATTATTTCTGTCATCTTTTTTATCGGATGTATTATTTTCCCCGAGAAACTGATGATCGTTTTTACCGATGAAACATCACTGATTTCCTTCGGAGCCGAGTACTTAAGAATCGCGGGATGGTCATATATTCTTACGGGAATATCACAATGTTACCTTACAATTATGAAGGTCAGTGACCACGTGCCCCAGACCGCGTTTATCAGTTCCAGCGCCGCCGTGGTCAACACAGCTCTTAACGCTGCTTTTATTTACGGGCTTTTCGGACTTCCGGCAATGGGGGTAAAAGGCGCTGCTATTGCCACACTCATTGCCAGAATTTACGAGCTTGTAATTTGTGTGATCTTTTCTTTTAAAGCCGGATATATCAGACCGGGAATATCGGATTTTTTTGCAAAAATGGGATATCTTACCAAGGATTTTGTTAAGTGCATGTGGCCCTTGCTTGGCGCATATCTTTTCTGGGGAATCGGTTTTACGTCATATACAGCTTTTATGGGGCATATGGGAGAAGCGGCGGCAGCAGCCAATTCAGTAACAGCGGTAATCAGAGACCTGGTTTGCTGCGTTTGCGACGGTCTCGCGGGAGGCACCGGAATTGTGGTCGGCAATGCCCTTGGCGCCGGACAATTGGAACAAGGCAAAATCGCCGGTGTGAAGATTGCGAAGCTGGCGTTTATTGTAGGCTTTGTTTCAGCAATACTTATGTTTATACTTACACCTGTCATGTCGGGAATTGTTAAACTTGATGAGCAGGCACTTGTTTATTTTAAGCAGATGATGCTTGTTATGTCGGTCTATATGATTGGCCGTTGCGTCAATACAATCATTATCAACGGTGTTTTTTCAGCCGGCGGAGATACCTTGTTTGATATGTATTCCCTTGCAATATGTATGTGGGGAGTAGCAATCCCCCTGGCCTTTGTCGGAACCTTTCTTTTGAACTGGCCGGTGTTCGTGGTGTATGCCTGCACCTGTCTCGATGAAGTGGGCAAAATCCCCTGGGTTATGTACCATTTTAAGAAATACAAGTGGGTAAAAGATTTGACGAGGTAAATGGTTCACAGTTTTAAATTGTTATTTTATGACAGACCGTTTTTGAGGGTGAAAATATGTTAAAAGTAAACAGAAGATTCGTGATTTTTCTGATTGCATTTATTGCAATTCTTGCCATTGCTTTTTTTATTCTGTATCGGCAATCGTACGGAGTCTTGAGCGGAGAATTGACAATCATTGCGGATTCCGAAGAATCTATGGATTTTGAGATTGTTGATTGCACCGCCGTTGATTATAAATATAAGAAATGCAGGCTTAAGACGAAAAGACGCGGTGACACGGTTTCTTTTTCAAATGAAGCCGGCTACGGATTATATTTGTATTCTGTTAACGTTTATATAAAAGATGAAGTGATTCCGGTTCAGCTTAAGTATATGAAAGCGAACAACAGAAGCAGAAGTGATTTCAGTGTTGAGATACTTATAGAAGACAACATGGGAAAGTACGATGCGCATGTTACTGCGTCACCATACGGAAAAGACATGGATTTTTGCGACATACTGTCAAATCCGATCGAAATTTACGCAGGCGAAGTATAACAGCACTCAATTCTAAACTTATTTAAGACCTGTCGGAAAGGGAAAAAGATGAAAAAAACATTAAAAGTATTGATGTATCTCAGCTTTTATTTAATAGCTTTAGTGGAAATAGTACAGATGATTGGGGAAGTGGCTTTTCGAATAAAAAGAATGATTGAACTCTCTATGGCTACGGATATCTTTTTTTCAATTGATTTCATTGGCGAAACAGTAATTATTCCGCTGTCGTTTATACTTGTTATAATGATGAATATGTTAGCAGTCAAACGCGAATTACGTTTAAAACCATACTTGATTTCGGGAGGGGTGTTGATTGCCTTCAGTATATTTGACAACTTCCGGCTCTTGAATTCTGGTTTCTGGTTTACATGGCTTAAACTGGTATTTTTCGTTCTCTTGATATTTGTTCCGGCCTTTTTCTCAAAATTGAAAAGTTATGTTTATTGCGGGCTTGCCGCATTATATGCTTACTTGAGTATAGAGTTATTTATTTCCCTTATCAGTTATTTAAGTTCCATTAAAAGCAATCCATCCCAGATGATTGCAGTTGCAAATAATGGAAACTTATTGAGTGATAGTCTTCTCGTGATCTTTTTCCTTTCGCTGGGATTACTGACCTTCAAATCCACAGAAGGAAACGGCTCAGCCGGACAGGCTTGAAGGTAAAAGAGTTCACTAATTTATGATGTAAAAACTTTTTTGCAAATCGTAAATTCATCATATTCGGAGAAAAAATGCCAGACACAAATTTTAAAACCGCAAAATTTCATCTTCCGGGACTTTTTGAGTTCTATGACTTTTATCGGGAATTCCTTCCTCTGTTTTATACGAGGCGGGAATTCTTTTACGACTATGCGGAAATTGCTTCGATTTACGGAGCACCGGAGGGGTGTCTCTGGAGCGGCGGGCGGCTTGGTTACGGCGACGATAATGCCGAAGAAGTCCTGAAGCTTCTTGAAGAGTATGGAATATCCGCGAGACTGACGTTCAGCAATTCACTTCTTGAAGAGAGGCATTTGTCTGACGAAAAGTGTAACGGGTTGTGTGAACTGTTTGCAAAATCCGAAAGAAACGGAAACAGGAAGGGTATTCGTAACGGAGTAATTGTCCATTCGGAACTTCTTCTTGAGTATTTGCGGGAGCACTATCCCGAACTGTATATGGTGTCGTCGCCCACGAAAGTGCTGATGGATCTCGCTGATTTCAGGGCAGAGGTCGGACGTAACGAATTTGAATATGTCGTGCCTGATTTCAGACTGAACAGGCAGTTTGACAAACTTAACTTTCTGACGCAGGAAGAGAAAAACAAAGTCGAATTTCTCTGTAACGAATGCTGTTATTTCGGATGTGCAGCAAGAAAGGAATGCTATGAGAATGTGAGCCGGAGAATTCTGGATGAGAACTGTCCGGAGCATGTCTGCGAAGCTCCAGGCGCCGGTGAAGGATACCGTTTCTCCAAGGCTAAAAGAAATCCCGGATTTATCGGGAATGAAGATATTATGAATACTTATCTCACTGCAGGTTTCTCGAATTTCAAAATCGAAGGACGAAATTTGGGAAGCGCAGTTCTTTTGGAATTTCTGCTTTATTATCTTGTTAAGCCAGAGCATCAGCTGGAAGTGAGAGAGGAAATTTACCTGGACAGCACACTTGATTTGTTCTAGTCTCCAAAATCACTCTTGACTTTTCGAACATATGTTTGTATAATCGTGATATGAGCTATACATTAAAGACTTATTCCACAGAAGAGAAACTTCAGATTCTGGCGGATGCAGCGAAGTATGATGTAGCCTGCACTTCCAGCGGAGTGGACAGAAGAGGGAAGAAAGGAGCCCTCGGGAACAGCTGCGCCGCAGGTGTTTGTCATTCTTTTGCCGCCGACGGACGCTGTATTTCCCTGTTGAAGATTCTGTACAGCAACGATTGCTGTTATGATTGCAAGTATTGTCTGAGCCGATGTTCCAACGATGTGGCAAGAGCCACATTTGATCCGGATGAACTTTGTCAGCTGACAATCGAATTCTATAAGAGGAATTATATTGAAGGTCTGTTCCTTAGTTCCGCAGTTGTGAAGAACCCTGCTTTCACTATGGAACGAATGTGTGAAACGCTTCTTCTGCTTCGCATGAAATATCATTTCAACGGCTATGTCCATGTCAAGACCATTCCCGGTGCACCTGATGATTTGATTGAGCTTGCCGGTTATCTGGCAGACCGAATCAGTATCAATATGGAACTGCCCACGGAAGAAGGGCTTAAGAAACTTGCTCCAAGCAAATCCCAGAAGACGATTTTTAATGCCATGGGGAAACTGACGGACACTATTTCAGCCCACCGGCTCGCAATCGGTAAAGATGCCAGGATGGAGAGAAGCGGAATCAACCGGCATCTGACCAACAGTATATTTAATAAAGATAACCTTTTAAGCGAAGATATTCTGCATCGTATCGGGAACAACAGTCTGCCTGCGGTCGTCGGAGATACACGTTTTAAACGGTCGTTTGCACCGGCAGGCCAGAGTACCCAGATGATTATCGGAGCCACCGATGAGACAGATTTAGCTCTTCTTCAGACAACACAGAAACTCTATCAGGTCTACGACTTGAAACGTGTGTTTTTCTCTGCTTACATTCCGCTCAATAATGATCCGGCGCTTCCGGCCCCCGGAACTCCCGTGCCGCTTTTAAGAGAACATCGTCTCTACCAGGCTGACTGGCTGCTTCGCTATTACGGTTTCCGGACAGATGAATTGCTGAGTACAGAGAATCCGTTTTTTAACGAAGTTGTGGATCCAAAGTGTGACTGGGCGCTCCGTCATTTGGAGAGCTTTCCGGTGGATTTACAGACTGCCTCCTATGATATTATTTTACGTGTTCCCGGAATCGGACCGAAATCTGCCAAACGAATTGTGGCTGCCCGCAAGTATGAGTCTCTGACTTATGAAGGTTTAAAACGTATGGGAGTTGTACTGAAGCGTGCTCACTACTTTATTCTGATTAATGGCAGGCAGATGTACAAGACACCAATTGAACAGAACTATATTCTGAACCGGCTTGCCGGTGACAACGAGACAGAGAACTGGGAAATTGCCCATCAAAACGAAGAATACCGCCAGATGAGTATCTGGGAGTATCTCTCAGGTTCCGTCGGTAACAGGAAAATCTGTACTTAAGAAAGGTCTCGGCTTAATTTATGAAAGTGTTTTTATGTGATGACACATATGATGATATTCTGACTGCGATTTATGATGCATGGGAGACTGCTCTTTCTGTCGGCCATGAGCAGGTATCGATCCGTAAGCGGCCTTTTTGTGACTTCACGCTTTTCGATGAAGTAATCGAAGTCACCGCAGATTCCGAGAAAGCCGAGAAAGTAATCCGCTCCGTTGCCCGGAAGATTTCGCCAATGGCCCGTTACTGGGTTGATATGGCGCTTCTTCATTCGGACCCGGATTCTGTCAATATTGTATATTCCTTTTTACGGAAAGGCTTCCGTTACGGTTCTTCCGTCTGTTCGCGTTTAAACGATCCGGATATTATGAAGATGATGGATATGCAGCGCAAAGTCAGCGGCGAAAGCTACCATCTTTTGGAATTTGCCCGGTTCAACAATGTTGGGAATGTATACATAAGCCATCTGGAACCGATCCACAATACTCTTTTAATGATTGCCGATCATTTTGCTGACAGAATGCCTTCCGAGAATTTCATTCTGATTGATGATAATCGCCGTTTTGCAGTGGTCCACCCTAAGGATGAAGAGAACTATATCCGTTATCTCACACCGGAGGACTTTGAACAATTGGCTGTATCAGAGAAGATTGAGGACGGCTACACCTCCATGTGGCGCACATATTTCGATGCAATCGCCATAGAAGAAAGAACCAATCTCCGCTGCCAGATGAGTCATTTCCCGAAGTATAAACGTAAACACGCAACAGAATGGATGTAGCGGCGGTCACATTTTCAGACAGTCTATGAATTACAGATTCTCTTATTTTTGTAAATTGGTCTTGACTCCTCCCCTGGGGAGGGGTTTAGACTTTTTTTCATCATAAGAGGTGAAAAAGGAATGAAAGTACTGACAAAGTTATTCTCGAAAAACAGAAAATGGGTGATTCTTTCGATGGTGTTTTCGTTTATCGGAGTTGCCGCAAGTCTTGTGTGGACATTTTATATCGGCAGACTTGTCAATAAAATCGAAATGCGGGAGCATATTTCGACTGAGTTTATCGTAATTCTGGGAGTGTTGATTCTAACGTATGCCGCGACACAGTATCTTTCCAAGATAGCCGGCAAATATGCTGCGGAAAGAAACGCACATACGCTTCGCGTCGGTTTCATTAATCGAATTCTCGGACATGACGAAGACATCTCCGTTTCCGATGCAATCTCACAGATGCAGAATGAACTTAAAAACGCGTCCGACTACATGAGCACAACGCTTTTTGACATGATCGGAATGCTTCTTCTGTTCTTTTTTACCCTTATCTTTCTTCTGATAATTAATCCCATAATGACTGCGGCGATAACCGTTCCGACCGTGATAATTCTTCTGATTGTTAACAAAGCGGGCAACAGAATCGTTCCTCTCGCAAATGATGCGATGGACAGAAAAAAAGACATTAACAGAATTTCTGTAAGCACAATCGAAAATTACGAGGCGGTTACGGTATTCGATTCCAAGGAATATGTATATGAAAAGTTCTGCGAGGCGCTTGAAGAATGGGGAAGGAGCGAAACTAAACTGGAACGCGTCTGCGCGGTTTGCAATTCAAGTTCGGGCTTTCTGTCCATGGTTCCGCTTCTTGTGCTTCTTTTAGTCGGAGGAATTCTGATTATCAGCGGGCACGAAAGCGTCGGAAATCTGATTGTGTTTCTGAATCTTCAGAAAACATTTTCGAATACAATCATGAATCTGCCGTCATTCATAGCTTCTTTTAAGCAGTTTACGACGAATCTTTCCAGACTGGACATTGAGGTGTAGAAAATGAACGACAACATCATAGTTCTTGAGAATATAACATTTAAATACGGTGAAAAGACGATTATCGACGATGTTTCCCTGAACGTTAAAAGAGGTGAGCATATCGGCATCGTCGGAGAGAGCGGTTGCGGAAAAAGTACGCTTCTTCGAATTATTGCCGGGCTTCGCAAACAGACATCGGGAAGAATAACCGTTGCCGGTGAAAGTGAGCCGGACAGAATAACGGCCGGAGTATCGATGGTTATGCAAAGGCCGATGCTTATGCCGCTTTCGGTTCGGGACAATATTCTCCTCGGACACGAAATTCCCAAAGAGAAGCTTGATTACATTGTCAGGGCTTCCTGCCTCGATTCGTGGATAGAGACCTTGCCCGATGGAACAGATACATATCTCGGAGACAGCGCCGACGAGCTCTCCGGCGGACAGGCGCAGAGGATTGCGATAGCGCGTGCCATGGCGAAGGATACTGATATAATCATTCTGGATGAGCCGACTTCTGCGCTTGACAACGATACGACTTCGGAGATTCTCGAAGCGCTCGAACACATTACAACGGACAAAACGGTAATACATGTTACGCACCGGGTGGAGCATTTAAAAGGTTACGACAGAATATACAGAATGGAAAACGGAAAACTTTTGTCGGTGGCACCGGATTCAATCGAGGAGAGGTAAAAGATGAACAAATCAGCCTACGGAATGCTTAAAGATTCCGGACAAAAAAGAATATTTTTCGTTATGATTCTCCTTCGCCTGCCGTTCGATACGCTGCGCGCGATGCTTGCGGCCAACATGCTTGAGAAATTCCTTCGTGTGGCCGACACCGGGACATACGAAGACCTGTTTAGATGTTTTACCGGGTTTCTCATTCTGAGTATTCTGCTGTTTGCCTACAACATGGTAGTCTGGATGAGGATTTCGGTGAGAACCTCCGTCAAGTTTCACAACGGGGTTAAAAGAAATGTTGTCAAAGCGCTGCTTAATCTGTCTGCGGAAGAAATGGCGCAGGAATCCGTCGGCGACAGGATTTCGAGACTCAACAACGATACGGACACAGCCATAAATTATCTTAATGCGCCCGTTAACTATATGCATATGGTAATTGCGCTTTGCAATGTCATCTGCTCATCTTTATTCATGCTTTTCCTTAACCCGGAGCTTTACATTCTTACCGTTTTGATAGCCGGGATTTCTTTTACCATTAATACAGGGGCGGTTACTCGCGGAATCACGGAAATCCTTTCGAAATCACGTAACAAATTCGCCGGGCTGACGGGAATGCTTTCTTTGATGCTTGCCGGCAAAGAAGCGGTGGAAATATATGATGCCCGTGAATTTCTCATTTCCAAAACGGAGGAAAGCAGTCGCAATATTATGAAGCAGAATATGAAAGCCTGGCAGAAAACAGCGGTTTCGTCTATGGTTATGACGCTGTCGGGCTGCCTCGGATATCTTGTGCTGCTTATTGCCGGTGACAGAATGATGGGTAAAAGAATCGAAGATTTTGCAAAACTTATCAAAATTACGCAATATCGTGCTAATATGATTATGAGTGTGGGACTGGTGAATGAGTGCATCGTAAATATGCGCGGCAATCTGGTCGGAGTTAAAAAAGTCACGGAGATTACCGCCCAAAAGAACAGCCGTTAATTGAAACGGCCTGCAAATTATCATTGCAAAGGAGCGTACACGACATGGAGTTTGAACTTCTTAAAATCGGAGAACTTGCGGGATTGACCGGAGTTTCGGTGAAAGCACTGTATATTTACGAGAAGAAAAAAATAGTTATACCCGCCAGAATCGACGAGGAGACAGGGTATCGTTTCTACCACCCGGACCAGGTCAAACAGGTGGAAGCGCTTCTTGAACTGCAGGATTTGGGCTTTTCGTTAAATGATATAGAGAAGATTATGTCGGGAAATTATTCGAATGAGGATGTTTTACTGATTATCGAAGGTAAAAAGAAAGAGTGGCAGGAGAAAATCTGGAAAGCCGAAGCAAAAATGGAAGAACTCGAAATCATGGCCGGAAATATCGAATCCGACGAAAGTAAGAATAATCCGAAAGAAATGACGGATGAAGAGAGAGCCTGGTATCTCACGAAACTTGTCTGTGTTAACGATAACAATGTGAAGCAGGCGATAAGCGAAGCAATATGGTTGTAGAATTAAAGGACTGCTCAGTGGAATGTTTATTATGACATTCGCATGAGCAGCCCTTTTTGATTCATACGGCCGTATAAAGATAATTGGTTGCAATTTTACTTCCAGCTGAATGTTACAAGTCCGTAAATATACAGGAAAATGATAATTGCCGGAATGACGAACATGCAGAAGGGTTTCATCCAGCGGGGCATTTTTAAGCCTTCTCCGGTGTTGGCTTCTGCCAGGAAATTGTCCCAGCCCCATCCGATTTTCTTGCAGGTACAGAAGATAACCATGGTAAGTGCACCAAGCGGCAGAAGATTTGTGGAAACGATGAAATCCCAGAAATCAAGCCATGCGGTTCCTTCTGCAAACGGCTGAAATGTAAAAACGCTGTATCCGAGTGCGGTTGTAAGTGATAAAACAAACATACCCGCAGCACAGATGAGACTTCCTTTCAATCTCTTCCAGCCTGTGAGTTCTCTCACACATGCAAGAATGTTCTCGAAAACGGCAAGCTCTGTCGAAAGCGCGGCGAATACCATGAAGAGGAAGAAAAGTGTTCCCCACCAGCGTCCGCCTTCCATGTTGTTGAAAACGGTTGCCATCGTATCAAAAAGAAGAGAAGGACCGGCACCCGGTTCGATATCGAATGTGAAGCATGCGGGGAAAATGATAAGTCCCGCAACGATAGCCACAAACGTATCGAGAATAATGATGTTTACGGACTCTCCCATAAGAGTTCTTTTTTTATCGATGTAGCTTCCGAAAATTGCCATGGATCCGATGCCCAGAGACAATGTGAAGAATGCCTGGTTCATCGCACCGACGATGACCTGACCGTTAAGTGCCGAGAAGTCAGGTTTAAGGTAGAATTCCAAACCTTCCTTTGCACCGCTTAATGTGAAACTTCTTATTGCAAGAGCCACCATCAGGGCAAGAAGGATAAGCATAAGGTATTTGGTTACCTTCTCAAGACCTTTCTGAATGTCAAAAATAAGAATTCCGAATCCAAGAATAACCGCAATTGCAAGATATGTAACATTGACGCCGGGATTTGTTATCATCGGAACAAATCCAAGGTTCTGATTCTGTCCGAGAAGGAATTTGATAAAGTAATAAATCATCCATCCCGTTACTACGGTGTAGAATGCCATAAGGCAGATGCATCCGATTAACGATGCATATCCGTGAATATGCCACATCTGTCCCTTTTTCTCAATCTTCTGATACATCTTCACGGGACTGGCCTGAGCGGCTCTTCCGAGCGCAAATTCCATTGTCATAACCGGAAGTCCGATAATAATCAGGCAGATAAGATATACAAGTACGAAAGCTCCTCCGCCGTACTGACCGCACATCCAGGGGAATTTCCATACGTTGCCGCATCCGATAGCGCAACCGGCGCTAAGTAAAATGAAGCCGATTCGGCTTCCTAAATGTTCTCTTTCGTTCATACAATCACGTATAATCCAATCATCTTAGATGGTGATTGGATTTATTCCTTTCTCCCAG
>JAKSSB010000043.1 GCA_024403285.1 Lachnospiraceae bacterium | reverse complement strand
CCGTGTTTTCTTTCGAGCAGAAGGAAAAGTCCTTCTGCTCGTCTCGCCGGCCGCATGTTGCGCAGCAACTGTTTTCCTTTTGCGGCCGTGTGAATAAAAAAACTCGTCCCAAGCCTGTTTGCTTGAGACGAGCTAATAATTCTAACCCGCGGTACCACTCAAATTCATCTTATAAAAGATGCGCTCACCGGACTCTGTCAAGTCCTATGCTTTAACGCAGCAACTACGGGAACCGTCTACTGAGCGATAAGCTTTTCGGGATTCCGGCTCGGAAGTGATTCATTCGATATCGTAATTACTGTCTCACACCTGCCGACAGCTCTCTGAAAATCCGTTTTATCTATGCGTCTTCGTCATAGCCATTCACTCTATTCAAAATAGCATCACTTTATTCATTTGTCAATATATTATTCTAACCTATTCAGCGCCTTCTTTGATCATTTTGGCATGTTCTTCCTGAATCTTCGGATCGTAGGAAATCATGGGCTCGATATCCTCGCCTTTAAGCTTTCTTCTGACATAATTATCGGTAAGTTTGTAAACTACCGGAATCAGTGCAAGCACACCGATAAGGTTTGGAATCATCATGAAACCGTTGAAAGTATCCGAGATATCCCATGCAAGTGAAGAAGACATCAAAGCTCCCGATACAACAAGCAGGGTAAAAACAATCTGATAAGGCTTTACGAATTTCTCACCGAGCAGATACTCGATTGCTTTTGAGCCGTACTGTGACCATCCGAGCACGGTGGTAAAAGCAAACAAGAGCATTGCAACAGCAACAAATCCTTCACCGAATTTTCCGAAATGAAGACCGAAACATCTTGCAACAAGAGTTGCGTCATCAATACCTTCGGCAACAATTCCCGTATCAAGATCGATGAATCCCGATGAAAGAACAATAATTGCAGTCATTGTACAAACAACGAACGTATCAAAGAATACTTCAAAAATACCCCACATACCCTGACGGACAGGTTCTTTTACATTCGAAGAAGAATGGACCATAACCGAGGAACCGAGACCTGCTTCGTTTGAGAACACGCCTCTCTTGCAGCCCTGGGTAATAACCGTCTTGATAGCCACGCCGGCAAATCCTCCCGCTACGGCTTTGATACCGAAAGCGAATTTAAAGATTGCGGCAAACATTGCTCCGACCTGTGAAATATTCAGGAAGAAAATAATAATCGCACCGATGATATAAGCCACCGACATAAAAGGAACGATTTTCTCCGCAAAAGAAGCAATTCTCTGCAATCCGCCGACAATAATAAGTCCGGCAAGAATTACAAGCGATACACCGATAATCCAGTTGATAATCGAAACGCCCAAAAATTCGGGTGCCTGTACTCCTTCAAAGAAAGCAGACTTGATATTCAAGGTAATCTTGTTGACCTGGCCCATGTTACCGATTCCGAAAGAAGCAAGAATCGCGCAAACCGCAAACAGTCCGGCAAGAATCTTTCCGATGACACCGCATCCCTTGTAAGAACCGAGTCCGTCACGAAGGTAGTACATTGCGCCTCCGGACCATTCTCCTTTTGAATTCTTTCGACGGTAAAAGATACCGAGGATATTCTCCGAGAAATTGGTCATCATTCCGAAGAATGCGGCAACCCACATCCAGAATACCGCACCGGGACCGCCGATTACGATTGCGCCTGCAACTCCGGCTATATTTCCGGTACCGATTGTTGCCGAAAGAGCCGTACAAAGCGCCTGGAACTGTGAAATAGATTTCTTGTCAGTTTTCTTCCTGGTCTCGGAGTCTTTCTTAAATACCGCTCCGATAGTTTCCTTGAACCAGTGTCCGATATGTGTTATCTGGAAGAACTTCGTCGTACATGTCATAATGACACCTGCACCGATTAAAAGCACAATACCGATTTTGACCCAGATAAAATCATTAATAACCGAATTGATATCAGAAATTACGTTAAAAAAATCGTTCATAAAAAATCCTTAAATTATTAATATTGTGTATTGTCGTCGTGTTGATACAGGCGAATTATTCAGCCTCTGAATATTTAACGGAAAGTTCAGATACTGTACCGTCAGAAACCATTCTGTCAACAGTAGCGTTAATCTTGTTAAGAAGCTCTGTGTTACCCTTCTTAACAGCGATTCCGTACTCTTCTGCTTCGAAAGCTGTGTCATCTGTTACAATCTTGATTCCTTCGTTGTCTTTAACATACTTGTCAGCTGTAGCGGAGTCGATAACAACTACGTCGCATTTGCCGTTTACAAGTTCAAGAACAGCTTCGGTACCTTTCTTGAATGACTGGAAATCATATCCCATTTCCTGAACACAGATTTCTCCGGTGTATCCCTGGATAACAACGATTCTCTTGTCAGCCATATCTGCTGCGCAGGTGATGTCTGAATCTTCCTTAACAATCATAACCTGTGTAGCGGTATAGTAAGGATTTGAGAAATCAACTGATTTCTTTCTCTCTTCTGTGATTGTCATACCTGAAATAACAGCATCAATCTGTCCGTTCTCAAGAGCGATGAGAAGTGAATCAAATTCCATGTTGTTAATCTGAGGCGTAACAGAGTTGTCTTCGCAAATCTGTTTGGCAATAGCCATGTCGATACCGTCGTAGTTATCGATAACACCGTTTGAAGTAACGTATTCGAAAGGAGGGAACTCTGCATTCGTACCGAAAACGATTGCATCTCCTTTTGAAGAAGAACAGCCTGCAAAAAGAGCGGCCATCATTGATAAAACACATACTACAGCAACAATTTTGGTTAATTTTTTCATTTTAAAATCTCCTCGTGTAAAAAATATATACATAATCCGTTAGGACTGTGTTCGATATTATAATACTTTGCTGAAGAAAACTTTCGTTCTCTCTTCCTTCGGGTTTGCGAAAACATCTTTCGGATTGCCCTGTTCAAGAACTTTGCCTTCATCGATGAAAAGCAGTCTGGTTCCGACTTCTTTTGCGAATCCCATCTCGTGTGTTACGACAACCATTGTCATTCCGCTCTTTGCAAGATTCTTCATAACATCAAGAACCTCCCCGACCATCTCGGGATCAAGCGCCGAAGTGGGCTCGTCAAACAACATAATTTCCGGTTCCATGGCAAGTGAACGCGCAATTGCGATACGCTGTTTCTGTCCACCCGAAAGCTGTGACGGATATGAATCGGCCTTTTCAACCAAATCAACCATCTTAAGCAGTTCATCAGCTTTGGCATCCGCCTCTTCCTTGCTCATCTTTTTAAGTTTAACGGGTGCAAGCGTAATATTCTCGCGAACGGTAAGATGCGGGAAAAGATTGAAGTGCTGGAAAACCATTCCCATCTTCTGCCTTATCCTGTTAACATCGACTTTCGGAGCGTTTATCATCTCGCCGTCGATATAAATTTCGCCTTTCTCAGGCTTTTCAAGAAGATTCAAGCACCGTAAAAAAGTGCTTTTACCCGAGCCTGAAGGTCCGATGATTACAACAACTTCGCCCTCGTCGATTTCTTCCGTAATGCCTTTTAAGACCTCGACATCTTCAAAACTTTTGTGTAAATCGTTAACTTTAATCATTTCGCCGCCTCCTACCTTTTCTCTGATTTTCTGAGCCACTTCTCGAATCTGTCGAGAGCGATTGTCAGAATTTTAATCATTACAAAATAGATAACGGCCGTCATGATAAGCGGCATGAAAGCTTCAAAAGTATTACTCTTGATAAAATCGCCGGCCTTCTGAATATCTACAAGACCAACGTAACCTACGATTGCGGTTTCCTTAATCAGCGTAATGAACTCGTTGCACAAAGCGGGGAAAATATTCTTAACCGCCTGAGGCACAACAATGTTGAACATTGTCTGACTCGCGTTGAGTCCGAGAGACCTTCCCGCTTCGGTCTGACCTTTGTCGATTGAAAGGATTCCCGCACGGATAATCTCCGATACGTACGCACCCGAATTAATTCCGAACGCAATCGAAGCAATAATCCATTTCGGAAGATTGACCGTTGCAAAAACAACGAAATAAATAATCATCAGCTGTGTAACCGAAGGCGTACCTCTGATTACATCCGTATAAACCTTGCCGATTGCATTCAAAAACTTGTTGTTCGACAGGCTGCATATTGCAATTACAAAACCGATGATAAGACCGAGTATAACCGAAAGAAGCGAAATCTCAACCGTAACGCCGATACCCTTCAGTAAGAGTTTATACCTGTCATCTTCTATGAAACATCTTGAAAATGTCTGGGCCAGATCCAGACCCCATTCGGAAAGCCAATTCATACTTGTCTCCATTCCTGTTGCGCGCACGTGCCGACGGAATTCGTATAATTTCCCCACAACCCGCTGCGCAGAAAAAAATAACCCGGAGAACCGTGCTCCGGGATATGTCCGGAGTATAAGTTCTCCGAGTCACAAAACACGGAATAACTATACAGTATTTTTGTATAAAAGTCAATATTTCAGCATATTATACACTGATTACATCATACCCATTCCACCGCCTGCAGGCATGGGAGGAACATCCTCTTTAATGGTTGCTACAGCTGACTCTGTGGTAAGGAATGTAGAAGCAACGCTTGTAGCATTCTGAAGAGCGCTTCTTGTTACCTTTGCGGGATCGAGAATTCCTGCTTCAACCATGTTTACATATTCTTCTTTGTATGCATCAAATCCGGTACCTACTTCAGATTCGTAAACCTTGTTGATAATTACGGAACCGTCAAGACCGGCGTTTGCAGCAATATGGAAAAGAGGAGCCTTTAATGCTTTAAGCACAATCTGTGCACCGGTCTTCTCATCACCTTCGAGTGAATCGGCAAGTTTCTCAACTTTCTTGGATGCATGAATGTAAGCGCTTCCGCCGCCTGCGATGATACCCTCTTCAACGGCTGCTCTCGTAGCTGCCAAAGCATCTTCCATACGAAGTTTTGCTTCTTTCATCTCAGTCTCGGTAGCTGCACCGACACGGATAACGGCAACGCCGCCGGCGAGTTTTGCAAGTCTCTCCTGTAATTTCTCTCTATCAAAATCGGAAGTTGTTGTTTCGATCATCTGCTTGATCTGTCCGACTCTTGCTTTGATTGCATCATTGTCTCCGGCACCGTCTACGATGATGGTATTCTCTTTCTGAACCTTAACGGATTTAGCACGTCCCATATCTTCAAGGGTAGCTTCCTTAAGGTCGTATCCGAGTTCCTCGCTCAATACCTTACCGCCTGTAAGAATAGCGATGTCTTCAAGCATTGCCTTTCTTCTGTCGCCGTAGCCGGGAGCCTTAACGGCAACAACATCGAATGTACCTCTTAATTTGTTAACGATAAGTGTTGTAAGTGCTTCACCTTCGATATCCTCGGCGATGATAAGCATCTTAGCGCCTGTCTTTACAACCTGCTCGAGAACGGGAAGAATGTCCTGAATGTTGGAAATCTTTCTGTCTGTGATGAGGATGTACGGATTCTCGAGTGTAGCTTCCATCTTCTCGGTATCGTTAACCATGTATGCCGACAGATAACCTCTGTCAAACTGCATACCTTCAACAAGATCAAGCTCTGTCTGCATTGTCTTGGACTCTTCGATGGTAATAACACCGTCACCGGAAACTTTCTCCATTGCATCGGCAACCATGTTTCCTACATTGTCGTCACCTGCGGAAATTGCTGCAACTCTTGCAATCTGCTCTTTGCCGTTAACCTTTGCACTCATCTCACCGATTGCTTCAACAGCACAGTCGGTAGCCTTCTTCATACCTTTTCTTAAGATGATGGGGTTAGCTCCTGCTGCCAGGTTCTTCATTCCGGCATTGATCATTGCCTGAGCAAGAACGGTAGCTGTGGTTGTACCGTCTCCGGCAACATCGTTTGTCTTGGTAGCTACTTCCTTAACAAGCTGAGCACCCATGTTCTCGAATGCATCCTCAAGTTCGATTTCCTTGGCGATTGTAACACCGTCGTTTGTGATAAGCGGAGCTCCGAAGGATTTGTCAAGAACAACGTTTCTTCCTTTCGGTCCGAGTGTAACCCTAACTGTATCGGCGAGTTTGTTAACGCCTGCTTCGAGAGAAGTTCTGGCGTCTGCGCCGTATTTGATTTCTTTAGCCATTTTTATTGCCTCCTTATAATATGTAAAAGAATTATTCTACGATTGCAAGAATGTCAGACTGCTTAACGATGATGAGTTCCTCGTCTCCGTTCTTGACTTCTGTTCCCGCATATTTGGAATAAATAACCTTGTCGCCGGTTTTAACCTGCATTTTGACTTCTTTGCCGTCCTCGAGAGTTCCGGGACCTACAGCGATAACTTCTGCTTCCTGGGGCTTCTCTTTGCTCTGTCCGGGTAAAACAATTCCCGACTGTGTGGTTTCTTCTGCAACAAGCTGTTTAAGTACAACTCTGTCTCCCAAAGGTACTAACTTCATAAAAAATGCCTCCTTTATAGTGATAATACATTATGTTCGTCATTTGTTAGCACTCTTTTACTTCGAGTGCTAAACACTTTACTTATAATAGTTACAGGGGGCATTGTTTGCAACTGTGCAGTTTATTGTATTCTGAATGTATGCTCTCGTATTCTCTGTTTTTCTCGTGTTTTCTTTCGTTTTCTCGTTTTTAGTTCCGGAAGTTCCCTTTTATAAGGTAAAAAATGATATTCTCTCCTTTTTTTTTCAATAATCTTGTGATATTATGGGAATAGCACTTTTTTTACAGAGGAATTATGATGTTTTCCATTATCAAAAATCTGTTTCATTATATAAACAACATAATAGACGGTGAGGAATACATCTCCGACAAAGCGAAATTCTCAGTTCTTTTGAATCTGGTTTCGGTAACGCGTATTATAAATGCCTGCCTTTTCTTCTTCCTGGGTGATTCGCTGTTATGTTTTTTCAATGTGTTCTCTTTCCTCTTTTACAGATTCCTCATTACTCTTTCGACGAAGAGTAAGAAGTATCTTCCGACCTTCATACTTGCGTATGCCGAGGTCCTTGTTTGTGTGCTTTTATTCTCGCTGATGTACGGCTGGGAAACATGTTTCAACACCTACTGTTTTGCTCTTGTTTCCGCTTCGTTTTATATTTTTACCACTTCCAAGAGTATCACGGCGAGACGCTCTACGGTCTTCGCATTCATCGGAACGCTTATTACCGTGGGAACTTATGTGGTTACCTTCTTTTTTACCCCGGTTGCATCGACTTCACTCTTCGATGAGTTCCCCGGATTTTTTACGTTCATGAAGATATACAACGTGCTTCTTACGTTTTTTATCATTTTTATATTCTCGATGCTTTTCAACTGGGAGGTGCGTACGAACACCGCCACGCTTGAGAAGAGAAACAATCAGCTTATGCAGTTTGCCAACAGGGATCCTCTTACGAGACTTGCCAACCGTCGAAGCATGACGGAGCATCTGAATCTCGCCATGCATAATCTGAAGCTCGAGAACCGCGTTTTCAGCGTTATTCTCTGTGATATCGACGACTTCAAGAAAATCAACGACAAATACGGTCACGACTGCGGTGACAAAGTGCTGGTTCACGTGGCCAATCTCATCACATCACAGATGCGCGATTCCGATTTCGTATGCCGCTGGGGCGGCGAGGAAATTCTTATGATTGTCGAAGGAAAACTCCCTACCGCCATAGCCATCGCGGAGAGAATCAGAAGCAACATTTCCTCTTCCGAAGTCGAACATGCCGGACAGAAAGTTAAAGTTTCAATGACATTCGGCGTGGCACAGGCCAATCAGAGCCAGAGAGTCGAAAGTCTCATTCAGCAGGCGGACGATAACCTTTATCACGGCAAGTCTACCGGCAAGAATAAAGTTGTATCCGAAATACCAAGATAATTTTTACCCGAATTACTAATCAGCAATTCGGGTTGTTTTTAGAAGGAGAAATTTTAATGATCAGTGCAAACAATGTATCACTTCGTTTCGGTAAAAAAGCTCTTTTCGAAGAGGTAAACATCAAATTTACCGAAGGCAACTGCTACGGCATCATCGGTGCCAACGGCGCAGGCAAATCAACATTCTTGAAGATTCTGTCCGGTGAACTCGAAACCACCACCGGCGATATTTCGATTACACCCGGCCAGCGTCTTTCCGTACTTGAACAGGACCACTTCAAGTATGACGAATACACCGTTATGGATACGGTTATCCTCGGCAATCCCCGTCTCTACGAAATCATGAAAGAAAAAGACGCGATTTATGCCAAGGAAGATTTTACCGACGAAGACGGAATCAGAGCCAGCGAACTTGAAGGCGAATTCGCTGAGCTTAACGGCTGGGAAGCCGAATCCGACGCCGCCAATCTTTTAAACGGTCTGGGAATTGAAACAGACATTCATTATGCTGTTATGAAGGATTTGACCGGTAACGAGAAAGTCAAGATTCTTCTTGCGAAGGCACTTTTCGGTAATCCCGATATTCTGCTTCTCGATGAGCCTACCAACCACCTCGATCTCGATGCCATCGCATGGCTTGAGGAATTTCTCATCAACTTCGAGAACACAGTCATCGTTGTATCGCATGACCGTTATTTCTTAAATAAGGTCTGCACACATACCGCCGACATCGACTACGGAAAGATTCAGCTTTACGCCGGCAACTACGATTTCTGGTTCGAATCCAGCACTCTTTTGGTTAAGCAGATGAAGGAAGCCAACAAGAAGAAGGAAGAAAAGATTAAGGAACTGCAGGAGTTCATCTCCCGTTTCTCGGCCAACGCTTCCAAATCCAAACAGGCTACCTCAAGAAAGAAAGCCCTTGAGAAAATCGAACTCGATGAAATTAAACCTTCAAGCAGAAAATATCCTTACATCGACTTCCGTCCCGACCGTGAAATCGGAAACGAAGTTCTCTCGGTTGAAGGAATTTCCAAGACGATTAACGGTGAGAAAGTTCTCGACAATATTTCTTTTATCCTGAATCATGATGACAAGGTAGCATTCGTAGGAAGCAACGAAATTGCGAAGACTACTCTCTTCAAGATTCTTACGGGCGAAATGGAACCCGATGAAGGAACATACAAATGGGGTGTAACGACCTCGCAGGCTTACTTCCCGAAGGATAACACCAAGGAATTCGACTGTGACTTAACAATCGCCGACTGGCTGATGGGATATTCGCCGGTAAAAGATATAACTTACGTGCGCGGTTTCCTTGGAAGAATGCTTTTCGCCGGTGAAGACGGTGTCAAGAAAGTCCGCGTTCTCTCCGGTGGTGAGAAGGTTAGATGTCTTTTAAGCAAGATGATGATAAGCGGTGCCAACTGCCTCGTGCTCGATGAGCCCACCAACCACCTTGACATGGAATCTATTCAGGCACTCAACAACGGACTTATCAAGTTCCCCGGTGTTGAACTCTTCTCCTGTCATGACCATCAGTTCGTACAGACTACCGCCAACAGAATCATGGAGATTCTTCCCGACGGCTCGCTCGTTGATAAGATTACTTCTTACGACGAATATCTTGAAAGTGATGAAATGGCAAGAAAGAGAACCGTTTACATTGCAAAGGCTGAGGAAGAGGAAGAAGGCGAAGAATAATTATTCGCATACAAACGGAGACATATATATGAAAGCAGTGGATTTACACGTGCATTCTACTTATTCGGACGGAACTGACACTCCGTCCGAAATTGTAAGTAAGGCACTGTCAAAAGGATTAAAAGCTATAGCACTTACCGATCACGACACGGTTGAAGGGGTTGATGATATACTCTCCGCCGCTGCCGGAACCGGTCTTGAAATCGTGCCCGGAATCGAACTTTCCACGGAATACAAAGGCAAAGATATTCACATTCTCGGTCTGTATATCAATACTTTCGATAAGGATTTTCTTACAAGCCTCGAAACGTTTCGTGATTCGAGAGAAGGAAGAAATGAGAAAATGTGCGAGAACTTAAGACAGATGGGCATCGACATTGCGATGGATGTTCTGCGCGGAGAGAATCCAGACTGCGTAATCACCCGTTCACACATGGGCGATTTTCTGTTAAAACACGGATATGTTTCAACGAAACGCGAAGCCTTCGAACGTTTCATAGGCGACCACTGCAAAGCGTTCGTTCCCAGAGAGAAAATCTCACCGGAAATGGCGGTCACTCTGATTAAAAAAGCGGGCGGAATCGCCGTTCTCGCCCACCCTATTCTGTATAAAATGTCAAAAGCCGAACTGGGAATTCTTATTACCCTGTTAAAAGAAAAAGGTCTCGACGGAATCGAGGCCGTATACAGCGAATATACACCCGCTGACGAAAGACTGATTAAAAAATACGCCGCCGACTGTGAGCTTCTCCTTACGGGCGGAAGCGACTATCACGGAAGTGCCAAACCTGATATCGACTTGGGATGCGGCAAAGGTCATCTTTTCGTTCCCGAAGAATTTCTTGATAAACTCAAAGAGCACTATCTTATGTCTTTCAGACTGAATTTCAAGCCTGAGGAAAGTACTCTCTTTTTCGATATGGACGGCAGTCTTTTAAACGATGACAAAGAGATTTCGCCCGAAACATACCGCGCTATCGAAGAAGCGGTTTCAAAAGGTTACCTTTTCGCCATTTCAACCGGACGTCCCAAAACATCGGCATCGGCGCTTATTGACCGGCTGAATCTTGCCAGGTTCAATCCTGTTGTTTCGGCGTTCAACGGCGGAATCGTATATGATTACAACTCGGGAGAAATACTTCACAAATGTACACTCTCCGATTCCCTTTCCGACAGGCTTCGGGCATTCGGCTTAAATCACGGAGTTCATTTCCACACTTACTCGGAAGATGAAGTCGTTTGCGAACGTGAAACTGAAGAAATCGGATACTATTCGAATTATGTCAAAATGCCGTACGTTATTGCGGATAACTGTAACGAATACTCCAAAGAGATTTACAAATATCTTTTCATGCATATGACCGACAAACCGCTCCTCGAGAAACTGCAAAGCGAAATCTGCGAAGATTTCGGCGATGAAGTTCAGTGTCTTTTCAGCAATGACAAATTTCTGGAAATTCTTCCGAGAGAATCCGGCAAAGGAAACGCGCTTGTCAAAATCTGTGAACTTACAGGAAGGAATCCCAAAGCAACGTACTCTTTTGCCGATGCAGACAACGATGTTTCGATGTTTAAAGCATCCGCAAGGAGCGTGGCGCTTCTTAACGCATATCCGGTTGCTAAAGCGGCTGCGGGATATATTTCTTTTACCGATAACAATCATGATGGGCTGGTGCCGTTTTTGAATTGTTTGTAATTATTCATTTTCGGCAGTCTGAAGGCGGTTTTGCATGAATAGTGCTCTCAGTCAAAAGAACTTTCCCTGTTTCTCGTGATTTTAGCGGTAGTTTTTCGATTACTAAGCTTCCACCACCAGAAATCTTCCGTCCCCGATATCGAATACTTCATCCGCCGTGGCGATATCCTTCTTGGTAAGTCCGTCCGTGTCGAGTCCTTCTTCCTCGAAATAGCGCCAAAGATCGTTTAAATCAGAAGCGACAAATGCTCCGCAGTCAATAAGAAACTCATTCGCTTCTTCTCTGCTTTCCGCTACTTTCTGCGGATAAAGTTTTAACTGTTTCTCAATAAAAACATCAAGTACAAGATTATCAAATTCCATTTCAATTCCTCCAGTCTATATTCAGTTTGTTTAATTCCATGCAAAGGCGCGAAACAGGAAGTCCGACTACATTTAAGTAATCTCCCTCAATTCCTTTGATGTGCGCACAGCACACACCCTGAATTCCGTACGCTCCCGCTTTGTCTAGCGGATCGCCCGTTGCGATGTAACGGTTAATGTCTTCGTCGCTCATCGGGTAAAACTCCACCCTTGTCTCTTCAAAGAAGGTCCGGCTTATCCTCACGCCGTCTTTGTATCCTCTTACGGCCACTCCCGTATATACGCTGTGGCTGCGTCCGCTCAATGACGAAAGCATGGTAAAAGCTTCCCTGCCGTCCGCGGGCTTACCAAGAATGCGTCCGTCACAGACAACCACCGTGTCCGCGCCGATTATCAGCCGGTCACCGTCGAATCCGCAGTTTCCTTCGACATTTTCAGCCTTGTCCGAAGCCAGTTTCATTACATACTCTCCCGGTAAAAGACTTCTGTCGGCACGCTCCTCTTCGGTGCTTTCCATACATTCAAATTTCATTCCCACAAGCGAAAGAATTTCTTTGCGTCTGGGGGATTTCGAAGCCAGAACGAATCTCATTACGTTATCCCCGATTCCTAAAATTTCGGAGTTTTCCGATGTTTCACATTATATCATTTTCTTTTACTTTTTGGAAGTTAATGATATAATATTTACAGGTATGTGCCGTTTTCAAAGGAGTATAAAATGAAGAAAAAAATAGTTCCGACATTAATAATAATTGCAATCGTACTTGCTCTCGTCTGCATGTTTTTTATCAGCAGACAGTCCAAGAAAATTTCTGCCAATTCTCCCGACACGCTCGGCAATAACGGAAGTAATCTGATTAACGGCGGACTCTTTTGCGAGGACGACGGCAAAGTCTATTTCTCCAATTCATACGATTCCGGATCACTCTACTCTATGAATGTCGACGAAACAGACATGCGCAAGATAATCGGAGGCGACATTAAATCCATCAATGCCGGCGGCAAATATCTTTACTACTATCTTAACAATTCTTCGACATCGACCGGTCTCGGATTCGTTCGCCGTGTCATGGGTGTGTACCGCATCACCAAGACAGGCAAGAATGTCACCACATTAAACCGTAATCCTGCGGGTGTTGTCACACTCTACGGCAACACGCTTTATTTCCAGCATTATGACAACAAACAGGGAATGAACCTGTGTTCAATGGATACAAGAGGCGATAATTTGAAAACGCTTCTTCCGACGTTTGCCAATCCGGCATGCATCTACGGCGGTAAAATATACTACAACGATACTACCGAAACGCACTTTCTCTACACCATGGATACGATGACTCTCGTTCCCGATGTGCTTGTTAAATATAATATGTGGAATCCTATAAGAAAAGACAACTACATCTATTTCATGGATATGACCGAGAATTACAGAATGTGCAGATACAGTCTTGAAGATGAAGTTGTTGAGATTTTAAGTTCAGACAGAGTCGATACATTCAATGTGACCGACGAATATGTATATTATCAGAAGAATTCCGAAACGGAACCCGCTCTTATGCGTGTAACACTCGACGGCTCAGTGCTTGAGAAAGTTGCCGACGGAAACTTCACAGCACTGAATGCCACTTCGCGTTATCTTTATTTCAAAGCTTTTGACGATGATTTCACTACATATAGAACACCTGTGTCGGGCGACGTTTCGATAAGCGAATTTACAGCTGCCCTCTTTGCCGCCGGAGACAATCAGTAACTTTCCTTCGGATTAGCTCTCCACGTACGTGTTCTCCAGATTGTCAAGCATCTCGCCCGCGGTAAGTCCAAGCTGCGGATGAACAATAAAAGGTGCGATTTCATCAAGCGGTGCAAGTACGAAATCACGATTCGACATATCTATGTGAGGAATTGTAAGATTCTCACTTTCATAAACCTCATCATCGTAATAAATTATATCAAGGTCGAGAGGTCTCGGGCCCCAGTGTACTGTTTTGACACGTCCCGCCTTCCTCTCTTCGCTCTTTAATCTGATAAGCAGTTCTTCTTCACCGTAGAGTGTATCCATTTCGAATACTCCGTTGGTAAAATCATCCTGTTCCACATCACCGTACGGCTTGCTGGAATAATATGAAGATTTACGTCCCATTCGTATACACTCATCGGCCGATAAATTCTCAATTGCTTCTTCTATCGTATCTTCCCTGTCTCCCATATTGGAGCCGAAAGCCACATAAACTTTATGCCAGGTCCTGTAAATCTGAACCGACACTGTTTTAAAAGGCAAAGGAATCGGTGCTTCCGGTTTCTGAATCTCCAGATTCACAGCCGAAACCGTTGGAAAATTCTTAAGAAGTTTTCTGGCGAGCTGATTCGTAAGAGCTTCCAGTGTATTCATATTGTTCTTGGTCATATAATCGCTGATAAAAGTGCAAACCACGCCGTAATCCACCGTCTCATCGATTTCATCCGACCATCCCGCTTTGGATGTGTCCGTTTCCAGCGTCGCATTGATAACAAAAGGCTGACCCTTTTCTTTTTCTTCCTCATACACTCCGTGACGGGCAAATATTTCAAGTCCTGTGATGATGATTCTGTCTTTCATGGCAAGTCTCCTTTCGTCAGTCAAATAATCCATACATTCTCCGGCAATTGATGAAACAATTATCTCCCGAGCAATGCCTCGGTCATTTTGACCGTTCTGACATTCTCTCTGATATCATGAACCCTGATAAAAGAAACACCGCCCATAACCGCGACCGTGCTGACCGCAAGAGTTCCCTCCAGTCTTTCATCAACCGGAAGATTAAGTGTTTCACCGATAAAAGATTTACGGCTCGCCCCCAAAAGCAAAGGCAGGCCATACACATCTATTTGCGAAATTTTACCGGCGATTTCGATATTCTGGGCAACGCTTTTACCGAATCCGATTCCCGGATCCACGATAATCTGCGATTTATCAATTCCCGCATCAACTGCTTTATCGACAGAAAGCTTCAAATCATTAACGATTTGAGCCAATATCGGTTCATTTTGCGAACATTTCTTATTGTGCATTATTACTACCGGGATTTTCCCGGCAACCAGCAAAGCGGCCATTTCCGAACTTTCACTGAGGCCTGAAATGTCATTAATCATATCTGCGCCGGCATCAATCACAGCACGCGCCACTTCCGGAAGCGTTGTATCTACGGAAATCGGAATATCAAAATTCTCCCTGATTTTTTCAATAACCGGAACAATTCTTTCGATTTGTTCCTCAAAACCAACAGGCGTATAACCGGGTCGCGACGATTCTCCGCCGATATCGATAATGTCGGCACCTTCCGCAATCATACTTTCGCACCGCTTAAGTGCGTCCTCGCAAGTGTAATATTTGCCGCCGTCAGAAAAGGAATCCGGAGTAACATTCAGGATTCCCATAACATACGTTCTTCCGGGGACATTAAAGTTTCTGTTCCCTATTCTCATTTAATTCCTCCGACCGTCAGATGACAAATTTCGTGTTTCTCTTCTCCGGTGCACGGTTGCATTCGCCGGCCGCCTTACAGAAATAACAATCCCTGCTCAGTTTGTCGGCTCTGTATATAAGTTCCGAAAGAGGCTCTTTGAAAGCTTCTTCCCTGTTCCTGTGTAACTTAATCGCATTTACGATTCTTCGTATTTCTTCTTCCGAAAATCCGCATTCCGAAAGGATTTTTCCCGCCGGTTTTGCTCCCGCTTCTTCATGACGGATTCCGTTTTCGTACTGAATATATCTTCCGCAGTCGTGTAAAAGAGCCGCCGCATACAAAAGTTCGTTATCGACTCCCTTAGCCTCTTCACTGTTGAGAATTCTTGCAATCCTGGCAACATCCGTAAGATGGTCGAAACCATGACGGCAGAATACTCTGTCTTTCTCATACTCTTCACATTTTCTGACGGATTCAATAAATCCGGGATTGGATAAAATTAAATCGATTCTTTCCATATCAGTCCCTGTTCAGCATTTCATAGAACATATTCTTC
>JAKSSB010000042.1 GCA_024403285.1 Lachnospiraceae bacterium | reverse complement strand
TCCGGAATTCTGTCGTCGATGTGTATTATTGCTTTTGCCATCGTCCGGTACGGATTCGTGAATCCCGCGCAGATTGCGGCGGATAATGCCATCAACCATATTTCGGAAGGTATCATCGTGCTTGATACTTCGAACCAGATTATCATGCTTAACAAGACCAGCCGCGCGCTGTTTCCGAGTCTGGTCGAGGGCGGCCATATTTCGGCAATTGACGGTATTGAAGAGATTTTATCGGATAAAAGAACTACGATGGAAAAAGACGGAAACATCTACGAATTCCGTAAAGAGTCGCTTCAGGAAAACAATATTTTCTGCGGCTATCTTCTCTGGGCAATCAATATTACGGACCAGATGAAATACTTAAACGTTATTAAGGAGCAGGCGGAGACTGACAGTCTTACGCACCTTTACAACCGAATTTACTTCACGAATAAAGTGACGGAGGCTCTCAGGGAGAGAGCGGGCGGAACGCTTTTCATGATGGATCTCGACAATTTCAAGGGAGTCAACGACCATTACGGCCACGGTGTCGGCGACGGTGTGCTCGTCACTTTTGCCGAACACATCAGGGACTGTTTCCGTGCGAGAGAAGAGAGTATTATCTGCAGACTCGGCGGTGACGAGTTCATTGTCTACATCCCCGAGAAACTCGAGGAGTCGGCAGTCGAGGAGATTGTTGACAATCTGATAGATAATTTCTCAACGAAGATGATTAAAGCCGGACTTCCGACGGGAACCGGATGCTCGGTCGGCATCTGCTTTGCTTACAAGGGAAGCGAGTTCGAGGATGTATACAGAAATGCCGATAAGGCGCTCTACTGCGCGAAGGCTCGAGGCAAGAATACCTTCATGTATTTCGATGCCGAAACCATGAACGACAAACGCAGTGAGGACAATTAACATATATCGGGGTGAAATGCGGTGTGGGAGCCGCTTTGAGAGAATCTTTTTGTCGGTGGGGGAAATTCTGACAGGAGAATTATTCAAGTGAAAAAACTAATCAAGTTACTGGATTCATATTTTGTCTATCTTTTCGCATTGGGCGTTGTCGGACTTAACGTCTCGCTGATTTTCGACAACGTTCTCTGGGGCGACGAGGCCTTTTCCGCCAACACGATAAGCGGAACGGGCGTTTTCGGCATCATCCAGCGTGTCTTTTACCTGGACAGTCACCCGCCCCTTTATTACCTTTATTTGAAACTTATAACACTCATCGGCGGCGAAAGCGTGCCGGTGCTTCATCTTGCTTCGATTCTTCCGTTCGTTGCCGGAATCGCACTCGTTGTCTTCTTCTGGAAAAAAAAGACGAATTCGTTTTCGGTTCTGTTCTTCGTGCTTTTCAGCGGCCTTGCCGCAACCTGCGCGGAGTATAATCAGGAAGTCAGAATGTACGAATTCTGCTTCTTTGCGGTTCTTCTTTCGGCATATTTCTCGTATCTTGTTCTGACAGGCGACGCCTCGAAAAGGCGTCTCAACATGACGTTCGCCGTAATCTGCGGAGTCGTTTCGGCCTACACGCACTACTACGGTTTTGTTACGACCGGAATTCTCGTCTTCATGACCGGACTTTTCAATCTGGTAAAAGACAAAGAATCACGTCGCTCAAAAGAGAACATCCTTATGCTTGTTTTAGCGCCCGTCGGATATCTGTTGCTTTATTCACCCTGGCTTTACACCCTGTTTCGTCAGATGAAAACCGTTGCCGGCAGCTGGTGGATGGATGCGCCCGCACCACTTCTTTCGGTGGTTAATTTTGTTTTCGGAGGCGGTAAACTTGTCTGGGTGTTCGTGCCGTTTTTCGTTCTTGTCGTGATTGCGGCGATTTTCCTCGGCCACGGGGATAAAAAGCGTGCGCTTTTTATGTTCCTTTCCACGATGATCTGCACTGTCGGATTTGCGTATTTTATGAGCTATGTTTTTCGACCGATTCTTGCGGAAAGATATATGTACCCGATAATTCCGCTGATGCTGACTGCGCTGATGATTGCAATTTCGCTTCTGATTGGGGAGAATACTGACGGAGCGGAAGAAGTTTCAAAGGCCGGCAGCAGTGCGAAAGACGTCGAAGAATCTTCGCAAGAGAATTCACAGCCTGTCGCCGGTACGAATCCCGGAAAAACAGGTTACGTTAAATACATAAAGATAGCCCTTGCGGTTATCTGGGCTGTATCATTCGTGATTGCCTTATTTGATTTCAAATATTACAGAAGTGTCGTTAAAACAGAGAATGTCCAGACCGAGAGAATCCTTGCGATAATCGGTGAACCGGACAGCGATGTCGTTTTTACCTCGACGGGCGTTAAGCACCTGTCCTGGACGGTGCTTGAGCACTACTATCCCAACAATGAAATTCTTGATTTGAATCCGCTTTCGGTTGAGGGAAATCCTGACGAAATGTGGGGCTTTATCGGATATGAACTGCCCGAGACTACGGTTGAGGAGATGCGGAACAGGGGATATGAAGTGAGCCTGTACGAAGACATGTGGATGGGTAAATATGGGTGCAATTTGTATCATTTCGTAAAATAGTGGTATAAGGCCTCAGTGTTCACAGATATGTTCCCCGCGGAACACTCTCGTTACATTGAGTTACGTGCGGGCCGGCGTTCAGAGATGTTCTGCCGGTGGCACGTTTGCACTCCATTGTCGCACGTAACGGTTCTAGACTCGAAAGAACCTCGTCAAGAACCGACGGCTCCAAAAGGCCCCCTTACAGAACACATCTGAACGCCGGCCGCAGCGAACATACGGGTTGAGTGCATCGATCGTTGAAGCCCCCTTGCAGAACACATCTGAACGCCGACCGTAGCGAACTTCCACTACTTTACTTAAGAGACAAATTGCTACAGGCCTCCGCCGGGGAGGCCCTTTTGAACAAGTTCGCGATGGAGTGAAGAAAACACTTTGTCCGCGGAATTTACGCTGATATTGAGCTCACAAGACAGGTTCGAATTGAAGTGAAGAAAAGAGTTTTCCGAAGAGTATATGCCGGGGAGGCCCTTTTGAACAGGTTCGCATCGAAATTGTGAGAACATACTGTCCGCAGAATTTAAGCCGTAAGGGGTGTGCGAATGAAAGAACGTATTTTTACCCATCCTTCCGGCTTATCACATACTAATTACATACCCTACGGGTTTCGGTCCCCTCGAGGGATACAATGGATGTATTCCATAAGGGGAGCTTTTGAGCTCGTCGGTTCTTAGCGAGGTTTTTCCGAGCTTAGAACCGCTACGAAGCTCAACGGAGCGAGAGCGTCCCCCGATGGAAACATCCATTGTATCCCGAGGCGGCCACTGAGGCCGTCCCCGTTGGAAACATCCATTGTTTCCCGAGGCAGTCCCCGGGGCAAAAAGGAGAGAAAGAATGCGCGAGTTAATGGTGGTTGATGTGGAGGAGAATGATTTCTCCGGTGAAGTTTGCGGCGCGACTTCAGTGCGCTGCATTACGTGGCGTGAAGGCCGCGTGCTTTTAGTGTATTCGAATTTGTACGATTATTTCAGGTTCCCGGGCGGCGCAGTCGCAGAGGGCGAGAGCAGTGAAGCGGCTCTGGCGAGGGAAGTCCGCAGGGAAAGCGGATACGTTGTGAAGCCGGATTCGGTAAAAGAATTCGGACAGGTGAGCTGCAGATGTAAAAACGAAGATTCCAAAGAAAGTATTTCGGAAGAAACGATTCTTTATTACGAGTGCGAAATCGAGCCCGTACCGGAACCCGTCGAATACGATGAAAACGAGAATAAAGAGGGCTTTATCGCAATTTGGATGAACCCGCTTGTTGCCGCCGACAATAACCGTGATTCGGTTAAAAAAAGCAGGGGCGCAAATCCGGCTTTGGTCGAACGCGAAGAACGTGTTCTGAGAATACTTGCCGGGGAAAATAAATAAAAAAAGACTAACCCGGGCAGGATTAGTCTCTATGAGTTTTCTTATTGAATAATTACCGCGCAGTCTGATTATCTGCCGGTTGTATTTCAGATATCTTTTTCGTCAGGCATGAAGCTCGGCATGAGCTCGAGTTTGAAAAGATTAATCTGATGTTTTCTGTCGATGAGGGCTTTTTTATCCGGAGCGGGCTCTTCTATGCCGCGGATGTAGCGGTCGAGCTCAGCGTATGTGAAGCCCAGGTTGTCTTCGTCTGTTTTACCGCAGAGACCGTCGATGGGAACCTTGTCAACGAGGTCTGCAGGAAGTCCGATATAGAGACCGATTTCCTTGATTTCGGTAACCGTAAGGTGTGAAAGCGGGCTGAAGTCGCCGACCGAATCGCCGTATCTTGTCGAGTAGCCCACCCAGTCTTCCGAAAGGTTGCATGTGTTAACCACGCGGCCGCTGTGGCTCTGTGAAACAGCATAGAGCGTTGTCATGCGGACACGGGGCGGAATGTTGGTGACTGTCTGAACCGACGGTTCGAAGGGAAGCGCCTTCGTGATGCTGTCGATTGTTTCTTTTACATTGATTTCATAATATTTGATGCCTAAGTGGTTGACGAGCTTGTACGCACAGTCGATGTCGCCCTGAACTCCGTTGGGCATGAGCACACCGATGACGCGGTCTTTGCCGAGCGCTTCAACGCAGAGTGCTGCGGCGATTGAGGAATCCTTGCCGCCGGAAATGCCGATTACGGCGTTGCAGCCGGGGCCGTTCTGCTCGAAGAAATCGCGAATCCACTGAACGCAATCATTTTTAACTTTTTCTACATTTAACATTTTTATTCCTCCGTATTGACTGGGCGGAAGCCGGCAGAACGTCGAGCCCACCACCCGGGATTTAATTTGAATTATAAACCAAGGGTATGCACAAATCAAGAATGCACTCCCGGTAAAAGAGGTATTGGCCGATGGGATACATTATTTCAGAAATCATTAACAGCCCGCATGGATTTTCGCTTCGCACGGGCGGCGTAAGCGAAGGCATTTTTGACAGCCTGAATCTGGGCATGCATCGGGGTGACGACCCGTACAAAGTGTCGGAAAACTGGAGAATTTTCCTGGAAGAAACCGGAATTATTAATGGGAATTCCGGAGATAATTCGCAAATCGGAAGAATCTGCTGCGCAAGGCAGGTTCACGGTGCCAAAGTTCTTGCGGTTACACGTAAGGATCTTGTTACGGTTTGCGGAGTGGCGGCTGCAAACGGAGATAATCGCAATCCGGATGATGATATTTTTAATTACGATTCACTTCCGGAGGCTGATGGCTTTGTCACTGCACAGGAGGGTGTGCCGCTTGTTGTTTTTACCGCGGACTGTACTCCGGTAATTCTGGAGGATCCGAAGAACCGCGTTATCGGCTGCATTCATTGCGGATGGCGGAGCACGGCGGCTGACATCATGAAGGAAGCGGTGAGCAAAATGTGCGAGCTTGGGGCGGAGACGGAAGAGATTCGCGCAGCCATAGGTCCCGCAATCTGCTTCAACTGTTTTGAAGTCGGAGAGGAAGTGGTGGATGCAATGAGGGTGCTGCTTTCATCGGACGATGCGACGAAAACGGGAGATGCCGAATTTGCAACTCTTTTTCGCAAATCCGAAAGAGAAGCCGGCAAATTCTACCTGGACCTTCGGGGAGTAATTTCAATGCGTTTCGGACAGCTTGGAATTTCGAAAGATCACATTGAAATTTCGGAACTTTGCACGATGGAGACGCCGGACCTTTTCTGGTCGCACCGCTATACGAAGGGCGAGCGCGGAAGCCAGGCGAATGTGATATGTTTGCAATCAAAATAACGTTAAATGCGATATGCTTGCGAACGAAAAAACGATGAACGTGATATGCATGCAAACAAAGCAGGCTCTGTTGGATGCGGACAGAAGGGAGTATTACTTCTGCCAAGCCGGGCGAAAGTGCAGGCAGAGCAGGATAAAAAACGGCAATGTTTTGTCCGTGTACAACGAATGGAAAACATAATATAATATATATGTTGTATTGTTTTTTCACGGCCGCACAAGGAAAAACGGCCGGTGAGATGAGAGGAGGAATTCCCCTTCTACTCGATGATTAATAAAAATAACGGAGGAATTGAAATGAGGAAATTTTTAGCCGGAATGATGACTTTTCTGATGATTGTTTCATCGGTATCGGTTGAAGGTTTCGCAGCTGAACCTGCAAATTACGATGCGGATACCGATGTCGTAATTGAGGAAACTGTCGAAAACGAAGAAATCGAAGAAGACGAAGTTATTCCAAACGAAGAATCCGGAGACGAAAGTATTACCGAAGAGGAAAACGTTTCCGAGAATGAAGTTGCAGAAGATGAGGCTGATTCGGAAATCACAGATGATTTTATCGAAGATGACGATGAAGTAATTTCTGAAGGTGAAGAAGAATTTGTCGAACCCGAAGATGCGGTTACGGAAGAAGAGATTGTACCGGAAGAAATCGAAGAAGAGTCAGCGAATACGGAAGAGATTATTCCCGAGGGTGACGAAGAGCTTCTGGGCGATCCCGAAGAGAATATGTATACCGTAGATCTTGTCGTAAACGGTGTAGCTGTCGATTCGGAGATTCCATCGATTGAAGATGCCATTGAATTAATCGGTAAAGACGGACAACCCGGAGACACATATGTGTGCGAGTTTTATATAAATCCTACGACCGAAGACTATTTGAACATTGATGTGAATTTGCCGGATTGTGTAGAATCTGCGACATTTATCGAATCAGACAACAATCAGAATACGACATTTATTAATATCGTTTCAGCACCGTTATGCGATATTACGGTCAACTGTGCGGATGTTACTGTCGGAAACGGTATTTTGACTGCAACTGCTTACGAGTTTGATGAGATTAATGTTATTGACGGACGGATTAATTTATACGCAGATGCTGAGATAAACACACTCAAAATTTCATGCGAGAATGAAAGTCGATATACAGAAGTCTATTTTGATCTTGGAGATGAGATTTCTATCGGAAGTCTTGTTATGGGAGAGGGTAGCGAATACGGCAATGCATATTTGCAATTTAATCCGGAAATTATTTATGATGGGGAAGAAATCATTGAATATAAGTATAATCCTGTCAAAGTGAATTCAATTTCCTGGACAACAGCGACTCATAATCTGTATTTTGATATATTTGGTGTTGCGGAAGAGGATATTGAATTCGGAATCGCATATATGACAATCGCTGGCGGTTGGGATGCCACTGCCGCTGTTTATTCTTTTACAAACTGGGAAATTCACCGTGCGGGAACATTTATGTCCGGAGATAAAGTTTCTTTGATGACAGAGTATTTTGCTCCTTACAATTATTCTGTTTCTTATGACGGAAATAAATCATTTTTTACGACGGTAACACAAGCGGTATCCTTTATTGATAAACTTGAAAGTGCCAAAACAGAGCATTCAACAGTTTATACAATTGCGCTGGAATCATATTTGGGTGATGACGATTGGGTTTATGTCAGTGTTAGGGATTTGCCCCTAACCTGCGGAGGTTTGTCGTTATATTCAAAGGTTGAAAACACCGGCATATACGTTTCACTGTACAGTGATCCGGAAGAGCGTAAAATCGAATACCCCATTTATTTTATGAAGTCTAAATATGCAGGTGTCGAAGGCAACAAGAATATTTCCTATTCCGAAGTCAGATTATTTGATGATGTTGAATTTTTTGAAGCAGGATACTATTCAAAAATCGATAAACTAAACATCGGTAGAACTGAAGTTTCATTTTCAAATATGTCAAATCTGAACTGCAAAGAAATGACTATTTCTTCAGATACGATATTTCGCTACTGGGGATGTTACAACAATACCATAGGAGAAACCGAGTTTGGTAAATTTGCTGTTGATAAGCTCGTTTCTCCGAACGGAGAACTTAGAATATGTGCCAATACCGATTCCGAAGGATGGAGTTCCCTTCCTGAAAACACGGAACTCGGCGAAGCCAAATCCGGTCTGAAAAAAGTAATCGCAATAGACAGTGATTATTTTGATTATGTTCCTTCTCTTAAGAACGGCAAAATTGTCTTAGTCCCCAACACAAAAGAGGATTCGCTCTTTTCGGTTAAGTATGACAAGGGAACGAAGAAATTCGCTTCTTATGATGAAGCTTATAACTGGATGAATTCGCAGACAAAGGCATATTCATATACAATTACGCCCCTTGAAGCTCCCGATTTTATGGAGATAAATGCCATTCCGGCAAAAGCCAAAAAAGTAACCTTTGATTTCAGTAAGGCTACTTACTGGCAGGAATATTCCCCTTCGTGGTATTTTAATGATATTGATACAGACACTCCTCTTTATTTTATTGACGGAGAAGATTTGAAAGGTGTTTATGTAGAGTTTTTCGGCAAGACGAGTCTGTCGACTCTTTCGCTTTCTTCATATCCCTGTGGAGTTACTTTTAACGGTGTTACAGATATTAAGTCACTTATAATTAAGGATGCTCCGTATCTTTACACATACAACACACTGACTGTCGAGAATGCTGAATTCTCCGCTTCTGATGAGGAGGCAATGTGTTCATTTGCTTGCAATTTGCAAACAGATGAAGAAGATAATCAATACCAGGGGATTATTTCTTTTAACCATGCTAAGGTAGGCAGTAATGCTAAAATCTGCGTGACAGGATGTGGCTTTGACGAATTGGAATGTAAATACTTCGAAGTAAAAGAAACGGACAAACCTGACAACTTCATTTCTTTGGGGTATATGGTCGACGGTTACAATATTCCGGTTTCGATTCAAAAAGATGAAAAGAGTGTTTCTTTTATCGCAAACGCTGATGATGCATTCTTCTATGTTATCGATGGAGAACAATATAAGACACTTGATGATGTCACCGCTGCTGTGAAGAATCGTGACAATATAACGGTTGAATTATGTTACGGAGCGCCTCTCAGTCAGGAATTCTTTGATAGTCTCGGAAACGGAGTAACGCTTACCACATACGACAAGGATGCGTATACATATCAGAATTACAATGACGCCGTTGATGTAGATCTGAATGCTAAGGATATAACATTTGATCGCATGATTATCAACATTAAGTCAATTGCCGGCGATGACGGTACGGTAACTGTTAAAAATTATTCTACCATCGCGATTGCAGCATGTGATATTGAGAAAGTTGTACTTGATAATTCATGTCTTTATTTTGATGATTATGTTGAAGGTACGCAATTTAAAATCGATACAATCGAGGTAAATGATAATTACAGTGAAATTCAGTACTTTGGATACGGTGAGTTTGAACCGGATATTACCATTAACACGGTGAAGGGAAGTCAACCTCTCAATTTGTGTTACTGTTGGGTTATGGATATGGAATGGGGAGATTCCGAATGGAGAGAATTCCCTGAGAATACACCGATTCTTTCCACAAATTCCGCTGCAGACAAGTTCGTATTCGGTTATGCTTCGGAAGACATGGTTCCTGAAATCAAAGAAGGCAAGCTCTATGCGAAAGCAGGGGAGAATTACTACAGTATTTCCTACAATGCAATGGGCGGAAGTGTTCCTCAGGATGCACCGACAAGATACGGAACGACAAACGGTGCTGTTATCCCCGAACCATTCAATGACGGAAAATTAGGATATTTCTTTGACGGCTGGTACACATCTCCTTCTTTTACGGCTAAATCATATATAGGTTGGGGAATAGAACCAGGAACAAAGGGTAATTTAACTCTTTACGCCAAGTGGATTCCCGCCACATATACGATCAGATTTGCCAAAGATTCTGCCGATGTAAAAGGTACAATGAAGGATCGGACTGTAAGCTTCGGAAGTGAGGAGAAGATTCCTGCAAATACCTTAAAGCGTCCCGGTTATGCATTTGTCGGATGGAGTCTCTATCCCGATGATACGGAAGTAATGTATACCGACAAACAGGTTGTAATGAATCTGATAGAACCGACGGAAGAAAGTCTGTATAATACTCCGTCGATTACGCTTCATCCCGTATGGCGGAAGGAATTCCTCATGACGAAGCACGGCGCAGGCAGCTACACCAGCCGCACCGTTTCTGGATGAAAAAACTGTTATTGGCGCCGGATTCTTCGGATACGCAAATGCAGATTTGTGTACTTATACCAACTATGAATACGGTAAGCAGATTAAACTTCCGACACCTATAAGACCGGGCTTTAAGTTTGAAGGCTGGTACGATTCTCAGACCGGTAAAAAAATTACCAAAATAGCAAAGAACAGTACAACGGATTACTATTTATTCGCTCACTGGACAGAGATTAAGTATACCCTTAAGTTTGACGGAAACGGGGCAATTGCGGGTAAAGTACCTTCCGTCAACGCACTTTGTGCCACAAATGCTCTTTTACCCGAGTGCGATTTCGTAAAACCCGGATATCGTTTTAAAGGCTGGGCTTTATCAAAAGACAGTGAAAAGGTTTATTCCGCCGGATATAATTTCAAAGCTTCGAATGAGGCAGAAAAAGTACCGACGAAGAACAAAGCATCTCTTACACTGTATGCAATTTGGGAAGAAGATTCCGAATCCGGTAAATACGAAATTACTGTGTACAGATATCCTGATCTCAAAAATAAGGGAGTTGGGACCGCTACATATGAATACGGTGTAAAACCGGAAATCATTACCATTACACCTATGCGTGACGGATTTGAATTCAAGGGCTGGTACTTTGATGAGGAGTTTACCACTAAGGCAGTTTTCAATGAGAAAACCTACGGAGATAAAGAGCTGTATGCAAAATGGGATGCAAAGTATACGATAGTATTCCATGACGACGGTCAGACAGGAACTGCTGCAATGAAGAGTATTGAAGCTAATTTTGCAAAACCCGTTAAGCTTCCTAAGTGTACTTATGTTAAGGAAGGTTATTCGTTTGCAGGCTGGAAATACACTCCCGCAGCTTCTTCGGAGACCTTACCTCCCGATTCGCCCTTCTCTGTTGCATTTGAAGATGCTTCAAAAGTATCTTACCCTAATGGTGATAACTTAAAGAAAGAGGACGGCAAACTTGTGCTTAATCTTTCTCCCGTATGGTTGAACAGATATACAGCAAGTTTCTACATTAACGGCGGTAACGTAATATCGAAGGAGGAATTTGCAGCCGGAGGATTTAGTGCCGGTTCGGAGAATAACGGTGTTGTACCGTGTACCTATCCTATCGGAGAAACATACACACTTCCTACACCTGTTCGCCCCGGTTACGCATTTAAGGGCTGGTTCTTCGATGAGAAGTTCAAAACTAAAGCTGTCTTCAACGAGAAAACTACAGGAAATAAGCAGATTTACGCCAAATGGGCACCGCTTACGGTCAAGGTTGTATTTAACAGTAACCTTCCCGAAGGTGTAAAAGGCAAAGCAGCAACCAAGACTCAGAAGGTAACCTTCGGAAAAGAAACGACACTTACAGCCAATAAGTTTAAAGCCAAAGGATATACGTTTGTAGGATGGTCATTTGTTCCGAATGCCGCACCTTCTTTTACCGTATTTGAGAATAAGAACGATATTGACGGAAGCGAGTTCCTTGCAAATTATTACAAGGACGGCAAGTTTGATACGGTTAATCTTTATGCGGTATGGGAACTTGATTATTATTATATTGATTATTACGGAGTTTCCGAATCGGAAGCAGATTCGTTTGTAAACTATTACGATGTTAATTCTCCTACAATCGAACTCCCGACACCCGTAAGAATTGGCTACAGTTTTGCAGGCTGGTACAAGGATGCCAACTTCAAAAAGAAAGCATCGTCAATCAAAGCCGGTTCAACCGGAGATGTTAAACTTTATGCAAAATGGGTGAGAAACAAATCTAGAATAAACTGGTAGTTTTTACCGTGACAAAGGTTTAAAACAATTCAGAGGCGTGCTGAGGATTAAAATATCCACGGCACGCTTCTTTGCTATGGCTTCTATGGGTTCGGAGCAAAGTTCATCAGCTTGTGGGTTCTTTCGAAGTTTTTGCACGAATTTATAAGTAAATCATTTACTCCGCAATGTGCAGCTCTTTTTTAAGTGTTGTCAACATTTTGGCTTTGCGTTATAATTATTGTTTGTTAAAGACTGTGATGCATTGTGCATCTTCTTAGAGAGAAGGGTTTTTATTTTGGACAGAATATTTTTCCCCAAGGGCTATGAGAGCCCTCAGACAATAAAAGAAACAGAGAAAGCCATCAAGGAAGTCAAAGACTATTTCGAGGTGGCGCTTGCCGATGCGCTCAATCTTACCAGAGTTTCGGCTCCGCTTTTTGTTAAGCCGGAGAGCGGATTAAATGACAACTTAAACGGTGTCGAGCGCCCCGTAAGATTCGGAATTAAAGAGCAGAACGATGCGGAAGTTGAAATCGTTCATTCGCTTGCCAAGTGGAAAAGACAGGCTCTTAAAGAGTACGGTTTCCACAAGGGCGAAGGCCTTTATACAGATATGACGGCAATCAGACGTGATGAGGATACCGATAACATTCATTCGATTTATGTGGATCAGTGGGACTGGGAGAAAATTATCGACAAGTCCGAGAGAAACATCGATACACTCAAGGAAATCGTTTTCAGAATTTATATGGCAATCAAGCAGACGGAGTACTATATCTGCGGCAAGTACCATTTTATGGATCCGTTCCTTCCGTCCGAGATTTCTTTTGTGACGACTCAGGAACTTGAGGACCGCTGGCCCGATAAGACTCCCAAGGAAAGAGAGAATCTTATCACCAAAGAGAAAGGTGCTGTTTTTCTTATGCAGATCGGTGGAGCACTCCTTTCCGGCGAGCGTCATGACGGAAGAGCTCCCGACTACGATGACTGGAAATTAAACGGAGACATTCTCGTTTACTATCCGATTCTTGGAATTTCGCTTGAACTTTCCTCGATGGGAATCCGTGTTGATGAGGATTCGCTTGCAGAGCAGCTCAAAATTTCGGGCTGCGAAGACAGGGCAAATTTCCCGTTCCAGAAGGCAATTCTTGAGAAGAAGTTACCTTATACCGTCGGCGGCGGAATCGGCCAGTCGAGAATTTGTATGTTTTTCCTGCAGAGAGCGCATATCGGCGAGGTTCAGTCATCAATCTGGCCCGACGAGCTTTATAAGGAAGCTGCAGAGCATAATGTAAATATCCTGTAGAGAATAGGGGAAGTAGCGCCGGGGAGCCTCCCGGCGCGGCATTATAAAAGGATACGCAACATTATAAAAGGATACGTAACAAGAAAGGACAACATGAAAAAACTTGTCAGAATACTGGCCCCTGTAATCGGGGTTTTTTTATTAATAGTGCTGGATCAGTGGACAAAATTCCTGACGATTACGAAACTTGGTAATCTGGGCGGCGCTTCTTTTACCGAAACCTTTACAACTCCGCTTGCGGATGTGTGCGGGGTTAAGAGTGTTCCGATTATCGACAATGTTTTGTCGCTGACATTCGTGCAGAATCAGGGAATGGCGTGGGGACTGTTTCAGAACGCGCAGTACATTTTCGTGATTCTGACGCTTATTGCGGTGGCGGTAATTGTATACCATTACATAAGGGCGCCGTGGGAGGCGAAGTTCGCGCAGGTGCGTGTTATCGAAGTGCTGATTATCGGCGGCGCATTCGGAAACCTGATTGACAGGGTTTTCCGCGGCGGCGAGCTTTTCCAGGGATACGTGGTTGACATGATTTACGTTGAGGCGATTAATTTCCCGGTTTTCAATGTTGCGGACAGCGCGATTTCGATAGCATTTGTCTGGCTGATTGTTGCCATGCTTTTCGTCTACAAAGAAGAAGATTTCAACAGACTTACCGATGTTTTCCCGCGGAAGAAATCAAAATCGGAAGAGTCGGAGGAGAAAGATGAGAATAATTGATGCGCATGCGCATATTTTCCCCGGTAAAATAGCCGTGAAGGCGAGCGAATCCATAGGAAATTTCTACGGAATAGAGATGTTTTCGGATGCTTCGGCGGAGAGCCTTATCAAAAGCGAGCAGGAGCTGGGCGCCGAGAAATGCCTGGTTTGTTCGTCGGCCGTTTCGGCATCCCAGGTCGAGAGCATTAATTCTTTTATCGCGGCCGAATGTCAGGCGCATCCGATGTTCGTCGGACTTGCAGCCATGCATAAAGATTACGAAGATTTTGAAAACGAGCTCGACAGAGCGATTTCAATGGGACTTCGCGGCGTGAAGTTTCATAACGACATGCAGCGCTTCGACATAGACGATCCTGCGATGATGCCGATTTACCGCGCAATGGCGGATCGGAAGATGATTGTGCTTTTCCACATGGGCGATGCGAGATATGATTTCTCCGCACCTTCCAAGATGGTAAAAATCGCGCAGGAATTCCCGGATTTGTCGATTATCGGCGCACATTTCGGCGGATTCAGCCGCTGGTCGGAGTCGATTTTCAATCCGAAGCTCGATAACGTTTATTACGATACTTCCAGTTCTCTTTTTATGCTGGATAAAACAACTGCGGCGCGGTTCATCGACCACTTCGGACCGGAGAGATTCTTCTTCGGAAGTGATTTCCCGATGTGGAAACCGGCCAAAGAGTATGAGAGATTTATGAATCTTGAATTGGGTGATGATGTGAATCGGATGATTCTTTACGATAATTTTGCGAAGCTGTTCAAACTGCAGTAGCGAATATGTGAGCTTGTCAGAGTTTTATAGGTGTAATTAGCGATTGCACCAAAAGCAGACCGAAAGCGGAGGGGCGGTATGGCTGATTACCATGTTTTGAGCGATGAAATGCAGAAGAGAATTACAGACGACCGGGCAAATTGCCGGGTTTCTCCGTATGCTTTTCGCAACGAGGATGTAATCAGAAGAAATCCCGACCATGACAAAGCGAATCTCTGGCGTCCGGCATTTGTGCGCGATACGGAGAAGATTCTTCACATTCCTTTTTACAGCCGATACATGGACAAAACGCAGGTTTTCTCTTTTATCAGGAACGATGATATATCGAGGCGTGCCCTCCATGTGCAGCTTGTATCGAGAATCGCGAGAAATATCGGCTCGATGCTTGGGCTGAACTGCGATTTGATTGAGGCGATTGCGCTCGGTCACGATATCGGGCATACGCCGTTCGGCCACCCGGGCGAAGCGAAACTGAGTGAACTGTACTACGGGCAGACCGGCAGATTTTTTAACCATAATATTCATTCGGCGCGCGTGCTTGACAAGATTTTTCCGCTCAACATGAGTCTGCAGACTCTCGACGGAATTATCTGTCACAACGGCGAGCTGGAATGCAGGCGTTACGAGCCGGCACCGTACAGCGATTTTGCTCTTTTCGATGCGAAGATGGAGAGCTGCTATGTCGATACGAAGGCAAATGCGAAGCTCGTTCCCGCAACTTTGGAGGGTTGCGTTGTTCGCGTTTCGGATATAATCGCCTACCTCGGCAAGGACCGTCAGGATGCCGCGCGGCTCGGAATCATTACAGATGAGGCGTTTTCAGCCGGTGCAATCGGTTCGACCAATGCGGAGATCATCAACAACATGATTGTAAATATAATCGAGAACAGTTACGGGGAGCCTTTCCTAAAAATGGATGACGAGTATTTCGAGGCGTTTTCCGCGGCCAAATCCGAGAACTATTCCATGATTTACAAAAAAGACGAGATCACGGAAGTTTACGACAGAACCGTCGGGCCGATGTTCGAGCTCCTTTACGACGAACTTTTGCGGCAGGCAAAAGAGGGGCGTTCGGACAGTCTTCTCTACCGTCACCACGTCAACTACATACTCGAAAGCACGAAGTACTACGCAAATCGCTACGACTATCGCGAGACGGAGCCAAACCAGCTCGTTGTCGACTACCTGGCCGGCATGACCGACGACTATTTCGTCGACCTCTTCGAAAACCTTTTCCCGAAGAGCTCGCTCAAGGTCACCTACAAAGGATACTTCGAATAAATTCCGCCCCGTTCGGCATATATTCCACAGAATGGATTGCCTCGGGCTACGCTGATAAGTTCCCCGCGGATCACTTGCGTTCTCTCGAGCTGCGCTGCGGTTCTAAGCTCGAAAGGACCCCTTGGAATTCATGCCTCGCGCAGCCGCGAGGTATTCCACGTCGGGCAAGCTTGCGCACAGTT
>JAKSSB010000041.1 GCA_024403285.1 Lachnospiraceae bacterium | reverse complement strand
TAGGCAGACTTGAATTTCAAGTGAAAACTTCTGGCATTTTACCGCTAAACTCGTAACTTTCGTTGAATTTAGCGGTAGGCAGACTTGAATTTCAAGTGAAAACTTCTGGCATTCTACCGCTAAACTCGTGCCTTTAGCTGATTTTAGCGGTAATTTGCCCATAATTGGCGGGCCTGCAGCTTAACATGAGTGGTATTCTCCGGCGACAGCCTTCAATTCGGAATATACAGGAGCAAATTTATACAAGAAACAGAATGCAATCCGGCAATTTATGGTCGAATATTGAAGGAAAGCATAATGCAACACAACAATTTGTGGTGAAATTTTGAAAGAAAACATAATCAAACACAATATGTGGTATGCAAATTGAAAATAGGCGCAATTTGACATTGACATTTCAAAAAGCGCGGTTTTTAGGGAAAAAAAGCACTTCAAAAGAAGGAAAAACTGACTGAATATACCTTGAAATGGACATAAACCATAAATTATGTAAACTGAAAAAACCACAATATATTGTATTGTGAAAAATGAAACAATCAAATATATTGTGTTTTAGTGTTGACAAAAAAGACCGGCCGATGATACAATGATTTCAGCGCATTCGGGAAGGAATGTCGTATTTGAACAGAACCGACAGGGAGGGAATATTTTATGTTTGGAGTTATCAAACGAGACGGTACATCGGCTGATTTTAATCTTACCAAAATCAGTGATGCAATCATGAAAGCGTTCAACGCTACCGACGTTCAGTATAACAACGATATTGTTGATTTACTTTCACTCAGAGTTACCGCAGATTTTCAGGAGAAGGTAAAAGACGGCAATATCAGCGTCGAGGATATTCAGGACAGCGTGGAGAAAATTCTTGAGCAGTCCGGATATGTTGAAGCAGCTAAGGCTTTCATCTTATACAGAAAGCAGCGTGAGAAACTCCGTGAAATGAAATCTACCATCCTTGACTATAAGGATGTTGTTAACAGCTATGTTAAAGTTGAAGACTGGCGAGTTAAAGAGAATTCTACCGTTACATATTCAGTCGGAGGACTTATTCTTTCAAACTCAGGTGCAGTAACAGCAAATTACTGGCTGTCGGAAATCTACGACGAAGAAATTGCAGAAGCACACAGAAACGCAGATATTCATATTCATGATCTTTCAATGTTAACAGGATATTGTGCTGGATGGTCATTAAAGCAGCTTATCAAAGAAGGACTCGGCGGAATTACAGGAAAGATTACTTCCGCACCCGCAGCTCATCTTTCGGTTCTCTGCAACCAGATGGTTAACTTCCTCGGTATCATGCAGAACGAATGGGCAGGCGCTCAGGCATTCTCTTCATTTGATACATACCTTGCACCTTTTGTTAAAGTAGACAACCTTTCATACGAAGAAGTTAAGAAATGCATCGAATCTTTTATTTACGGTGTAAATACTCCTTCAAGATGGGGAACCCAGGCACCTTTTACCAATATTACACTTGACTGGACCGTTCCCAATGACCTTGCAGAGCTTCCGGCAATCGTAGGCGGCAAGGAGATGGATTTCTGCTACAAAGATTGTAAAGAAGAAATGGATATGATCAATAAGGCATTCCTCGAGACAATGATTGACGGTGATGCCAACGGAAGAGGTTTCCAGTATCCTATTCCGACATATTCGATTACCAAAGATTTTGACTGGTCGGAGACAGAGAATAACAGACTTCTTTTCGATATGACAGCCAAATACGGAACACCTTATTTCTCGAACTACATCAATTCGGACATGGAGCCTTCGGACGTTCGTTCAATGTGCTGCCGTCTTCGTCTTGATCTCCGTGAACTCCGTAAGAAAACCGGCGGATTCTTCGGTTCGGGCGAGAGTACCGGTTCAGTAGGTGTTGTTACAATCAACATGCCGAGAATAGCATATCTTTCGGCTAACAAGGATGATTTCTACAAGAGACTTAACAGAATGATGGACATCGCTGCAAGAAGTCTTAAGATTAAGAGAGGCGTCATCTCCAAACTTCTTGAAGAAGGACTTTATCCTTATACCAAGCGTTACTTAGGAAACTTCGATAACCACTTCTCAACAATCGGACTTATCGGTATGAACGAAGTAGGTCTTAACGCAAACTGGCTCCGCGCGGACATGACGGATCCGAGAACTCAGGAATTCTCCAAAGAAGTTCTGAACCACATGCGTAACAGACTTTCCGATTATCAGGAGCAGTACGGTGACCTTTACAACTTAGAGGCAACTCCGGCAGAGAGTACAACTTACCGTCTGGCTAAGCATGACCGTAAGCGCTGGCCGAACATCAAGACTGCAGGCAAGTCCGGAGATGTACCTTACTACACCAATTCATCACATCTTCCTGTTGATTTCACAACAGATATTTATGATGCACTTGATGTACAGGACGAACTTCAGACACTTTATACTTCGGGAACAGTATTCCATGCATTCCTCGGTGAGAAACTTCCCGATTGGAGAGCAGCTGCCAAACTTGTTCGTTCAATATCCGAGAACTACAAACTTCCTTATTATACGATGTCACCGACATATTCAATCTGTAAGGATCACGGATATCTTGCAGGCGAGCAGTATTCATGTCCCGAATGTGGTGCAAAGACAGAGGTTTACAGCCGTATCACCGGTTACTACAGACCTATCCAGAACTGGAACGACGGTAAACTTCAGGAGTTCAAGAATCGTACCGAGTACGATATCAACAATTCCATCAACAAGCACCCGGTAAAAGCTGCAACTGACGCATTCACTGCTCCGGCAAGCCAGCCCGTTGCAAATGAAGCTCTTTCGGAAGATGCTTACACGGCACCTGTTGAGAGCGCTCCCGTAGCAGACGGTGCACAGAAAATGCTTTTCGTAACACCGACATGTCCCAATTGTAAACTTGCCAAAGAGTATTTGAAGGATGTGGAGTATACTGTAGTCAATGCAATGGAGAACAGAGAACTTGCAATGAAGTATGGCATTATGTCAGCTCCTACTCTGGTTGTTCTCGAAGGAGACAAAGTAACCAAATATACAAATGCTTCAAACATTAAACTTTATGCAGAGAATTCTGCGGTAGTTAATGCATAAATTGTAATAACAAAAAGGTATAAGCGTCGGCTTGAAAAGTCCGGCGCTTCCTTTTTGCCTCTTTTTTTGAGGCGAAAACTGTGATATAATTAATCGGTTTATTGTGGGTGAGAAGAAGACATTCCTCACAGAAATATGTTTTTGACCGGAGATACGTTTCTTCATAAAAGAAATATATTTTTAAACTAAGATATGTTTCTTCATAAAAAATCATGTTTTTTACCGGAGATATGTTTCTTCGTAAAAGAAATAACATTAAAAAGGAGTTCAAAATGATTCAGAAACTGGTTGATGAAATTGTTAAAAAAGATGCCCCGATTGTAGTCGGTCTCGATCCGATGATGAAGTTTATTCCGGAGCATATCACTAAGAAAGCCTTTGAAGAGTACGGCGAGACACTTAAAGGTGCAGGAGAAGCAATTTTTGAGTACAACAAAGGAATCGTTGATGCGGTTTACGATCTTGTTCCCGCTGTTAAGCCTCAGATTGCAATGTACGAGCAGTTCGGCATCGAAGGACTTATTGCTTTCAAGAAAACGGTTGACTACTGCAAAGAAAAAGGTCTTGTGGTTATCGGTGATGTTAAAAGAGGTGATATCGGCTCAACATCGGCAGCATATGCTACCGCTCATCTTGGCAAAGTGACCGTTGGAAGCAAGACATACGCAGGCTTTGACGAAGATTTCGCAACCGTAAATCCTTATTTGGGAACAGACGGAATCAAGCCCTTTATCGATGTCTGCAAGGAAGAGAAGAAAGGTATTTTCGTCCTTGTCAAAACATCAAATCCCAGCAGCGGAGAGTTCCAGGACAGAATCATTGACGGAAGGCCTTTATATGAAATAGTCGGTGAGCAGGTAAGAAAATGGGGAGAAGACTGCATGGGCGGTGATTACAGTTACGTAGGCGCCGTAGTCGGTGCAACATATCCCGAAATGGGTAAAATCCTTCGTGAAATCATGCCGAAGTCATATATCCTCGTACCCGGTTACGGAGCACAGGGTGGCAAGGGTGCTGACCTCGTTCACTTCTTTAACAAAGACGGACTCGGCGCAATCATCAACTCATCGAGAGGAATCATTGCAGCTTATCAGAATCCCGCATACGAGAAATTCTCATCACTTAATTATGCAGACGCATCACGTCAGGCAGTGCTTGATATGAAAGCGGATATCGCATCCGCACTTCATAAATAAATGAGGCATGTTCCGGTGGGTGTGGAATTGTAAAAACTAAGAATTATATAGACTTATCTTTACACAACTAATAGTATGTATAATTCAAAAAGCACAATTCAAAAAGCATAATTCAAAAAGCATAACTCAAAAAGCATAATTCAAATCATTAATCACGGACAGGAGTACGGAAAATGGAAGCTTACAAACAGGAATTTATTGAATTTATGGTTGACTCCAAAGTTTTGAAATTTGGAGATTTTACATTGAAGAGCGGAAGAAAATCTCCGTTTTTCATGAATGCAGGAGCATATGTAACAGGTGCGCAGCTTAAGAAACTCGGTGAGTATTACGCAAAAGCCATTCACGACAATTTCGGCGATGACTTTGATGTTTTATTCGGACCGGCTTACAAGGGAATTCCCTTGAGCGTAGCAACAACAATTGCTTACAGCGAACTCTACGGCAAAGAGATCAGATACTGCTCAAACCGTAAGGAAATCAAGGACCACGGCGATGTAGGTATTCTTCTCGGAAGCAAAATCAAAGACGGTGACAAAGTTGTTATCATCGAGGACGTTACAACAAGCGGCAAATCAATCGAAGAAACTTTCCCCATCATCAAGGCACAGGGCGATGTTGAAATCAAAGGACTTATGGTTTCCTTAAACAGAATGGAAAGAGGACTTGATTCCGACAAGAGTGCACTTGCTGAAATCAAGGAGAAATACGGTATCGAAGCCAGAGCAATCGTAACGATGGCAGATGTTGTCGAGTGTCTCTACAACAAAGAATACAAGGGTGAAGTTTTAATCGACGATACCATGAAGGCATCAATCGATGCATATTATGAGCAGTACGGTGCCAAAACCGTATAGGTTTTCATGTTTGTAACCGGGATATAAGGACAATCGGAGGAAATACTCTTGGCAATCAATCCCAAATATAAATTCACGAATAAACAGATTCCGCCCCAGAGCGTCATGAGTGCCGCTCTTGGGGTTATTTCTGTTGCGGGAATTATCGCGGTTACAATCCTTTCATTTAAGAACGAAGGCGTCGCCGAAGTAAGGTACGGCGTCACTGTAATACTCGCGGCTGTTTTCTCGATAATCGGGCTTGTCCTCGGTGTCTGGAGCCGCATGATTAAAGATGTTTACTATTTCTGGGCGTATTTTGGAATCGCAGTGAATTCGCTGGTGCTTTTCTTTGTGATTTACCTTCTCGGCCTCGGAATTATGGCAATGTAGCGGAGTGTGATTTGTATGGAAGAAAGAATTGAACTTGCAGTCGAACGATTAAAAGAGCTTGTCAGGGAAGAAGACCTGGGAATATTCAGAGCGTACTTCAACAGCACGGCTCTTTTTCTTATATATGTAAGCGATGTGTACGCACAGATTAAAGCAAACGGCGGGAAATCACCGCTTCTTTCCGAAGAAGAACTTAAGGAGAGAAACACCCGTCTCTACGAAGATATTCTTGGCGACAATTACGCGAAAAGTTTCGTGAATCCGGATTTTGCCGTTGCCACTCTCGGTGAGTCCTTAGGCGGCATTTTAAGCGCTCTCGCGTACGAGATGCGCGCCGTCATTCCTTTTGCATTTGAGCAGGATGCGGAAGCATTTGTCATAAGACTGGAGCTGTTCTTAGAAATCAACGGACTGTTTGAGAATTCTTTTACCGACGAAGGAAAAGAACCTTCATTTAACTCGGTAAAAGACGCGCTTTACTGGTACTTGTCCGACTACTCCGACATCGAGACGGAGCGAAGATTTGCCAAACAGTTCGATGAGAAAAATTCTTTTGCGGCAGATATTATCGCAGAAAGTGATCTGAGAGATTTATCGTATCTCTATCTTTTCGGCGAGTACGTTTCGGAGAACGAGCTTCGCACCGCAAAGTTTGTAAATTCGCTGCCTGAAGAACTCGTGGAGAAAATTGCTTTTACCTATACGGACGGATTCAAGAGAGGCTTCATTCAGACCAAGAAGAATTTCGATAAAAAAGAAACAATCAACATCAGATACAGACTGGGATTTGAGAGAATCATCAAAGCCGCAATCGGGCAGTTTGCCGAAATGGGACTTAAGCCGGTGATTTACAGAGCGGAGAATACGCTTTTCAACGGCTCGAATTTCAAAATCGGATATTACGGAGCGGAGGCGAACAGGCAGTGTGATTACGATCACAAAGAAGACCTTGGCTATTTCCTTGACGGTCATTTGGTGACACGCAAAATCGAATGCATCGAAGCCGCATTTAAGACAGTCGAAGAGCGGTGCGCGGTTTTTGCGGGACCTGCGTGTATGGAGACTTTCGGCGAGACGCTTTTTGAACCGGTCAACAAAAAAGCCAACAGGAAATATACTGACGAACAGAACAAAATGGTTGTCGAACTTTCTTCGGCAAAGGGAACAATCATGCAGAAGTTCATCAACATGGAAGAGAGAAGTTTCACAATCATTGCGTTCCCCGTTCCGGAAATCGGAGAGGATTTCGAGAAGATTTTCGATGATACGGTGAGAATCAATACGCTTGATGCGGTTCTTTATCAGAGAATACAGAGTACGATTATCGATACTCTCGATACGGCGGAGTATGTTCACATCGAAGGAATGAACGGAAACGAAACGGATTTAAACGTATCGCTGTCAGCCCTTAAAAATCCCGACAAAGAAACGAAATTCGAGAACTGCGTTGCCGATGTCAACATTCCCGTCGGAGAGGTTTTTACCTCACCGAAACTCGAAGGCACGAACGGAATTCTGAATGTGCGCAAAGTATTTCTTGAAGGACTGGAATACAGAAATTTACGTCTTGAAATCAAAGACGGTGTGATTAAAGATTACACCTGTTCGAATTTCGACGATGCGGGAGCCGATGCGGACAAACAGAATCGCGCGTACATCGAAGAGAATATTCTTTTCCATCATGAGACACTTCCGATGGGAGAATTTGCAATCGGCACGAATACGACGGCCTATGTCGTTGCACGCAAATACAACATCGAAGCGAAGATGCCGATTCTCATCGCCGAGAAGACGGGACCTCATTTCGCATTCGGTGACACCTGCTATTCGCTCGAAGAAGATGTCAGGGTGTTCAATCCCGACGGCAAGGAAATGATTGCCAAAGAAAACTCATTTTCTCTTTTACGCACGACCGACCGTTCGAAGGCTTATTTCCAGTGCCACACCGACATAACGATTCCCTATGACGAACTCGGTCTCTTAGAGGCGGTCAGAGCTGACGGAAGCCGCATCCCTGTAATTGTCGAAGGCAGATTTGTGCTTGAAGGATGCGAAGAATTGAATAGGGCATTTGATTTTTAAATTAATTTTTCCCCGGGAATATTTCTTTTACCCATAAAAGAAATATGAGAAAATTCTAATTTAACTTTAACTTAATTCTCATTTTGCGAGTCCATAATCCTAAATATCAAATAACAAAGCGATTTAATCGCTGTTCATTTAGGAGGAACACAAAATGAGAATTTTAATTACTACAGATTTATATAAACCCGCTGTAAACGGAGTAGTCACATCAGTTGAAAATCTTGCAGACGGCCTTATCAAAGACGGACATGATGTCAGAATTCTTACTCTTTCGAATTCACATCATTCCATGAAGGTCGGAAATATCTATTATATCGGTTCGGTTAACGCCGGCATCATCTATCCCAATGTCAGAATTCTTATGGCAGCAGGTAAAGATATCGTCGATGAAATCGTTGACTGGAAACCCGATGTCATTCACACACAGTGCGAGTTCTCAACATTTATTTACGCCAAAATAATCGCACATCGTACGAACACCCCGATTGTTCACACATATCATACGGTTTACGAAAGTTACACAAGTTATTTTTGCCCGAGCAGAAGACTCGGCCGTGAGCTTGTTAAATCTTTTACCAGAACCATTACGGATCATACCGAAGCCGTTATCGTTCCGACCGGGAAGATTTCGGACATGCTTGAAGGATATGAAGTTCATACACCGATGTATGTTGTCCCGAGCGGAATCAAACTCGACCGTTTTATTAATGACAATATCGGTAAAAGACGTGAAATCAGAGAGCGTCTCGGTATCGGTGAAGACGAATGCGTGCTTACGTTTGTCGGACGTGTCGCAAAAGAGAAAAACATCGAGGAAATTCTTGAATTCATGCAGGACGAGAGAACGAGAAACATCAGATTCTTAATCGTCGGCGACGGCCCGGACAGGGAAGAAGTCGAAAGTGAAGCTGCCCGTCTCGGCGTGGCTGACAGGGTTATCATGACAGGCATGATCCGTCCCGAGGAAGTTGCGGATTATTACAAAGCAGGCGACATTTTCGTAAGTGCTTCGACAAGCGAAACTCAGGGACTTACCTACATGGAAGCAATGGCAAGCGGACTTACCCTTCTTTGCAGAAAAGACGATGCGCTTGACGGTGTTGTAGAATTCGGAAGAAACGGTTTTACCTACGAATCAAAGGAAGATTTCATCATCACGCTTAACAATCTTATGAACAATGCAAGAGTTCGTAAAACGGTCGGCGAAAATGCGAGAAAGAGTGTTTATGAGAAATACTCAGTCGAAACTTTCGTAAACGACTGCGAGAAAATTTATTCGAATCTGGTGGCTTAGTAAAGAGAACGCAGAGAGGAAATCCGCTTAAGCAGAGCAGCGTGAATTATGGATGATAAAAAGATTAAGTTAAGGAGCAATATAATATCCGCCGCGGGACTGATTCTCACACTTCTGTTTTTCGTATGGTGCTACAGGGAAGGGCTATTAACCGACCGGGATAAAATGACGGAATTCTTTTCGGGATTCCCGGTTATCGGACCTGTCGTTTTTATCATCATACAGATAGTGCAGGTCATCTTTCCGGTTATTCCGGGGGCACTCGGATGTGCGGTGGGAGTTACGGTTTTCGGACCGGTAAAAGGGTTTATATACAATTACACGGGAATCTGCATCGGGTCGGTCGCAGTGTTCTTAATCGCAAAGAAGTACGGCCGCGAGCTGATGTGCAAAATGTTCTCATCGAAGCTTATCGGAAAGTACGACGACTGGACGAAAAAGGACAACCGCTTCACGAAACTTTTCGCCACGGCGATTTTCGCACCGGTCGCACCCGATGATTTTCTGTGTTACTTAGCCGGTACGACAACAATGAAGTTAAGGACTTTTGTCATAATCATTCTGCTCGGCAAACCGTTAGCGATAGCAATTTACAGCATGGGACTCGATTTCATCATTCAAAGTGTTGTTTCGCTTTTACCGTAACATGGGAATAAATACGGAACAAAAAGGCGCAGGCGGATTAAGTAAAACGCCGGTAATCCAAAAATCATCAAGGAGGAAAAAAATATGTTATCAAAATTAATATACGCTCTGCTCTTTCTTTTCTTATTTTACTTTTTTTTCTTTTATTTTATATTGCATCTTCCGGGTTAGAACTAATCAGTCGGGTGAAAAATCATGAAAATACATGTATATGAAGGATTCAGAAAAACAGTTGAAAAATCGGGTGTCGGAAGAGCGATGGAACATCAGAAAATGATAATCGGCGAATATGAGCCGGACAATGAAACGTCGGATTTCGCAAGCGCGGACATCGTGCATATAAATACGGTTTTCCCGGACAGTGTGATTGCAGCGCTTCTTTCAAAGGCACTCGGCAAAACGGTCGTTTCTTACGGCCACTCCACAATGGAGGATTTTAAGAATTCTTTTAAGGGCTCCGATCTTCTGGCACCGCTTTTCAAACGCTGGATTACCTTCTGCTACGGGCTCGGCGATTTCATAATCACCCCCACGGAATATTCGGCCGGGCTCATAAGAAGCTACGGTGTAAAAAAGCCGGTTGAAGCGCTCTCAAACGGAATAGATACGTCGTTCTGGTGCAAAGATGCGGCAGCAGGCAGTGCGTTTCGTAAGAAATACAATATACCGGACGATAAAAAAGTCGTGATTTCGGTCGGCCATTTCATCGGAAGAAAAGGTATAAAAGAGTTCGTTTCACTTGCCCGCAAATTTCCCGAAACCGAGTTTATCTGGTTCGGTTACACAAATCTTTCGCTCGTCCCGTCAGATATTAAAGAGGCCGTCAAAGGTGCTCCCGAAAATGTTCTTTTCGCCGGATACGTTTCAAAGGAAGAACTCAAAGGTGCATATAACGGAAGCGATGTTTTCCTTTTTATGAGCCACGAGGAAACCGAAGGAATTGTGGTTCTGGAAGCCCTTTCGTGCGGAATCGAAACTCTGGTAAGAGACATCCCGGTTTACGAAGGCTGGTTAAAAGACGGCTGTGAAGTACTGAAATGCAATGACGACACATTCGAATCCACGCTGCGAGATGTTCTTTTGGGAAAAAGGAAATCCGCACCCGGTGAAGGACGCAAACTTGCCCTTTCGCGCGGGTATTCAAAGATAGGCTCGGAAATGAATGATTTTTACCGAAAGTATTCTCCCCGTAAAGCAGGAAAGTATGGTAAAATATATCCGGCAGGGAGGTAGAAACATATGAGAATACTTGTTGTTGAAGACGATCCTTCATTACACAAAATTATTTCGAGAAGACTTTCGGAAGCGGGTTACGCGGTCGATGACTGTTACGACGGCGAGGAAGCGCTCGATTATCTTACAAGCATCGATTACGACTGTATCCTGATGGACTGGATGCTTCCCAAAAGGGATGGTGTTTCGGTTATCGCCGAGTACAGAAAGACGGGCAAAAATGCACCGGTTATCATGCTTACCGCCAAGGATTCCATCGCGAACAGAGTCGAAGGTCTCGATGCCGGGGCGGACGATTATCTGACAAAGCCTTTTGCTTTTGACGAACTGATGGCAAGAATCAGGGCGATGATTCGACGCAAATCGGGAGAGGGAACGGCCGATATTTCCGTCGGAGACCTCACGATGCATGTCGCTTCCCACACGGTTACGCGCGGAAACGTTGAAATCGATCTTACCTCCAAAGAGTATTCTCTTCTCGAATATCTCATGCACAATGCCGGCAACGTGCTCACTAGAAGCCAGATTGCCGACCATGTATGGAACTACGATTTCGACTACGACTCAAATGTGGTTGATGTTTACATCAGATACCTTCGCAACAAAATCGACAAAGATTTCGATTACCCGTTAATCCATACCGTGAGAGGCTGCGGTTATTCGATTTCGGTAAAAGACAAACCCGAATAATGCGGGAGACGGTCGCTTAATTAACATACGGATTTAAGACCGGTTCAATCCGGATTAAATCGTTTATATGGAGTTAAAATGAAAAAACTCATTTCAATTTTTGACAAATTCAAATCTTTTATTAAGAAAATTTTTACGAAAATCAGAAAACGCCTCGATGAACACAAGATCAGAACAAAGATAATGCTCTGGTCTTTTGCTCTGTCTGCGCTTTTAATTATTATTCTGATTCCGACGATGTATTTCGGACTCGTGGTATCGACGAAGGGAAGTCTTTCGGCGAGCATGGAAGACGCCATCGCCAACGTTAAGGAAAGCCTCTACGTCGACGGAGATGAGATAAAACTGGATATGACGAAATTCAATTCCGAGTATCTGAAAAACGGAATTTACATCAAGGTAAAAGACGAAAACGGCGATCTTGTGTACCAGAGTTTCGACAACGGAATGGGAATTAAAACGGAGATAGGATACGAATGGCTCGTACAGAATTCGGGCTCGGGCTGGTCGGAGATGTCAGACGGCTACTATTTTCAGCAAAGGCACGTTACAATCGAAGCTGTCGGAAATGTGTATCTGAACAAGTTTTATTCACACATTCTTTTATTTGTTTATATACTTGTTCCGGCGTACCTGATTCTGGCTGCGGTCGGTTCAAGATTTCTTGCCGCGGCCGCACTAAAACCTGTTGCGGAAATTACGAATGCGGCCAACGATATCAAAGGCGGAGAGTGGAACAGACGAATCGAAGTCGTGAACACAAGGGATGAAGTCGGTGAACTCTCCAAAACATTTAACGAGATGATAGAGGAGCTTGAAGTTTCTTTTAAACGGGAGAAACAGTTTACTTCGGATGCTTCCCACGAACTGAGGACACCGGTTTCCGTTATTTCGGCCTGCGTCGACGAAGCGATGATGACCGAAAATCACGACATTCTTATGGAGAATCTCGAGACAATCAGAACGGAGAACAAGAAGATGGCGAAAATTATTTCACAGCTTCTTACACTCTCGAGAGGATACGAGGGCAAATACAATTTCGAACCCGAGGAAATCGACCTTCACGATATGGTTGATTCGGTTGCGGAAGTTGCCGGTTTTGAAGCCGATGCAAGAGAAATTACGATTACGAACAACATTCCCGAAGGAACAATCGTTAAGGCGGACCAGAGTCTTTTCACACAGGTTCTTATGAATATTTGCGGAAATGCCGTCAAATACGGCAAAGACAAGGGTTCGATCGTGATAGATTTCCGAAAAGACGACGAATTTATATGGACCGTTATCAGAGATGACGGAATCGGAATTTCCGAGGAAGATATAAATCATATCTTCGAAAGATTTTTCCGCGCCGATACCGCAAGAGACAGGACGGGTTCGGGCCTGGGGCTGTCAATCGTAAAGTGGATTATGGACCTTCACAAGGGCAAAATCGAGGTCGACAGCGTGCTTGGTGAGGGCACCGAATTTCGTATCGGACTTCCCGTGTAACGTATGTCTTTTACCCTTGACGAAGGGATAACTAGATAGTATGATTAGAAGTGGTTTTTTGCGAAGACCACATATACATAAATAATAAGAAAGAACAGAGGAATGAAAATGGCAGAAGTAGGAATAGTAATGGGCAGTGATTCCGATATGCCTGTAATGGCTAAGGCAGCGGAAATGCTCGACAAATTCGGTATTTCGTATGAAATGACTATTATTTCGGCACACAGAGAACCTGATGTTTTCTTTGACTACGCGAAGAGCGCCGAAAGCAAGGGCTTTAAAGTTATTATCGCCGGTGCGGGAATGGCGGCTCATCTTCCCGGAATGTGTGCGGCAATCTTCCCTATGCCTGTCATAGGAATTCCCATGCATACAACTTCTCTCGGAGGCAAGGATTCACTTTACTCAATCGTTCAGATGCCTTCGGGTATTCCCGTTGCGACGGTTGCAATCAACGGCGGTGCAAATGCCGGTATTCTTGCAGCCAAGATTCTTGCAACATCAAATCCCGAACTTCTCGGCAAAATTAAAGATTATGCGACTTCATTAAAAGAAGGCGTTCAGAAGAAAGACGCAAGACTTAAAGAAGTCGGTTATCAGAATTATTAAGAATAATTATTGGGCCGGTTAACAAATAAACAGAAAGAAAGAGGAAAAAAGATGGATTACAAAACAGCTGGTGTTGATATTGAGGCAGGTTACAAATCGGTTGAACTGATGAAGAAGTATGTCAAAGAAACAATGCGCCCCGAAGTTCTCGGAGGTATCGGCGGTTTCTCGGGAGCTTTTTCCATGGAGAAATTCAAAGACATGGAGAAACCCACACTCGTATCCGGAACGGATGGTGTCGGCACCAAGATTAAACTCGCTTTCCTTATGGACAAGCATGATACCGTCGGTATCGACTGTGTAGCCATGTGTGTAAACGATATTGCCTGTGCAGGCGGCGAACCTCTGTTTTTCCTTGACTATATTGCCTGCGGTAAGAATTATCCCGAGAAGATTGCTGCAATCGTCAAAGGTGTTTCTGCAGGATGTATTCAGTCCGAATGCGCACTTATCGGCGGCGAAACGGCTGAGCATCCCGGACTTATGCCCGAAGACGAATACGATCTTGCAGGTTTTGCGGTAGGTGTTGTTGATGAGAAGAATCTTATCACCGGTGCAAATATCAAAGACGGCGATGTAATGATCGGAATCGCTTCATCGGGTGTTCATTCAAACGGATTTTCACTTGTAAGAAAAGTATTCGAGATGACCAAAGAAAGTCTCGACACATATTATGATGAGCTCGGAACCACTCTCGGTGAAGCACTCATCACACCGACAAGAATTTATGTTAAGGCACTTAAGGCCGTTAAGAATGCGGGTGTTACCGTTAAGGGCTGCAGCCATATTACCGGCGGCGGATTCTATGAGAACATTCCCAGAATGCTTCCCGAAGGAATCAATGCCAAGATTAATTTGAACAGCTACGAAGTTCCCGCTATCTTCAAACTTCTTCAGAAGAAGGGCGGTATTGCCGACGAGATGATGTACAATACATACAACATGGGTCTCGGAATGATTCTCTGCGTAGATCCCAAGGATGTTGATGCTACAATGGCAGCACTTGAATCGGCAGGCGAGAAAGCATACGTTGTAGGTTCTGCTGTCAGCGGAGACAAAGGAGTAACTTTATGTTAAAAATTGCTGTTTGTGTTTCGGGCGGAGGAACAAACCTTCAGGCTATCATCGACGGTGTTGCATCCGGTGTGATTTCGAATACGGAAATTGTCCGTGTAATAAGCAACAATCCCAATGCATACGCTTTAAAGCGTGCCGAAGCTGCGGGTATTGATGCGGTATGCATTTCACCGAAGACTTTTGAGACAAGAGAAGAATTCAACAAAGCTCTTTTAAAAGGTCTCGAAGAATCGGGAGCCGATCTGGTTGTACTGGCAGGATTCCTTGTGGTAATTCCCGAAATTGTTATCGCAGGATACCGTAACAGGATTATCAATATTCATCCGTCACTTATTCCTTCTTTTTGCGGAACGGGATATTACGGACTTAAGGTTCATGAAGCGGCACTCGCAAGAGGCGTTAAGGTTACCGGTGCAACGGTTCATTTCGTTGACGAAGGTACCGATACCGGTCCCATAATTCTTCAGAAAGCCGTTTACACAGAGCCGGGAGATACACCTGAAATTCTTCAGCGCCGCGTAATGGAACAGGCTGAGTGGAATATTTTGCCTCAGGAAATCAACATGATTGCGAACGGTGAAGTTAAGATTGGATAATTCGTTATTTCTTTTACCATAATTAATTCGAATGAGAGGAATTTAAAATGAGAGTACTTGTTGTCGGAGGCGGCGGAAGAGAGCATGCAATCTGCCGTGCAATTGCCAAATCATCAAGAGTTGATAAACTTTACTGTGCTCCCGGAAACGCCGGAATCGCTGAGGTTGCCGAGTGCGTTCCCATCGGAGTTATGGAATTCGATAAAATCGCAGAGTGGGCTGTTGCCAACAGCATTGACCTTGCGGTGGTAGGTCCCGACGATCCCCTTGTAGGAGGTCTTGTAGACGTTCTTAACGAAGCCGGAATCAAAGCATTCGGTCCCAGAGCAAATGCGGCCATTCTTGAAGGCAGCAAGGCTTTTTCCAAAGACCTTATGAAGAAATACGGAATTCCCACGGCAGCATACGAGAATTTCGATAATGCGGAAGATGCTCTTAAATATCTTGAGACGGCATCGTTCCCCATTGTACTTAAGGCTGACGGCCTTGCACTCGGAAAAGGTGTTCTTATCTGCATGACGAAGGAAGAAGCACTTGCGGGTGTTAAGGAAATTATGGAAGACAAGAAGTTCGGTTCTGCCGGCAACAGAATGGTTGTCGAAGAATTTATGACCGGACGTGAAGTATCCGTGCTTTCATTCTGTGACGGTTCCACAATTAAGATTATGACATCCGCACAGGATCATAAGAGAGCACTTGACGGAGATAAAGGTCTCAATACGGGCGGAATGGGAACATTTTCACCTTCACCGTTCTATACCGAAGAAGTCGATGCATTCTGCCGCAAGGAAATCTACCAGAAGACCGTGGATGCAATGAAGGCTGAAGGCAGAGCGTTTAAAGGCGTTATTTTCTTCGGACTCATGCTTACACCGAACGGTCCGAAGGTACTTGAATTCAATGCCCGTTTCGGAGATCCCGAGACTCAGGTTGTTCTTCCGAGAATGCGTACGGATATTATTGATGTAATGGAAGCATGCGTTGACGGAAGACTTGATGAGATTGACCTTGAATTTGAAGATAATGCTGCCGTATGTGTTGTTCTTGCATCG
>JAKSSB010000040.1 GCA_024403285.1 Lachnospiraceae bacterium | reverse complement strand
ACCTATGACCCTCTGCTTGTAAGGCAGATGCTCTCCCAGCTGAGCTAAGATCCCAAGTCGAATTCGCGACTGCCTTATTACTATACAAAAACCTGGCCCAAGTGTCAAGTTTTTTTTTACTTTTTTCGCAAAAAACTTTTTCACTTTAAGGAGTTTCCGGGGAAACTGTATATTCCCCGGAAACGTGTTGTTTTTACATTCTCTCAGGAGCGGAAAATCCAAGACATTCCATGCAGCCTTCCGCAATGTTTTTGGTTAACATAAGTAATGCGATATATCCTTTTTTACGCGTCTCGTCTTCTTCGGTAAGAATCTTCGTCTCATGGTAAAAGCTGTTAAACGCATTAGCCAGATCGTAAAGATATGCGCATACCTTATGAGGAGCAAGTTCGTTAAGTGCGGTCTCCATCATTGTATTAAAGCCTGTTATCTTCATCATGAGAGCTTTCTCGCTCTCGTTCGGATCGGCATTAAGCTTAAGTCCCGTTGCGATACCGCCTTCTGCCATATATTTGGCAAGAATTGACTTGATACGTACAACCGTGTAGAGAAGGTACGGTCCGGTATCTCCTTCAAAAGATGTAAATCTGTCAATATCGAAAATATAGTCTTTGGAAGCCTGATTTGAAAGGTCTCCGTACTTGATTGCGGAAAGCGCAACGATTTCTGCGACTTCGCGTGCTTCCTCTTCGTTCATGTCACGACCGGTACGAATCTTCTCGTACATCGTATCGTTGATGTCGCGAATCAGATATTCGAGTCTCATAACGCCGCCGTCTCTGGTCTTGAAAGGCTTTCCGTCCTTACCGTTAACCGTACCGAAACCGATGTGAACAAGTGTCGTATCTTCCTTAACGATTTTGGTCTTGCGTGCGGCTCTGAATACCTGCTCAAAATAGAGATCCTGACGCTTGTCGGTAAGGTAGATAATCTCATCGGGATTATAATCTTTGGTTCTTACCATAAGTGTTGCAAGGTCTGTCGTATTGTAAAGCGACGCTCCGTCGGATTTAAGAATCATGCAGGGAGGGATTTCCTTGGTATCGGTATCTTCCTTGACATCTACGACAAGTGCTCCGTCGCTTAAGTATGCATAGCCTTCCTTCTTCATATAATCGACCATTCCGGGGATTACGTCATGAACATCCGACTCACCCTTCCAAAGATCGAATTCCACATTGAGTTTATTGTAGTTTTTCTTAAGATCGGCTACCGAAACTTCACAGATTTTGTTCCATAAAGCTCTGTATCCCTTAACTCCGTTCTGAAGTTTAAAGGTACATAACATTGCTTCTTCCTTGAAAGCTGCGTCTTCCTTCGACTTAGCGCTCGCGAACGGATAAATTTCTTCAAGATCCGACACGGTAAAAGGTGCCTCAGCCGGATATTCGCCGTTAAAAGAATCATCGAAATATACAAGCTCCGGTTTACGTACCTTCAGTTCCGCAATAACAAGTCCCATCTGAAGACCCCAGTCACCAAGATGAATATCGCCGATGCAGTCATGTCCCATGTATCTGATGATACGTTTAACGCTCTCTCCGATTACGGCACTTCTCAAATGTCCGACATGAAGAGGCTTCGCAACATTAGGTCCGCCGTAATCAATCATGTAATGCTTCGGTTCCTTCGGCATATCGAGACCGAATTTGGCATCGGCTGCCATTTCATTGACATAATCTGCAATGAATTCACCGCTGACATTTAAGTTAAGGAATCCGGGCGGAACAGCCTCCGCTTTCGAAAATGCGGGATTCTCTTTAAGTATTTCTACCACTTCGTTTGCAATAGCCACGGGAGCCTTGTGATACGCCTTCGCTCCGGCAAGACTTCCGTTACACTGATATTCGCAAAGATCCGGTCTGTTGGAAACCGTCACCTTTCCGAGCTCTGCACCATAGCCTGCCTTCTCGAAAGCTTTTCCGACTTCTTCACTCAGTAAATCAAGAAATTTCTTCATAACTGTCTCACTTTCATTTTCTTCTTATTAAATGTATCTTTTATCAAGGGACATTGTATCATACGCTTTCGCAAGATACAATGTACTGTTTATACATGTTTGTCCCCATTATTCCGTGCTTTTTGTGTCTTTTGCACCGCTTTGCGTCTTTCGCTTCGAAAAATCGCATCCGCAGAAATCCTGGCGATACAGACCGAACTGCTCCGACAGGCGGATACTGTACAAATATCCGTTCTTTTTCTTGAAATCCGATTCCAGATACTCAACACCTGTTTCTTCCGCAATCTTTAAGCCGATTTCATTGATGAGACCTGCATTCTTAAGCGGACTTAAGGTAAGCGTCGTCGCAAAAAGACCAATCCCCGTTTTTTTGGCGTATTCCGCGGTTTTACGAAGACGCATGTCGAAACAAATACTGCATCTGGCGCCTCTCTCCGGGCAGTCTTCCAGGCCTTTTACCCTGCGAAGATATTCTTCCGGCTCATAGTCGCCTGAGACTACATCAATCTCATAAGCTTCGGTCTCGGATTTCGTTCCGTCCGGCTTAAGGAACCTGCCTTTGTTAAGTTCCGCGATGAACCTTATCTGCTCGGAAGCCCTGTGCTCATATTCCGCCTCGCAGCCGATGTTCGGATTGTAGTAGTAAACCGTTATCCGGTAAAAGAAACGCAGGTACATCAGGCAGTAACTGCTGCAGGGCGCACAGCACGAATGAAGAAGAAGCCTCTCACCTCTTCTTTTACCGTCTTTCATTCTTTCATCAAGTTTTGCGCTCGCATTTACAGTGTTCATAGCTTTACTTTTCACTCCGTCTGACCGGTCTCTCTTTATAGAGTCCCACATCCGCAAATTGTACCACATTTTGCAAAAAATTGCGAATTTTACTCTTTCGGTGTAAAATAATCATATACTTTTATCCGATATATATTTATAACATTTACTCATAAGGGGATAAGATTCATGTCTGAACAAACCAACAAAATGAAAGAATCCATCAAGAAAGCCATTCACGGAAAGGATGACGTAATCGACCAGGTTCTCTGCGCGGTTCTGGCCGGCGGACATATTCTGCTCGAAGACATTCCCGGTGTCGGCAAAACAACACTTGTCACGGCACTTGCCAAAGTAATGTCTCTCGATTACAAAAGAATTCAGTTTACGCCGGACGTTCTTCCGTCGGACCTTGTCGGCTTCTCGATGTACGATAAAGCCACCGGCGAATTTACCTTCAAGGAAGGCGCCGTTTATACAAATCTTTTTCTTGCCGACGAAATCAACAGAACATCGCCGAAGACGCAGTCGGCACTTCTCGAAGTTATGGAGGAAGGCAACGCTACGGTCGACGGTGTGACACGTTCGCTCGGCAAACCTTTTATGGTTATTGCGACGCAGAACCCTATCGGTGCATCCGGTACACAGAAGCTCCCCGAATCGCAGCTTGACAGATTCATGATCCGACTTTCGATGGGTTATCCCAATCACGAAAGCGCTGTCGACGTTCTGAAAGGCGACTCTCACGAAATCATCAAAGGCCTCGACGCCGTTTTGGAGAAAAACGACATTCTCTCCCTTCAGGCACAGGCTGCGGACGTTCATACATCGGACTCACTCTATGATTATGCCGTATCGCTTACCGAAGCTACGAGAGATCCCAATCTCTACGCACTCGGTCTGAGCCCCAGAGGAAGCATCGCGCTTCTTAAAATGGCCAGAGCCCATGCTTTTATTTCAGACAGAGATTTCGTAACCCCCGAGGATTTCAAGGCTGTCTTTTACCCTGTTGCCAACCACCGCGTCATTCTTTCAACAAAGGCCAAGGCATCCGGAATGACGGTAAAAGACGCACTTAACGAGACTTTTGATTCTGTCAGAATGCCCAAAGGAAGCAATTAATGAAAATAAACATTCTTAACATACTGCTCTATGCGGCGGTATTTGTAATACTGATTTTCTTAATGATTGTCTTCAAGCAGAACTATCTTTTGTTTCTGCTTTTTCCTTATGTCCTTCTGCCGGCAGTCACAATTCCATTCTTTTTGCGAAGCATCACACGAATCAAATTTACCGTCGACGCCGCAACTGCATATGTTGAAAGCGGCAACACGGTTAATTTCAAGTTTCTGTTCGACAATCCGACGTTTTGCCCCATTCTCAGATGCAGAACCGAATTTACCGCAGAAAATGCTTTCTATCCGAACAAGGATGAACATATCCTCGAATCTTTTATCTATCCGAAGAAGAAAACCGAAATCAAAATTCCCGTTGAAACTTCCAAAGTCGGTATGGTGAGCATTCTGGTGTCGCAGATTAAATTCCATGATCTGCTTGGTTTTGTCTCGATTGTAAAAGAAATAAATACAAGATGCGAAGTTCCCGTGCTGCCCTGCAGTGTAACCGGAATCAAGGTGCCAGCGACGCCTTCGGGCGACGGCCCCGATGAGTATTCCGAACCGGATTTAAGAGGAAATCTCTCATCGGATGTCAAAGAAATCAGAGAATACCGTCCCGGCGACAGACTTCAGAGAATTCACTGGAAGCTGAGCGCGAAACTGGATGACCTTTTTGTAAAAGAAATGGACAGGACAAGCGTTTTGTCGCTTGTTGTTCTTCCCGAAATGACCTCGGATAAAATTGATGATACAGTCAAAACACTCAAAGCAATTATTGATGAGTTATGTAAACGAGAAGAGCGTTTTGAAGTTTGCCTTTACAATAATAAAACTTGCGAATTTAAGTATATTGTAATTGACGGTGAAGAAACCGTTTTTGATTGTTATGTTAACCTTTTTTATCTTCCTTTATACGATACTCCCGGTCTTGCCCATGAAGCCTACTATGCTTCCGGTCAGAAAAACGGAGCAGTCATCGGAGTATGCGGAACGGATATCAACTTATATTCAGAAGGGACTCTTATAGTATAGAGAAAAGAACCGGATATGCTGAAATTTGTCGAAAAAAAAGCAAATCAGAAGGAACTTGACCGAAACGGAATCCGTGTCGGTGAAATTTCCGACGGTAAAAATCATCATCGTGCCCTCATCTGCCTCGTGAAGGGACTGATGGTCTTTTTGGCGTGCTACGGTGCAATTTTCGGAATGATTGAGCCGTTTGAGATTTCTTTTAACCGGACTGCGGTCATTCTGGCAATACTTTTCATATCAATGTATGTTGCATTCTTTTACTATAACAAAATCATCTTCTACATCGGCTACTTCATTCTGTTCGCCGGTTTTGTCATAGGACTCGTCCGGTACTTTCTGTACGCAAACAGTGGTTTCCAGGCGATAATCAACGTCGTGTTCGAGAAATACTCCGATCACTTTAAACTCCTTGCACTGCGAGAATCACAGGAAACTATTACCAACCGATATGTTACTGTAACAATTGCGTTAATTTTCGCCGCGGTATTTCTTTCGCTGCTTTTAAACATCACGATTTCCGGTTATATGAACATCATCGAAACCGTGTTAATCACATTTCCGTTGCTTGAGATTCCGCTCTACATCGGTCTCAGGCCGCCTCTGTTTACGCTTATCGCACTTCTTTCCTGCTACATCTGCGTAGGTGTGCTTCAATCGAGTAAACATTCAAGGATGTCGGTTAAAGGACTGAATTATCATGAATATGCACGGGCTAAATTCCGTGGTAAAAAATACTACGCCTACCAAAGCAATGCTAAGCTGAATTTCATTGTTCTCGGTGCTTCTCTTTGTGTTGCGGCCGTTATATGCATCTTCTCTTACGGTCTCTATCTCAACACGGACGAAATTCCCGGCAGAAGCAAAATTAAAGAGAACACGGATGATGCCATCAAAACGTTTGTACAGGTCGGCTGGACAGGCTGGCTGGACAGATACAGTTCCGTAGGCGGACTGAGTAACGGACGACTCGGCGGTGTTTCATCGATTCGTCCCGATTTCGAAACCGACCTTACCGTTACATTTGCACCATACTCCTATCAGACCGTTTATCTCGAAAGCTTCAAGGGAAGCATGTACCACGATTCTTCCTGGTTCGAGAACTCATACACACTCGACGAAAGCTCTAATATGATTCCCGTTCTTGTACAGGAACAGATTGACGTATTCGACGAAAAGGCTTCCATGAATGCCTTAAAAGACTCCGTTTCATCGGGTAAAATGTGGGTTGAGAATAAAGGCGCCGAATCGGGAAAACTGTACCAGCCGTACCGTTCACTTCGGGAAAATATCAAAAATGTTACCGAAGATGCAAACGGCCGGATTAATGTATCCGAAGTACCGACCGGAACCGATAATCGCAAGTTCTACGGTCAAACCCTTGAATATGAGTTTTCGCCGATTACTTACGAAGAATATCCTGTCAGAGAAGACTATACATCCGAAAATGCAGATTATGACGATTATGTAAGAAATCAATGCACTTTTGTGCCTTCGGAACTGAGTGAATTTCTGGATTCATATCTCGAAGAGAATGACAACCTTGGAATCAAATCTCCCTCTTCCTACGATGATATCAACGATTACAGACTTTCGTCCGCCAAAGCGATTTACTCACATTTTCTCGACGAATATCCGTATACAATGTCACCCGGAAGTACTCCGCAGTCAAAAGACTATGTCCGCTACTTCCTTGAAACACAGAAGCGTGGTTTCTGCTCTCATTTCGCTTCTTCGGGAGTAATGCTTTTAAGGGAGCTCGGTATTCCCGCACGTTACGTTGAAGGCTACTGCATACCGCTTGCGCTCCTCGATGAGAACGCTGCCGGTGTGGACTTCGACTATAATAAATGGCACAGTGGTAAATCCTTCGTTACCGAGGAAGGTGTTCTTACCGTCGATGTCAACGATTCTTACGCACATGCATGGATAGAAATATATCTTGAAGGATACGGATTTGTTCCTTTTGAAATGACACCGCCTTCATTCGAAGAAGCCGCTACTCCCGCATTCGGAGGTTTCGGCAACATCTTCGCCAACCTCACGCTTTTCAATTTAAACGTTGAAGGTCCCGAACAGAATCAGGCCACAAATCAGGATCAGTTCGGTTTTCTTAAACTGAAAGGACTTATTTCATCTTCCGGAATGTCGTTTGGACCGATACTCGGACTGCTTGCATTTATCCTTCTGGCCGGATTTTTCCTCATTTTCGGGCGGAAAATATACGAAGCAGTACGAAAACGAATTCTCTATAAAAAAGGAATGTACATGGATTTGGTTTACATAAAGTATAATAACTTTGTTCGCCTGCTTGTTAAAAAAGGTATTGTAAAGCCCGGAACCAATTTCCCTATGGACATCTGTTCTTCACTGACGAAATATACCGCGATAAAAGAAATGTATCCGGATTTTGAGAATCTTTTCAAATATATCGAAAAAGAGCTTTACTCCAAAGAAAAAGGAACCGCCACAGAATACAATGCATTCTGTGACGGTCTGAATAGACTAAGCAAAATGATTAATAAATTTAAGTAAAAGAACTCACAAAATAAAGTCATAAAGCCACTATACAAAGCTATTAAACTCACAATCGTCTCGCCGGCCATGTTTCCTTATACGGCCGCGTGAGCTAACAAAGCTGCCGGATAAGGATATCCGGCAGCTTTGATTTATTTCTATAAACTTATTTCTTAATATAACACTTCTAAATCCGAATTAGTTTCCGAAGTACTTAACACCTGCTTCGAAAATCTTGAGATCCTGCTCGCCGTAAATATTGATAGCGACACCGTCTCCTCTTCTCTCCGCATGAGCCATCTTACCGAGAACACGTCCGTCCGGTGATGTAATACCTTCGATTGATGAATATGAACCGTTGATGTTCCACTCTTCATCCATTGATACATTACCGTTAATATCAGCATACTGTGTTGCAACCTGTCCGTTGGCAAAGAGCTTATCAATCCACTCCTTGGGAGCTACGAAACGGCCTTCACCGTGTGATGCGGGCGAAGTATAAGTTGCACCGAGTTCTGCAAGTGCCAGCCAGGGTGATTTGTTGGAAACAACCTTGGTATAAGCCATCTTGGAGATATGACGGTTAATTGTATTGAATGTAAGTGTAGGTGAATCTTCCTTCTGTCCCACAATCTCACCGAAAGGAACAAGTCCAAGTTTGATAAGTGCCTGGAATCCGTTACAGATACCGAGTGCAAGACCGTCTCTCTCATTTAAGAGTTTCATAACGGCTTCTTTAAGAACTTCGTTCTGGAATGCGGTAGCGAAGAACTTTGCACTTCCGTCAGGTTCGTCACCGGCTGAGAAACCGCCGGGGAACATGATAATCTGTGCTTTCTCGATTTCTTTTACATATTCTTCAACAGACTCTCTGATTGCTTCCGGAGTCATATTTCTGAAAATCTTCGTTGTAACTGTTGCGCCCGCTCTTTCAAAAGCAGCCTTTGAATCATACTCGCAGTTTGTTCCGGGGAACACGGGAATGAATACATGGGGTTTTGCAACTTTGTTGCGGCATACGTAGATGCTGTCTGCCTTATAAAGCTTTGTATCTACCTTTGCATAATCTTCCGTTACTCTCGGAGGGAATACCTTTGCAAGTTTTGACTTGAATGAGTTAAGCATATCATCGGAAGATACGTTGATATCTTTGTAAGCGAATCCCGACTCGGTAACTTCACCGACAAGCTCGTAAGCGCATTTAATCTCGGAAAGCTTATCTGCGGGAACTTCAGCCACGATGGTGCCGATTCTGTTGTTGAAAAGTGCTTCGCTTGAAAGTGAATCATCGAATTTAACTCCGAGGCCGTTACCGAATGCCATCTTTGCACATGTGGGTACAAGGCCGTATGAATCAGCAACATAAGCAGATTTGATAATGCCCTTCTTCTCAAGTGCCGAAACTTCATCGAAGAGTTTCATAACAGCCTTGAAATCGGGAACGTCATTTGCATCCTTGGGAAGATTGAATGCTACAATCTTATTGCCGCAGGCTTTGAATTCGGGTGTGAGAACATCTTTATCGGAAGCCACAACAACAGCAAACGAAACAAGTGTGGGCGGAACATCGATATCCTGGAAGGTACCGCTCATACTGTCTTTACCGCCGATTGAAGGAAGTCCGTATTCCATCTGTGCTCTGTAAGCACCGAGGAGTGCTGCGAAAGGCTGGCTCCATCTTTCCGGATTCTCCGTCATTCTTCTGAAGTATTCCTGGAATGTGAAACGAATCCTGGAATAATCACCGCCGGCTGCAACAATCTTCGCCATTGATTCCGTAACTGCATAAATTGCGCCATGATAAGGTGACCAGCTTGAAAGATAAGGATCGAAGCCGTAGCTCATCATTGTAACCGCATCCGATTTGCCGTCGAGAACGGGAACCTTTGCAACCATCGTCTGAGTCTCTGTAAGCTGATATTTACCGCCGTAAGGCATAAGTACCGTACCTGCACCGATTGATGAGTCAAATCTCTCTACAAGGCCCTTCTGTGAGCATGTGTTAAGATCGTATACAGACTCGGTAAAAGCTTTACGGACATCGCCCGATGCAAGTGCTTCTTTTACCCCTTTGGCTGCGATTTCGTTGAAATAATTCTCACTCTTTAACGGAGTGTTAACATATACGTCGGTTGTCTGATGAGCACCGTTTGTATCAAGGAATGCTCTGGAAATATTAACGATTTCCTTACCTCTCCATTTAAGGATAAGTCTCTTCTCTTCGGTAACCGTAGCTACGCATACTGCCTCAAGGTTCTCCTCATCGGCATATTTAAGGAATTCGTCTACATTTGAAGGATCTACGACAACAGCCATTCTTTCCTGTGATTCGGAAATTGAAAGTTCCGTTCCGTCAAGACCTTCGTATTTCTTGGGAACTTTATCAAGTTCAACGATAAGTCCGTCTGCAAGTTCTCCGATTGCAACGGAAACACCGCCGGCACCGAAGTCGTTACATTTCTTGATGATTTTGCTGACTTCTCCGCGTCTGAAAAGTCTCTGAATCTTACGTTCCGTAGGCGGATTACCCTTCTGAACTTCAGCACCGCATGTTTCGATTGAAGAAACGGTATGCACCTTTGAAGAGCCTGGTGCGCCGCCACAGCCGTCACGGCCTGTACGTCCGCCGAGAAGGATGATGATATCTCCGGGATCGGATGTTGCACGAATAACGTTCTTTCTGGGAGCGGCACCTATAACGGCACCGATTTCCATTCTCTTGGCTACGTAATTGGGATGATATATTTCTTTAACCAGACCGGTTGCAAGACCAATCTGATTACCGTATGACGAATAACCGTTTGCAGCGCCTCTTACAAGTCTCTTCTGTGAAAGCTTGCCCTTAAGTGTCTCTGAATCGGGAACTGTGGGATCTGCGGCACCGGTCACACGCATAGCCTGATATACGTATGTTCTTCCCGAAAGGGGATCTCTGATAGCTCCGCCGAGACATGTTGCGGCACCACCGAAAGGCTCGATTTCGGTAGGATGGTTATGAGTCTCATTCTTGAAATTGATAAGCCACTCTTCCGAAACAGGTCCGTTGCCGTCACCGTGATCGACTTTAATGGGAACAACGATGGAGCAGGCATTAATCTCGTCGGATTTCTCCTGATCGTCAAGCTTGCCGGCTTTCTTCAACGCTCTCATTGCGATAAGCGCAAGGTCCATGAGGCAGACAAACTTGTCATCGCGTCCTTTGAAAATTTCTGCTCTCGTTGCAAGATAATCTTTGTATGTCTCTTCGAGAAGTTCTTTATAATCTCCGTCTTCGAATGTTACATTCTCAAGTTCAGTGGAGAATGTTGTATGACGGCAGTGATCCGACCAGTAAGTATCAAGAACACGAACTTCCGTCATGGAAGGATCTCTCTTCTCAACGGTTGAGAAATGCTCTCTGATGAATTTGAAATCTCTGTATGTCATTGCAAGCGAAAGACTCTCATACAGAGCTTTGAAATCGTCTTCCGACATTGTATTGAAACCGTTCAGGATGGCAACATCATCGGGAGTTGCGAAAACAGTCTGAAGTGTTTCGGGTTTCTCAAGTGATGTCTCTCTCGAATCAACGGGGTTAATGCAGTAGGATTTAATCTTATCGAATTCTTCATCCGTAACCGAACCGATAATCATGTAAGTTACGGCTGTTCTGATAATGGGATTCTCATCTTCCTTTAAGAACTGTACGCACTGTACCGCAGAATCGGCACGCTGATCGTACTGGCCGGGAAGAAACTCAACACCGAATACTCTTGCATTTGCGGGAATATCGATGTTCTCAAGATAAAGAATATCAACCGGAGGCTCAGAGAAAACGGTTTTGCAGGCTTTCTCAAAAATCTCGTCAGATATGTTCTCCACATCATATCTGATAAAAACTCTGACATCTTCAACACTGTTCATTCCCAGGTAGTTTTTGATGTCGCTTGAAAGTTCCTTGGCCTTGACGGCAAAGTCTTTTTTCTTTTCAACATAGATACGTCTTACTTTACTCATTCTTATTCCTCCGGATTTGTTTAAATGTGTTCATAAAACATACTTGGGCTTATGCCCACACAAAAAATATTATACTAACCTTTCAAACGGTTTTCAATGCACAACGGTCACAAAAAATCTTCTTTTATACAGTAATTATTTGTGATATATTCAAATTGGTTTGGGGCTTTGCATGATACGACATCCGTTTGGATACGTGACAATCGCTTCGAAACATTAATACTACTATTTTTAATCCGGAGGTTTCATGGAAGACAAGAAATTTGCATTACTTATAGATGCGGACAATATTTCCGCCAAATACATCAAACTCATACTTGACGAGCTTGCCAAATACGGCACCGTCACATATAAAAGACTTTACGGAGATCTGACCAGAGCCAATAACAGAAGCTGGAAAGATGCTCTTTTATCACATTCAATCAATCCCGTTCAGCAGTACAACTACACAACGGGCAAGAATTCAACCGATTCGGCGATGATTATCGACGCCATGGACATTCTCTATTCGGGAAGTGTCGACGGCTTCTGTCTCGCTTCGAGCGACAGTGATTTTACCAGACTTGCTATGAGACTGAGAGAATCCGGCATGACGGTAATCGGAATGGGCGAGAGCAAAACTCCCGAACCTTTCCGAGTATCCTGTGAAAGATTTTTCTTCCTTGATTTGCTCGCCGACGAGTATTTAAGCGAAGCAAGCGAGGAGTCGGAAAATTCCAAAGAAGAGGATGCAATCACTCCCCTTCGCAACGTCGAGAATATTATCGTCAAAATCATCATGGAGAACGGAACCGATTCGGAAAGCATGGATATCGGAGAGCTCGGAAGCCGCATAACGAAATACGATCCGGCTTTCGATATCAGAAACTACGGTTATACCAAGGTTTCCAAAGTCCTCGACCAGTTCTCTTCTATCAGGCTCTCCACTACGGAAAGTGCCGTTACGGCTTTTCTGGTTGAGAACGAACTTCCTCTCGACACGATAGAGAGTGAAATCATTTCCATTCTCGCCAAGGTTGAGAAGAATCAGATGAATACGGGTGCCCTGAATCAGGCGCTTATCAAACTTCATCCTACTTTTGACAGCAAAAATTACGGTTACAGCCGTTTCAGCAAAATGCTTTCCGAGATTAAGAGTGTTAAAGTTACTTCCCTCGGAAGAACTGTTACATTGCTCGAAATCCCGGTTGAAAAACCTGCCGAAAAAGCAATCAAAAAACCTGCGCCCAGGAAAATCCAGGGTCGCAGGAGCAACACTAACAAGAATCACTGATTATCAATGGGCATATCCCAGAATTCTATCAGTTCTTTAAGTTTCTTAACGGTTTGTAAGTACACGCCGTTGTCCATGCCTTCTTTCCAGACTGCACCTTTGACTCTTCCCTGAATGGTGTATCTGGAAAGAATCGCACCGAGAATATCCATACTTCCGATATCCGCTCTCGCAATGATACGAAGTTCATCCTTCGGTGTTCTGATTCCGTACTTTCTGTATACATACATGTAATTTCTGTTCATAAAAGAAGTCTGACCGAGATATTTAACGAACTGTAAAAGAGTTCCGTCGTAAACGGGGATTCCCATCGTAATCGCTCCGCTCACACCCGGATCGTACATTCTCATGACTTCGTTTCCGCTTCTTCTCTCCAGCCACGGAAGGAATTTTACAAGTTCTTCCACTTCGGGTTTGTATTCACGGACTATTTCCTCGATACTGCTTCGTTCACTGTCAATCATCATATTCTCCAAGTATCTTTATGATATGCTTTTTGGCATTTTCATATTCAAATTCCTTAATTTCACGTCTTGCCACTTCAAGTTCCGATCTGACGGCAATATCCATCTCGGTTTCAAGAACTTCCTTAATTCTTGTTTCAGCTTTATTTTGTTCAAGCATATCAAGACTTAAGGAAATTGCCGTAAGTTTACTGCGGAAGTCTTCCTCACTAAGTGATTTCTTGGTAATTTCTATTACATCGCTTAAAGGTATTCCTTTTTCGGTAAGTACATACTTAATATTCGCAATGAGCATCTCATAATCCCTGAAAAGTGCATCCGCATTTTCAATAACGGTTGCCTCATCGCCTGCGTTTGCCGCAGTTTCCTGAGCTTTGGCCATATCCCTTAATTTATCGGCTCCGATTCCGTCCATAAGTCCTTTGAGAGCATGAACTTCAAATGCGTAATCACCGATTCTCGCGTCTTCAATCTGTCTCTTCATACGCATCATCTGAGTCGGTCCGTCATCAAAGATAAACTTTAGCATCTGAACATACTGATTTCTGGAATTTCCGTAATTGGACATACCTCTGTCGACATCAACATCGGGAATTGTAATGGCTTCTCCGAGTGTTACATTCGGGTTGTTTCTGTCAACGTACGTAATATACTCTTTGGGAATATATCTGATCAGAATTCTTTCAAGGACACTCATATCCATCGGCTTTGAAATGTAATCCTGAAATCCTTTGGAAAGAAACATCTCCTTCGAACCCTTAACCGCATTTGCGGTCAAGGCAATAATCGGAATATTCTTAAGTTCCTTGTCCGGAAGATTACTTATCTTCGCAGTAGTCTCGATACCGTCCATAATCGGCATCATCTGATCCATAAATATCAGATTGTATTTCTTCGACTGAATCAGTTTGAGGCACTCTTCTCCGCTTGCGGCTGTATCCGCTTCAATCTGATACATGCCAAGAATTCCCTTGATAACTTTACGGTTCGTCGAATTGTCATCGACCGCAAGTACTTTTGCCTCCGGAGCAATAAACGAATCCGATTCGTCATCGTCGATTACGCCGTAATCATCGATATTTCCGACAGGTTCGTAACTTCCTATCTCCTGAAGAATATGGAAATAGAATACCGTACCTTCGCCGTAAATACTCTGGACTTTAATATCGCCGTCCATTCCTTCTATCAGCTTCTTCGTTATCGCAAGACCGAGTCCGGTACCTTCAATTGTTCTGTTTCGGATTAAATCGGCACGTTGGAACGAATCAAAAAGATTCTCGAGATTTTCCTCCGGAATACCGAAACCGGAATCCTCAACGGATACCGATATATCCGCACGGCCTTGTTCGATTTCCCAATCGACTGTAAGAGCAACATATCCGGTACTGGTATATTTAACCGAGTTGTTAAGAATATTCAGGAAAATCTGTCTTACCTGCGTCTCATCGCCTTTCAAAACCCTCGGAATCGAATTTCCAGTTCATATGGGCAATTTTGATATTCCATTTTTTGAATCCACTGTCGTCTTCAGAGTCTGCGTTTCGTTAGATCCACATCCTCTTTCAAAAGATTTCCTATGTTATACAGAGTCTCATGCTTTTCCTGTTTACCGGCCTCGATTTTGGAGAAATCAAGAACATCGGTAATAATGGACATCAGAACATTTCCCGCACTCTTGATGCTTGTAACATGTTCTTTTACCTCATCGTCGATATTTCCCCTTAAAAGAATCTCCGTCGAGCCGAGGATCGCATTCATGGGAGTTCGGATTTCATGGGACATATTTGCAAGGAAAATCGATTTGGCACGGTTTGCGGCCTCCGCCTGCTCTTTGAGTTCGACAAGTTTCTGTGTGAACTCTCTTTCTTCCGTTTTATCGAAAATCCAGATATTGAAACCTTTATCAAATCTTCCGACTCCGAACGGGACAGCAGAAACTCCGAATATTCTGTCTCCGACTTCAATTTCCTTTTTATTGTACGAATAGAGCATATTAATGACATCTTCACGCTTACTCTCCACCTTTAGATCGGGGAAAATGCGATACGCAATATCATTCGCCATAAGAAGATTCTTACCGACATCAATAACCAGGAATCCCTCATTGATGTTCTGAATAATATCTTCCTTACCCATTTCAACCGAATCGGAGAATCTGAAGATATATACGATAACGGTAAAATAAATCAGTGCAAGCAGCATGCTTAACGAAAACGGAATAAAAGTATACTTTTGCACCATTCCGGAAATATAATATAAAAAACCGGCAAGAGGGAAAAGATATGTGATTAAAAGAAACAATATTTTGCTTCCGGAATTCTTTCGATTGATAAAACGATACTTCAGAATCATTCCGATTTCGAATACAAAAAGAATAATATTAAATCCGAAAAGAACCATTTCTCCCGTTCCCATCTTTGTAACCAGATGCGGATAGATACCGTCTTTTACAAATTCCATCGATGAATAATAATATGAATGATTTTCATAGGTATAAATAAGAACCACAAAGAAAAGATCTATGAAAAAAATCACATACTTAATCACAAAATTCAGTTTGAAATTGCAACATTTTGATATGAACATAATTAAGAAAGTATTGATGAAGATAAGTCCGAAAAGCTGAATTTTATCGCAGATAATCGCAGCTTCCATCGAAGATGAAAGAAGTTCGCCCAGATAACCGAAAAGATTAATGGCAACACTTGTCGTAACAAGAATAAGGTACTTCTGGCTCTCGGTTGTCTTCATGTTGATACCGATAAGCAAAAGTCCCAATGTGAGAATAACACCAATAAAATGAATTACAACCAGTGTCTCCAGCATACCTTTATACCCCGCAATCAATACTATGTAGAAATTATACTTTAACTGTCGTTTCGTGTAAAGAGAACAAACAATTATCAAATATATAAAAGTTTCCGCATAAACGAAAAATATCCGAGGCTCTCGCTTCGGATATCTTTCGTTTTGTGTAAAAGGGGAATTCTTTCGGAATTGCTAATTAGCGCTTCACAACTAATTAACTATGCTGTAATTATATTACCCATTACACGTTATTTCTTGTACTATTTTGCTTCAAACTAACAATATATTAGCGAAATGATTGTTCATTCATTACTGAATTGACTCTTCTGCAACATTTGCAACCGTTCTTGAAACTTCCTCATTAACAATGTTGATGTCGTTTAAACCGTTCACGTTAATATTTCTGTTAACCTTAGCATCATAAGAATCAGCATTGATAATGTTCCCGTCTTTAGGATTTAGCACTATATTTTTTTCAGAGTTATTTTAATACCGGAT
>JAKSSB010000004.1 GCA_024403285.1 Lachnospiraceae bacterium | reverse complement strand
AGGGCACGCAGGAGGTACGAAATGAAAAGAAAAGGAATGAGAAAAATCAGCCGAATAGTATCATTCATGCTGATATTAACTATGCTTACATCATTAAACGGAATTGATGTACTGGCATCGGAAAACGGCAATTCGGATATTAATTCGGAAGAGATTGCCGCCGAAGAGAATGAAATCATTGAATCAGAAGAGATTGAGAATCCGGTCGTAGAGGAAATCTCCGAGTCGGAAGTAACGGAGAACCCGGTCGTGGAGGAAATCTCCGAGACGGAAGCAACAGAGAATCCGGTAAAAGAAGAATCCCTCAAGCCGGAAGAGAATGAAACTTCGGAATATATTGAAGAAGAGGTAATCGCTGACGAGCAAGTCAACGGTACGATAAAAATTTCCGAGAAAATGTGGGGAGACGGAAGCGAAGGTAAAGAGGACCACAATAAAGTATATTTCTATGCTTCTAGCAGCGGCATCATGGAAAAGGTATTGTATTATTGTCCACTTTCATATAAGTACAAATCATCTATACTGCGAGAGGATATTCCTGTAAAAGAAGGATGGAATGAAATCGATTTTATGGCCGATCGCAGGATGGCGGTCTTTGGAGACAAACCCGGGTTATATAACTATAGCTTACAAGAATATTCTTCCGTCGTACTTTATAGTCTGCCGGAAAAGTATTTGGGTAATTTTCTCTGTCTGGAGACTCCTTCGGATATTGATTTTCGTGCTTTAAGTTCTACCAGTGTGGAAGTATCCTGCAATCCTGTTGAAAATGCGGATGAGTATATATTCAGATTGTCCGGAAAAAATATCGAAGATATCACGGTGGTCAGCAAAGAACCCAAGTGTGTAATAAACGGTTCTTTTTCGAAAAATGAAATCTACTCGTTACAAGCGGCGGCAAGCGATTCGCAGAACACATACTTTAATTCGGATTGGAAATGGCTCCATACGAATATTTTCCTGGAAGCTCTGGAAAACGTTCATGTGGGAAATCATGCTAATGGCGAAGCTCCCGATAAAGTGTATTTTACGGTCCCGCAATCAGCTTTTAGGGCAGATGACGATGAAGATGCATATAGTAGTTTTTCATATGTTATTTTATTGATGGAAAAGGTTGAGAATGGTGAAGACAATTGGGTAGGCACTATAACGGGTGAAAAACATCTTTCAAAGCAAGATTCAACGTATTGTGTTGATATTACCAATTCTAAACACAACCCCGACACTGAATATTATGTGATAATTACCATTCGCGACGAACGGGATGTAGTAGTTTCGAAAGAGACACGTTCATCTGCTTTTAAATTTGTCGATAGCGAAAAATTAGTCCTGAATACTTATCAGTCGGGTGACAAAACATTTATGGCGGTAAATTATTATGGGTTTGAATATTTGAAATATTGCTATCAGGTAAAAGAAGACGATAAATGGAAAGACGTTGACAGCAAATATTTGACGCCCGGTGAAGATGCAAGATTGTATTTCAACTATAATCTTGAGGGAAAAGAAATCCGTGTGATGGGGTATGGCAACGCTGAGAAAGGTAATTACTGCGGAAAATGTTACAGTAATGAACTTACGATGGCGTCAGGAAATCCTTTTGATGTAGAAGGATTGATGTTGACAATTGCCAAAAGCTCAGACGGTCTGACGTATGATATTACCAATTTGTCTGATGTGAAGAAGAAAGTTGATGTTGCTTGGGAGAATGTTACCATTGCGTGGCGTTTTGAAAATGATTCTTTGGGTTATATAATTTCAAAAGGATCCAATGCCTTTATATCAGCCGATGCTGTTGAAAAGGTGGAATACATGGGGGGCAAACTGTGTGCCCGCTTAATGGCGACAATAAACGGAAAACTCTATATCATGCAATCCAATTATATAGATATTAATAAAAAAGATCGTGACTTTGGCCATTGGGGCATGGGCGACATCGATGAGAACGAAACAAGAAATTCCTGGTTTATTATGGATAGCTCTATCGAAGACCGTGTTGAAATTAATCCGAGCAATTCATTGGAAGATGTCTCTTTTAACATAGTTATCAGGGATGTTTGGGACCAAAAAGTATACAGCCTGGAACATTCACCCAATGAAAAAATTGACTACTCATATTTTGTTTGCGCTGAAGACGGTTCTGATGTCTTGGAACCGGATTCCGAATACACAGTGTCGGTTTATATAGAAGCCTCAGAGGAATATAATTCTTTCTTTACCATTTTCAAATTACATACAATACCGCACCGTTGCGAAGGCGATTATTGCATAGAGAATTCTGATTACGTTGAACACTGGAAAGCATGCAGTAACAGCGTACAAAATAATGATCGTACCACCTCCGATTGCAAAGCAAAACTCGAAGCAGAACCGCATACGGATTCTGACAATGACGGATTCTGTGATGTATGCAGTCACAAAATTCATAAAGCGGATTTATTGTATATTGAGAATCTGAATGATTGTTTTTTCGATAACGGCGCCGCATTGAAACCCGAGTTTGAAGTATGGCTGGGCGGCAGGTTACTCGAAAGGGATAAAGAATACACCGTATCATACAAGAACAACAAGAATGCCGCAGACAAAGATTCCCTTAATTCCAAGACAAAGAGGAACGGACCTTCCGTAACTGTTAAAGGCAAAGGCAATTACTCCGGTACGGTCACTGAATATTTTACCATTCTGCCCAAAGCATTAACCCTTGGTTGTGTTGATGACATAATTGTAAAAGAAACAGGTAAGAATATTAAAATTAATCCTTCGGTTGTTGTTGAAGGTAAAAAACTTAAAGCCGGCAAGGATTTCGAAATCATCGATTCGACAGGCGAAAAAGTTACTTCATACAAGGAAAAAGGAGAATATTCCCTTAAAGTCAAAGGTATCGGAAATTATACGGGTTCAGTTGATTTTAAATTTACGATTACCGAAGGAGAGTTAACTTCCAAACTCAAAGTGGCTGCAATTCCGAATCAGAAATATACCGGAACGGAGATAACTCCGGAAATCAAAGTCGGCAAGAAGCCTATTGATACCACGAAATTCAAACTTACATACCTTAACAACAAAGAAATTGGTGTGGGAACTGTAATTATATCAGCCCTGCCGGATTCCGGATATGTCGGTGAAAAGACCGTAACCTTTAAAATTGTCGGAACTTCAATCGCTTCGGTCAAAACGATGGAGAAAATTCCCGAGAGAACATATAACGGTGAGAAATACGATCCGGAATTAAAACTGGCCGTAGCGGATTCTTATCTTGTAAAAGATACCGATTACACGGTGGAATATTTCAACGATGTTAATGCAGGTGAGGCATATGCACTTGTAACCGGTATGGGCAAATACTCCGGAACCGCTAAAATTAAGTATAAGATTAAGCCGTTTGCCGTAACGGAAGACAATGAATTCATAAAGATTGATTGCACAGATAAGATTGAGTTCAGCAAAGGCGGTGCAAAGCCTGCACCCACTGTTAAGTTCAAGGACAATACGCTTGTTGAATCTGAGGATTATAAATTAAGTTACAGCAACAATACCAAGATTGGCTTATCTGATGCCACAAACAAGAAGGGTAAAAGCATCGCGCCTACTGTAAAGATTACTTTTAAGGGCAATTACAGCGGAACCAAGTCAAAATCTTTTACCATTGAGAGTAAGGACCTTAAATCGGTAAGCGCATATGCAGCTGATACGGTTTATAAGAGTAAAAAAGATTCATGGAAACAGAAGAAAGTAGTTCTTACCGACACTGACGGTAAAAAACTGGTTGCCGGCAAAGATTACAAAATTACCGGTTACTATCCCAATTTGGCTCCTGACACCACAGAGGTTAAACCGAATACCGAAGTGACTGTCAAAATTGAAGGCATAAACAATTACACGGGTTCTGTCACATGCAGATATATCGTCAGAGCTTATGATATCAGCTCGGTAAAAGTTAAGGTGTTAACCGAGTTCAAGTATACCGGCGAAGCGAATGTTCTTACATACAGCGATCTTAAAGTTACCGACAAGTCGGGCAAAGAACTGACGGGAGGCGTTGATTATGTAATTGATGCTTCCACTTACGCCAACAATGTCAACAAAGGAACCGCAACCGTTAAAATCAAAGGTATCGGTGATTATACCGGCGAGAAAACTATTAAATACGGTATCGGAATAATTAAATTCCTTTGGTGGAAACTTGTCTAAGTTTTTCTTAAAGTTAAATATCCCGGCTGAGGCCGGATGACAAAATGAGATTCGTTATCTTTACGTGAGTTTGCTTTCACACGGTAATGAATCTCATTTCTTGTTCATTCTGACGGTGTTTTCAATTCTTTTGACCACAATATTTTACGGACAAACCACTTCAAAAATACATTATATAGTGTTATAATACAGGCGTATGTGCAAATGCGCATACGGGTACCAAACATATTCATTTTTGCAGAAATATGAAGAGAGGAATAAACGAAATGAAAAGAAAGAATTCTTTGAGACTGGTTTCTTTTATCATGTCGATTCTGATGGTGATTACACTTCTTCCCGTGAATGCACTCGCCGCAGAGAATGATACGGAAGCCGAATATGTCACCGAAATCGAAGAGCTTTCGGATGACACGGAAGATTCTTCGATTATCGAAATCCCCGGGGATGAAGAGAACACATCCGAGGATGCGTTGACGGAAGAAAACGCAGATGACGAAGAAATTCAAACGGAGGAAGATACGGAAGAAGTATCCGAAGAAGTTATCGACGATGAAGAAATCGATGAAACTTCCGAGGAGGAAATTTCCGAAGATATTACCGAGACTGAAGAAGTATCGGAAGAAATTTCTGAAGAAGAACCGGTTTTCGAGGAAGATGATTTTTCTGATGAAGAAATCATTGATGACGGCGTTATTGTTGCCGAAGAAGATGTTCTCGGAGCTGATGGCGAACTTATCGGAGAACCCGCAGACGCAGGCGAAGAAGTTGAGCTTATGTTCAAGGGAGCTTACGAGGGACAGGATTACAAAACCGTTCTTGAGAAAATCAAGACCATAAGAGAAGAAGCATGGAATAACAATTATCTCGATCCTTCGGATAAAGATAAAAAAAGAAAAATTCAGAAGTGCGGTCTTACAAAAGAGGAATATCTCAATGTAAAATGGTCGTATGACCTTGAGGAAGTAGCTTCCCAGCGTGCCGCAGAAGGTAAAGTTTACAAAGATCACAAGAGACCTAACGGTACTCAGTGGAGTTTCCTGGCTTCATCGGAAGGTATTAAGTCACAGGCTGAGAATCTTGCCTGGAACAGTACAGGTATGATGGGGGCAATCGACCAGTTCTATAAAGAAAAAGATATCTGGGCAAGTCAGGGTTCCGGAACAACAGGTCATTATACCAATATGATTAATCCGGATTTGAAATTCTACGGCGTTGCAAGTTATAAATCTTCAGATGGTAATTTCGCATACTGCATTGCCATGGAAGCTCACAAAGATACATCTTCGATGGATGGAAAATCCACGGCTTCAATCGGATACGGCAAAGGCGGAGCACTTAAGAACAAGACTGTTACCGTTAAATTTGATGATACTTTTGTCAAGTCGGTTACAATTGATTCCAAATCAGTTAATTTCGTTAAAATCGGAACAACTCCCCGTCTTGCATGCGAAGCTAACGTTAAATATCAGGATCCTCTGCAGAAGGAACGTTCCGAAGATTTGACCAAGTATGTGCGTACAGGACTTAAGTGGTCGGCAGTTGACGAAGATAACGGATTTTTTACCATAAAGAACGAGCATAAGTATGATGGAATTATTGAACCTCTTGCGGTAGGCAAGGCCAAAGTCAGAGCCAAATTCGGAAATCTCAAGAGTGAGAAAAACTTAATTGTATACTCGGCAGATACACCTTCAATCAAAATCACAACACTTCCTACCAAGACTACATATGTTCGCGGTGAGTCTTTGAGCGTCAAGGGAGGCAAGTATAAGTCATATCGTGAAGGCGAGTCACCCAAAACCAAAGAAATCGACAAGGATATGGTTGTAGGTTTTGACAGCAAGAGTAACGAAGAACATCAGACACTTACTCTTTTACAGAAACACGAATTCCAGTACAGAGATGTAGCAAAGCCTTCGGATACCGCATCCGATGAGGCATGGAAAGAGTACAAGGATTCATTCTACTATTATGATGAGGATGCAACATTTGATGTCCTTGTTCTTAATCCTCTTATCAAAGCCAAATACGGAATGGTTCTTAAGAATGTGGATCTTCCCACTTCTGAATACGGAACTTATTCCTGGAGCAGCGATACCAACCTTAACCTTTCACTTAACAAGGTCGGTGCGCAGGATGTTAAACTCGACTTCAAACCTTCGGAAGAGTATAAGAATATCTATTCCGAGAAGAAGGGTGTGCTCGCAAAACTTGAAGTATGTCGTGAAATTTCCGAAGTTGACTCCGTGAGCGGTGAGAATTCGGGACTTAAGGTTGAATTCCTTTCCGACAATTTTGTATATGACGGAGTGGCAATCGAGCCCAAACTTGCGGTTTCTTTCCCCGAAGCTGCACTTACATACGGCAAGGATTATACACTTGAGTATGAGGACAATGTAAACGCAGGTACCGCAAAGGTTAAGATTATCGGTCTTTACGGTAAAGATAAAGATTCCAAATCCAAATCGTACTATTACGGAGACGGAACAGGTGCCACATACGAATTTGAAATCAATCCTGCTGAGATTACAATCAAAGCAAACGATGCGGAAGTTACTCTTGAAGATGCAGCCAAAGGAAATATTCCCGACGCCGGTTATGAGGTTTCACCCGCTATCTACAGTGATATCAAACTGACCAAAGAGCCGACTATGACACCGGATATTCCCGATCCCGTAGAAATCGGCGAATACGATATCATTCCTTCCGATGCTGAAGTCGGAGAGAATTTCACCGTTAATTACGAAAACGGAACTTTAAGAATTGTTGAATCAAGAAACTCATACGATGTAACATTCGATGTACAGGGTATCGGAGAAGCACCGGATAAGATTTTCGCATGCCTCGCAGGAACGAACATTGAAAAACCGGAAGATCCCGAAGAAGCAGGCTATGAATTCCTTGGCTGGTACAAGGAAGCAAAATGCAAGACAGAATGGAAATTCGACAAAGATATCGTTCTTTCGAACATCACTCTTTATGCTAAGTGGGCTGCAATCGGAAACGAGGAATTCAGCATTCGTGCAATTCCCGACTATGAGTACACAGGCAGCAAGATTTCACCTGCCGTAGAAGTTTACTTTAAGGATAAACTTCTTAAGAAGAACACTGATTATACGGTTAAGTTCTACAACAATACATCGGCAAACGCAGGCGGTAAACTTGCAGGTGAAGTATTCGATGCATCGCTTCCCTATGTAAGCGTTAAGGGTAAAGGCAATTATACGCAGACAGCAAACGTTAATTTTAACATCCTTAAGAGAAGCCTCGGCAACGGAAAGGTTGCTGACGGAATCAAGGCAAACTACAAGACACAGATGGACAAGCCTTCAAGCGCTATATCGCCTCTTTCATCCGTTAAGGCATCCAAGACTCTTAAAAAGGGAACTGATTACACAGTTAAACTTTCGACAATCAAAGTTGTAGACGCTAACGGTAAATTCATTCCTCAGGGTACTGAAATGAAAGATGCCAAAGTTCCCAAGAACTATGTCGGAAGCTTCCTTCTTGAGATTGCAGGTATCGGCAATTACACAGGTACCATTACCGATACGGTTAAGGTAACTCTTAAAGAATATTCGATTGCAAATGCTACGGTTACAATCGGTAAAAAACTTCAGTCGGTAGAATACGACGGTGGAAAGGCAATCAAACTTACACCTGCATACTACAAAGAAAAAACAGATTCATATTATCTCATAAAAGACGGCGCTGTTACCGACGAAACAGTCAAAGCAGATAAATGTTTTACCGTCAAGTATGAGAACAAATATCTTGTATACGGCAGAGATTATTATGTTGTTTATACAAATAATAAAGCAGTAGGTACTGCTACGATGGAAATCATCGGTCGTGGTGATTACAGCGGATCGACGACGGCAACATTCGCCATCACAGGAAAGTCTATCGAAGGCAAGAATTATAAGCTTGAAGGTGTAACTTCCAAGACATATACCGGTAAAGCAATCACTCTTTCAGACATGAAGCTTTACTATTCAAAGGGTACACTTAACGAGAGAGAACTTGTCGCAGGCGTTGATTACTCTGTTTCTTACAAGAACAACATTAACAAAGGTACAGCAACCGTTACCCTTGCAGGTAAGGCAAGTGCAGGATACACGGGTAAGATTAAGAAGACATTCAAGATTAACGCGGCACCGATTACCGATGTGACATTCCCGGCAGGCCTTGATGCACTTACTCTTCCTTACAGCAAGAGCGGTGTTAAAGCAAATGATTTAATCGTTCTTATTTACAACGGCAGAATTCTTACAAACGGCAAAGATTACACGATATCTTATTCCAACAACAAAGCCGTAGCCGCAAGCAATGCAGTTAAGGCTCCGAAGATTACAATCAAAGGAAAAGGTAATTTCTCGGGCAGCAAGACATTTACTTTTACCATTGAACCGCAGAGCTTAAAGAGCAGAGCAATTACAGGTTCAAGCGCATTTGTGAAACTTAATGCAAAGAAAGCCGACACTTATGCATACAAACCTGCAATAACCGTTAAAGACGGTTCCAAGAAGCTTACAAAGGGTAAAGATTATACCGTTGAATATTTCAACAACACACAGGCAGATATTAAGAAATACTGTGATATGGTTGATGAGATGGATGAAGAAATTAAGGATGAAGCAGAACCTTACCGTCCTTATGCGGTTGTAACGGGAACGGGCAAGAATTACACCGAATCGTTCGAAGTTACAATTCCGTTTACGGTGGAACTTAAGTTCAATACATCCAATTATGCATGCTTCGTGGAAGAAGCGGTATATTCGGGCGAACAGCTGACACCTGACTACCATCTCTACTTCTGTGAAGATAAGAATGTTATCAAGCAGGTTAAGAAAGCGAAGACTCTTTCGGAGATTCAGACACTGATGTCAACCACCCCTTCACTTACTGATATCACCTGCTACGAAGATCTGGCATTTACGGTTTCATACGGTAAAAACATTTCTTCAGGCAAGAGCAAAGGTTCGATTACCATCACCGGTCTGACACCTTATGCATTAGGAAAAGTAACATTCAAGTTCAATATCGAAAAGAAAGATATTGTTTACTAAAAACTATATTTAAAAGTATGGAAGCATCGCTCCGCTCGAAAGACCGGGGCGATGTTTTCAAATAAAAATGTAAACGATGCGGAACAAAAGTAAAGACAACAAATTTTTCCGAGGTATATATGAGCAATTTTAACAGCGTAAATCCGATTCTTAAATGCGATTATCCCGATCCGGACGTAATCCGTGTCGGAGATACTTTCTATATGATAAGCACGACAATGTACTATATGCCGGGCGGTGTGATTCTTAAATCTTTTAACCTGATCGACTGGGAGATTGAGTCATACGTTTTCGATTCGATAGAAGGAAACGACGCTGAAAGGCTTGAGAACGGTCTGAACTGCTACGGACAGGGAATGTGGGCGCCGACGCTCAGGTTTCACGAAGGCAGGTTCTACGTGGCATTTGTAAGCAAAGGACGCGACGACACACATCTTTATATCTCGGATTCGGTCAAAGGACCGTGGGAACACAGGCTGATAAAAGGCTACTATCACGACTGTTCGCTTCTTTTCGACGAAGGCCGTGTTTTCATTGTGCACGGCAACACGGAAATCAGGCTCACGGAACTTTCCAAAGACCTTCGCGGACCTAAAGACGGCGGAATCGATAAAGTGATTATTAAGGATGAACCGGGGAAGGTTTATCTCGGTTACGAGGGAGCACATTTCTACAGGATAAAAGACAAATATGTCATCACGCTCATTCACTGGCCGAAATACAACGGTGTACGAACCGAGGCGGTATATGTAAGCGATACGGTTGACGGAGAGTACAAAGGATGCGACGTGCTGGGAGAAGGCATGGGTGTTGCGCAGGGAGGTCTTGTCGACGATACGGAAGGCAATTGGTATTCCGTCATGTTCAGGGATTCCGGAGCTGTCGGAAGAATTCCGGTCATTGTGCCCGTTTCTTTATCCGAAGAATTTCCCGTGTGGGGTGACGGGGGCAGAATTCCCGCGACGATTGAAACTCCCGATTTGAAGCCCGGATATAAATATGAACCGCTCTATACCTCGGATGATTTCAGTGAGCCGATTGAGAATATCAAAAAACAGTGGCAGTGGAATCATGTTCCGAATCTGAAATTTGTCAAGACGGTTTCCGGTTGTGAGAACTGCTCAAACGATGCGGATGGTGCGGTGTGTACAAATACCGTTGCAGAAGCAAATAAGAACGAGAGTGACGGTGTAAACAAGAATGAGAGTGCCGGTGTAAATATATACGAGAGTGCCGGTTCAAATATAAACGAGAGTGGCGGTGCAAATGAAAACAAAAGCAACCGTCACGGCGGTTTACAAATCACAACGGATTGCATTGCAGGGAATATTCTCAATGCACATAATACGCTTACGCAGCGAATGATGGCTCCGGTTTGCGCCGCAGAGGTCACTCTGGATGCAGGCAGCCTTAATGTCGGCGACACGGCAGGACTGGCGACACTTACGCATGCGTACGGCTTTGTCGGAATCCGCCGCGATACGGAAGGCTTCAGCCTGATTCAGCTTGTAAACCGCAATAAGGAGACCGCGAACCGAATAGGTGACGTCAGCCGAATCGATGAGCAAATATACGGAGAAATCAGACTGAACAGCCCAAGAATACGATTAAGAATCGAAGCCGATTTTACAGATATGAACGATATCGTAAGATATTTTTACATTGACGAAAAAGGCCGTCACCGAATCGGCGACGACCATAAGATATTCTTTGCGTTAAGTCATTTTACCGGCGCGAGGTTCGCTCTGTTCGCTTATTCGACGAAGGAAGCGGGCGGCCGGGCAGTTTTTACGGATTTCCTGTACGAATATAATCCTACCTAAGACTTCATCGTTGCTGTTACTTCTGGCGCTGTGAATACAACTTGTTCTGAAGGACAGCACAACATGCTAACTTTGTTTCCGGATTCTTTTACCGATTAATCCCGCAAGTTTGCGGACACCTTCTTTTACATAGTAGAGAGCAACCGCATAAGCAAGAGATACGAGGAGAAGCATCACGAAAATCAGTGCCGCGTAACGGAAACCGAAGATGAAGTTTCTCCAGAGAATCAGGTAAAAGAAAGTGTGCACGAAGAAGATGTGCATCGAATGCTTACCGATAAAAGAAAAGACATTCGAGACGACGGGAACGCTACCTAAAAGTGCGCCGCCGAAAAGCACCGTAACAAGTGAAAGGGGCGCATCCAAAGCCCAAAGGAGCCGGTCCTGCACATAAGGGTTCTGACGTAAAATTACGGCGATAACCATGAGCAGAATGCCCAACAGCCATTTGAGTGCACCGTTAAGTTTCCACTCCATGAATTTGTCACAAAATCCGGTATACGAAACCACGACGGCGGTCATGCATACGGTAAAATATCTTCCGAAATCTCCGTAGACGGGATTCCCGCCGGGCAGGAAGATAAACGGTACAAAAAACGATGCTATGAGAATCGCGGGACCGGTCTTTCGCACAAGGAAAGCAAGTGCGGGAACCGCAAAGATGAGCGCATAGGCAAGCGTCATGTACCACCATGTCATATTGAGAACGGGCGTGCCGAAAAGGTTTGCAAGACCGACGGAATCAATCAGCATTTTCATAAGCCCTTCCCATCCGTGACCGTAGAGCGATGTGTAATCAAAGCACCAAAACCACACGGCCTGCACGCTGACATAGAAGATGAAGAAACTGACCATCAGCTTCCAAAATCTCTTCGCAGCTTTGTTGTATGCCTGTTTCAAAGTCATGTTTTCATCTGCGAAAATTCCCTTTGAAATTCCGAACGATGTCAGAAACACGAATACGGACACGCAGATGTTGCCGAAGCCGGCGATGAAATGAATGCTCTCCTTATTAAGCAGCAGATACGTGCATTCGGGATTCGATGCCGACTCAACCGCACCGAAAAGATGGTATAAAAGCATCAGGCAGATTGCCAGACCTTTCGCCGCATTTGTATTCTTTATTCCAAATGATTTACCGCCCTCCGGGGTGGTTTTTTTGACTGTAGAATTCATAAATGTCTCCGTTATATAAATTTCTTGCAAACAATTCTTAAACTTCGCATCGGTAAAAGAAACTGTGCATAATTACCGGTTCGATGTGTTTTTACCCGCAAACATGAAAAGAGTAACAAACGGTACCGATACGAAAATCGGAAGCGCATATCTCGGATGTCCGAAAAAGCACGGTGAAGCCATACAGATGAGAAGGCTTGTCCATGCCGGAACCGTCGCCGAAATATCCGCAAGTCTTCTCTCCTTAATAAGCGCAAGTGTAACAAGTGAAAGAACGAATACATAAATGCCGCAGTTCTCCAAAACTCCGAGCGGGGTAAAAGCCGCAGCAAAACGGTACAGGAAAATCATCACCTTGTCGGCCCCCGGGAAAAGAAGCCCGGTCTTAATTTCTCCGTAATCGACTTCGTATCGTATCTCATTCGAAACAGCGGGTGAGAACCATCCGTAAGTGTGAACCGCAAACGCCTTTGCATACAAAACGGGATGCTTAAGCCCGCCCGTAAACCAGGCTCCCAGATATGCAATATTATCACCGAGACCGGACTCGGTAATGTAATGCATCTTGACGGTGTCGGCAATCAGGGGATCGTAATCCGCGGCAATTACTTCGGTATCTCCGAGCACGCGTGCGATTGCTTCTTTTTCGGCATCGCTGTAAGCGTCGGGATTGACGGAAAGTGTATACGCGGTCTGCTGGAACGGAAGCGAGAGAATTTCACCTTTACTTCCCGCTTTCGCACCCGTAAGCGCGGTTAAAAGCGCGGTAACAAGAAGTCCCGCAACAACCGCTTCGGCGAAGAGCACCGCGGGATAGATGATGCGGCGGTACTTTTTGTCTTTTACCGAGATTAAGATAAAAGAAACAAGGCCTGAGATGAATATAAGCGGCAGGCCGTTGTTACGCATAAGAATGACGAGGACCTGGATGAGCACGAAAAGAATGTGCGCTTTCGGATTCTTCACACGCTCCGGTTTCCGAATGAAAAGGCAGAGCAGAATTACATATATAAGTACAAACGCTCCGTACGGAACGTCCTTGATTGCCATTGTTGTGAGATTTGTATAAAGCGGCGTGAGGCAGTAAAGTGCGGTAAGAAGCTTAAGATACAAATCTTTTACACCGAGTTTTGCAAGCACGGAAATGCTCAGGGCAAAAGCCGAAATCAGGAGCACGGTCTGCAGACAGACGTACACGAACACACCGGCTTCGGGCGAGCCGAGCGCATCGCCGCATTTGACTATTCCGCCCATGATAAGCGTGTGCGCAAGCGGATGATGCTTGGTGTATGCACCGTTTAAAACCTGTTCCATCTGGCCGATTCCGTCATAGCAGAGCCCGCCGGGAAATGACAGTATAAGAAAAGGAAGGTAAAAGATTCCCATGACGGAAAATGACTTTAAGAAAACCTTACCTTTATAAAAGACTTGTACGGTTTCGGGGGAGTCGTGCATATCACAATTTTTGCGAAGAAAGATTTGCAAAATTACTGTTGATATGGTATAAAAAACAAGGCTGAATCCCGCAGAAACAAGGGCAATTTTGGCAATGTTTACAAGACTTCCGAAGAAGATGTGCCCGTAACCGGCAGTTTGATAAAATCTGCCGAGTGCGGATGTAAAACCAAAAAATACGGAAATTGCCGTTAAACTTTTCTTAGGAAGTGCCGATTCATTATTCGGCCGGTGAGAGGATGAATATTCGGAGTACAGAAATATAAAGCCCGCCGCAAGAATCCAGATAAGGAAGAAACTTAAACTGTAACTTCCGAGGAGTTCGTAAACGGAGGCCGTTAAAAAGTCTGTCCGGTCCTCAAAGAATTCAGGCCTTAAAGGAGCATTCAGAACTGCCGTAAAGGCGTATGAAATTAGTAAACCCTTTAAAATGGGTGACATAATTCTTTTCATGTTGTTTCCTTTTATACATATTTACCTAATTATGCCATTTATATGGTCAATTTACAACCAAATTGACCAAAAATCAAAAAATGAGAAAATCCTATAAAGTATTTCAAAGTTTTTCCGATAAACAATACAGAAAGAAAAAGAACTTTGATTACTACATAAAGGAGGGAGGAAAGATTTATGCGTATAGAACCTTATATGCAGGTGCAGCCGATGTACAGCGCACAGAAATCAAATAAGGTAGCAAGTCAGGCTATCAACAATAACTTCTCCGATAAACTCCAGATTTCCGGCCTGGGCAAAGATATCCAGACTGCGAAAAAGGCAGTAGCAGCAGCACCTGATGTCAGGGAAGACGTTATTTCATCATTACGAGACAAGATCCAGGATGGTTCTTACGAAGTAAGTGGTGACGCTTTTGCCGATAAGTTATTGGAAAAGTACAATCAGACACTCGCTTAATTCATGATGGGTTAGCAGTGATTCAATTTCGGTAAAGCGTTATGATAACAAGGTCCGGTTACTATTAAAGGAACAAATCGGAGCAGGCTGTTTTGTACCGTAAGAATTAAGCGAAGTGTTTGCCGCAAGGCAGGCACTTCTCTTTTTTAATTTTCACACGGCCGTATAAGGAAACACGGCCGGCGGGACGAGAGGAGGGATTCCCCTCCTATTCGATTTGGAAAATGTTTTTTGGGGGGATATTACAGTGGCCAGTTTAATGGAGAATTTAATCGATGTTTTGAATCTTCAGTATGACGAGTACGTTAAACTTCTCGAATTCTCGAAGGAGAAAACGTCGGTAATCATAAAAGGCGATTTGGAAGAACTCACAAAACTGACGGACGACGAACAGGCTGCAGTGGCAGTTGTTGTAAATCTCGATCGGAAGCGTGAAGAAATAATGAAAGATATCGCTAATGTAATCAATAAGGATTACAACACACTGAAACTTTCGGATCTGGTTACAATGCTCGCCAACAGACCTGAAGAACAGGCGAAACTTTCGTCGGTACGTGACAAACTTCGCGAAATCGCGTTATCAATGAAAACGGTTAACGAAAGAAACGGAGAACTTTTAAAGAGTTCACTTGAAATGGTAGAGTTCGATCTGGAACTTATCAAAGCGGTTAAAAAAGCTCCCGAAACCGCAAATTACGACAGGGGAGCATACAATACGGGAGATGTTCTCGGAACAGGCAGCGGATTATTCGACTGCAAGCAGTAAGAAAAGGAGGCGTGTCATATGCCGTTGATGGGAAGTTTATATGTTGGACAGAGCGGACTTCAGACAAGCCAGAGTGCTCTTAATACAACAGGTCATAATATAACCAATGCGGACACACCCGGTTATGTTCGTCAGCAGACGATGCTCGGAGACAAGAATTATAATCTTTTATCCATAAATACAACGGGAATCGCGAACAAGCAGACCGGTCTCGGCGTAACGTATCAGCAGATTCGTCAGGTAAGAGATGTATTCCTGGATAAAACATACAGAGAAGAGAACGGAAGATTAAGTTTCTACGAAACACAGTATGAAACGACGAGCGAGCTTGAGACACTTCTCGGTGAGTTTGAAGGAGCTTCTTTCGAGAATTCGCTGAACAACTTATGGGTATCCATTCAGGAACTCTCCAAAGACCCGTCGAGCGGTGTTGTTCAGGGACTCGTAATGCAGAAGGCATACGCTTTTATGAGCGATGCACAGGCTGTCTATCAGGGAATGTGCAATTACCAGGACAACCTTAACATGGAAATCAAGAACACGGTTGATACCATCAACGATTACGGTCACAGAATATATGAACTTAACGAACAGATAAGAAAGATCGAAACGGGCGGTTTTGAACATGCCAACGATCTTCAGGACGAGAGGAACAGACTTCTCGACGAACTGAGTTCTTTTGCAAAGGTTTCATATTCGACGGATCCCGAAGGAAACGTTCTGGTTAAACTTGAAGATCATGTTTTTGTACGTCCCGACCGTGTGAGTGAAATGGCGGTGCAGGTTGATGAGACAACATCCCTCTACGATGTTTTCTGGCTGGATGACGCACCTTTCAAACTCGATCCCAACGGGCACAAGATTTACGATACGGATGCCGCACCGGTATTTTTACCCGGAGAGACCATATCGGCACAGCTCGATACGGACCTCGGCAAACTTAAATCGATGTTCCTTGCGCGCGGCGATCACAGAGCAAACTTTACCGACATGGAAACAATCAGAGACGCAAACGGCGACATCATCTCGACGGAAGCCGAGAGTTACGCAGCTGTTTCGGGATCGGTAATTATGAAATATCAGGCCGAATTCGACAGACTCGTTCATTCGGTTGTTACCGCAATAAACGGAGCACTTGAGGAAGCCTATAACGAAGGCGACGGCGAGTATATGTCGAACGGACACGGCGGACCGCTTCAGATTTTCCAGCGTAAAGTATCCGATGACGATGTAAAAGAAGACTACACCAAAGCGGAAACTCTTTTCAGCGTTGGAAATCTTTCAATCAACCGGGAACTTTTACAGACACCCGGCAAACTCGGATACGGAGACCTTTCCAAACCCGGATTCACAAGACCGGACGGAAGCGTTGATTACACGACGGCAGAGAAACTTAAAGCCGTTTTCGATATGGCGGAATACAGACTCAATCCGGATTCGCAGACACAGCTTTCCATCAATTCCTTCTATGCGGGAATGGTCGGAGAGCTTGCAAACGACGGTGCGGTCTACAAGAGTAACAGAGACAACGAACAGATAACCGTAGACTCTACGGAGAGTGCAAGACAGCAGGTTATCGGTGTATCGACCGATGAGGAACTTGAAAGCATGATCAGATATCAGAATGCTTACAACGCATCGAGCCGATATATAAATGTGGTAACGGAGATGCTCGATCATCTTCTCACATCACTGGGATAATTTCCGGACGGATTAAACGGAACCGTTAATCGGGGAGGTAGAAATTATGGCATCACAATTTTTCGGATTAAATATTGCATATACCGGTCTTCTCGCAAGCAACGCGGCACTTAACACAACGGCCAACAACATTTCAAATGTTGATACCGAGGGTTACAGCCGTCAGCATGTCGATCAGACTGCCGCTGCGGCACTTCGTACTTTTACCACATTCGGATGTGCGGGCGCGGGCGTTGATGTACACGGCGTGGAGAGAATCCGTAACGAGTTCTATGATGTTAAATTCTGGAACAACAATGCGATTCTCGGCGAGTACGACAAAAAAGAATACTATGCCAAACAGATTCAGGATTATTTCCTCGATGATTCAACCATCAAAGGTTTTACCACTGTTTTTGACGAGATGTATCAGGGCCTTGCGGAAGTAAAGAAGTCCGCGGGAGATGCAACGGTTAAGGCACAGTTTGTAGGTCTTGCGAATAATCTTGCGACATACTTCAACGAGATGAGCGAAGATCTTTCGAAGATTCAGGAAGACATAAATCAGGAAATCAAAGTTAAGGTTGAGGAAATCAATTCATACGCCAAAGAAATCGCAACACTTAACAAGCAGATTAACACAATCGAAGTTACGGGACCTATGGCCAATGAGTTAAGAGACCAGAGAACCGTTCTTGTCGATAAACTTTCGAAGATTATCGATGTAACGGCAGTTGAGACTCCGATTATCGACGTTAACAATCCCGACCGTGTTACCGGCGCCAACAGATTCCTTGTTAGAATCGCAGGCGGTCAGACACTTGTCGATTACGATGATTATCATGAACTGACATGCGTTTCGAGAGAAACCGGCAACAAGGCTTACCAGTCGGACAATATCGGACTTTACGATATTATGTGGGCGAACGGTGCTGAATTCGGAATGTACAACGCATCGATGGGCGGAGAACTTTTCGGACTGATTCAGATGCGTGACGGTAATAACGGAGAGTACTTCAGAGGAACGGCTGCATCGGTTACCAAAGACGGTGACGGAAACGGTAAAATCGTTGTTGATGTTACGGACAGTTATCTCATGGAAATGGATAAATCGACACTTACACCGACAGGAACGATTGTTATCGGAAATGTAAGATACAAATACAACGGATGGGAATATTCGGAGAATGACAAACAGTATACGTTCAACCTTTTAAAAGCGGAGAACGAAGAAGACATCAAGTATTCACTCAAAGGTGCGGGTGTTACAATCAATCAGGACGTTGAGTACCAGGGTATTCCTTATTATCAGGAACAGCTCAATGAGTGGGTTCGTCTTTTCTCCAAATCTTTTAATGAGATTCTTACGACGAACGGTGCGGTTAACGAATACGGAGAAGCGGGAAGAATTCTTTTTACCGCAAATCTTGCCGACGCATCGCAGGCAACTTTCGGCGATGAAGATCCGGCTGACGGAATTATTAAGAGTGGTGACATCAATTACAGACTTCTTACCGCATCTAATTTCGCAATCAACAAGGATCTGATTGAAGATGCCAACAGACTTGCGACACATACCGATTCGGCAGCAGGCCATGACAAATATGATGTAATCGAGAAACTTATAGACATGAGAACGGATATGAGCATTGTCGAATACAGAGGCAATTCGGCAGGCCATTTCCTCGAAAGTATTCTCGCCGATGTTGCGCTGAATGCGGAAAGAAGCGAAACTTTCAGATTAAACGCCGAGACAATCGGTAACAGTATCGACAACCAGAGAACATCGATTTCGGGTGTCGATCAGGACGAAGAAGCTGTAAATCTTGTTAAATTCCAAAATGCATACAATCTGTCCTCTAAAGTTATTCAGGTTCTTACCGAAATATATGACAGATTGATTCTTGAAACCGGAGTATAGTTTACCCGGGGAGGTGGCTTATGAGAATTACGAACAAAATCATGCAGAACAATACACTGTATAACATCAATAACAACAAAGTTATGCAGGATGAGCTGTATACTCAGATGACAACCGGACAGAAGGTTACCAAACCTTCCGACGATCCCGTTGTAGCGATTCGTTCGCTTCGCCTTCGAAGCAATTTAAACCAGGTTTCCCAGTATTACGGCAAGAATGTTCCGGATGCGGAGAACTGGCTTGAACTTACGGAAAGTTCCGTAAGCACGACGGTCGATGTTATTACGGAGATGGTCGGATACTTCCAGAAGGGTTCGAAGTCTTCGCTTACGACTTCCGACAGAAACGCGATTCTTGAAGGACTGCGTCAGGGCAGAGCCGAAGTTTATGCGACGGGTGATGCGGATTATGCGGGACGTACCATTTTTACCGGATACAGAACCGACATGAAACTTTCGTTCCAGGCGGACATGAAAGAATCGTATTCGATTAACGAACAGCTTTCTCCCGCAGCTCTCGATACTTTTACCTATGTTAATCTTGAAGATGTCAAGGAACTGGGAGCGGGAACTTACGATACTTCAGCAACGACCTCGCAGGACATCGGAAGCTTTCAGGTAAGAAGACTTCGCCTTGCGTATGACAAACTTGACGAAGGCGTTGCACCGACTATAAATGTGGCCACGGGTTATGATGCGGACGGCAATATAGAGTATTCGACGGTAGGAACCGCAACAGCTGTTTCGCTAAACGGCACAACGGATCCTTACAGAATGGTTTCCGATCCGACTTATGCCGGTTACGATGAGAATGCATTTATTTTCGTTCCCGAAACAGGAGAAATTCTTCTCGGTGAGAAGGCTTTTGAAAGCCTGAATGCTCTTTCTGCAGACTCGGAAATTATGATTAACTATACGAAGACCGAGTGGAACAAAGGAGATTTAAGACCTGAGCATTACTTCGCATGTACCGATGAGGAAGGAATCGAATATAACAGCGAGTATCTTACAAAGGACGGCAAGACGGAGAAACAGTCGATTAAATATGATGTAGGTTTCAATCAGAAACTTGAAGTCAACACGACTGCCGACGAGGTTTACATTCACGGCGTCGGACGTACCGTAGACGAAATGATCAGACTCCTTGAGAACATGCAGGAAGTTGACAAAACGGTTGCCGAACTTGAGAAAATGGTCGGTGATTCGTCATACGATCAGGATGCGGTCAATACCAAACTTGAGGCCGCTAAGAAAGCACAGACATATTTAAGCGATACTCTCGAGAAGAGATTTGAACACGGAATTACCGAAATGCAGGGTTATCTCGATACAGCGAATTTAGCCCTTACGACAATCGGTAACAGGGGAATGAGACTTGATCTTATTTCCAACAGACTGAGTGCACAGGAAGCTTCTTTTACCTCACTCTCAAGTAAGAATGATGAAGCGGATATTGCAGAACTGGCAGTTAAGTTAAGCAGCGCGGGACTTACTTACGATGCTTCGCTTGCGGCTACCGGCAAACTGTTAAAGACGACGCTTTTGAATTATTTGTAAAAAGGATTTTTTTATTAACCAACATGATGTTGTTGAGAAAGGCAGGTATTTTTTATGGTAATTGCAACAAGACTTTTTGGGGAAATTAATGTTGATGATGAGAAAATGATTCAGTTCCCGGGCGGAATTATCGGATTCTCCGATATGCAGAATTTTGCACTGATTCATGATGACAAGCAGGTGGAAGGCGGCATCAGATGGCTTCAGAGCGCAGACGAACCCTCATTTGCAATGCCCGTTATCGATCCGTTACTTGTTAAACCCGATTACAATCCCGTTGTTGATGACGAGATGCTTAAAAGAATCGGTGAATTCGGTCAGGATGACATTCTCGTACTTACAACCATTACGGTTCCCAAAGATATCAAACTTATGAGCGTTAACCTCAAGGCTCCTTTTATCATCAATGCCAAGACCAAGAAGGCTTGTCAGATTATTGTTGAGGACTTTGACGTTAAGTACCCCGTTTACGAGATTTTAAAGGCTGCTAAGGAAGGGTAGGTGATTGGTATGCTGGCTTTATCAAGGAAGAAAAACGAAGCAATCGTCATTAATAACAATGTTGAAATTACTGTTCTCGAAGTAAGAGGCGAACAGGTTAAATTGGGAATCAGCGCTCCCAAGGAAGTTCCCGTATATCGTAAAGAAGTTTATCTTCAGATTCAGGAAGCAAACAAGGAAGCTGCAGACATTTCCGGTATCGATGCTCTTAAACAGATTCTGTAGTTAATGGTATAAACCGGGGGGAAACTATGAATATAGCACTGATTCTTTCGGGCGGCACAGGAAATCGTGTCGGAGCTACCGTACCGAAACAGTATCTGGAAATTGACGGCAGGATGATGATTGATTACTGCATGGAGACGATTTTCAAACATGAGCGCATAAGTGCGGTCGTTATCGTTGCGGAGCCGTCGTATGAGCAGATTATTAGGGATGAAATAGTGAATCTTTTCGGCGCCAGGACGAAGAGCCTTTCTTCTTTTATCAGCGGAGAGAAGAGAAAGGAAGCTTTGGCGGCGAAGTTCAGGGGATTTGCAAAACCCGGTGAGACAAGGCAGCTTTCAATTCTTAACGGACTTGAAGCAATCAGAAAATTTGCGTCCGATTCGGACATTGTGTTCATCCATGATGCGGCGAGACCTCTTCTTTCGAAGAGTATGATTAACGACTGTTTTGCGGCCATGGACGAAGGGTATGACGGTGTTATGCCCGTGCTTCCGATGAAGGATACGGTTTATATGAGCAGGGACGGGAAGATGATTAATTCGCTAGTGAACCGCGATGAACTTTATGCCGGACAGGCTCCCGAACTTTTCGAATTCGGGAAGTATTACAGAGCGAATGTTTCGCTTCTACCGGACAGAATTAAGAACATAAGAGGTTCAAGCGAGCCGGCTGTACTGGCCGGAATGAGAATCGCAATGATTCCCGGTGACGAGCGCAACATTAAAGTTACGACGCGCACCGATCTGGATCTTTTTACCGAATATACAGCGACAGGACGTCAGAGGTAGTATCAATGAAAGCATATGTGCTGCATGATATCGGACAATTGAATTACGAAGAATATGACACACCTTCCCTTTCAACGGGGGAGGTGTTGTTGAAAGTGGAGGCTGCGGGAATCTGCGGTTCCGACATTCCGCGAATATTTAAGAACGGGACTTATCACTTTCCTACGATTCCGGGACATGAATTCTCCGGACACGCAGTTAAGTTTGCGGATGATATTCCCATGGATTTAAGACATAAACTCGAGGGAAGAACCCTTGGCGTTTTTCCGCTTATTCCGTGCATGAAGTGTGACTGCTGCAAAGAAAGAAAATATGAGATGTGCTCTTCATACAGCTATCTCGGTTCCAGGTGCGACGGCGGGTTTGCCGAATATGTCCGCGTTCCGGTTAAAAATCTTTTACCGTTGCCCGAAGGGGTAAGCGCGGAGTGTGCTGCGATGCTTGAACCGATGAGCGTTGCGGCGCATGCGATGAGACGAATCAGTCCGGTTGCCGGTGAGAAAACAGCGGTTTACGGACTCGGAACAATCGGTCTTTTCACGGTAATGTTTCTTCTTACCGTTGTCGGCGCGGAGAACATATATGTAATCGGAAACAAAGAATCGCAGAAGAGAAGGGCGGAGTCCCTGGGAATTCCGAAAGAGAATTATTTCGATTTTAACGACGATATTCCGGCTGCGGATGTTTCGTTTGAATGCGTCGGACGAAGCGAAGTGGTCAGTCGGGTAATCGATAACGCCAAACCGGGCGGAAGAGTGATGCTTGTCGGAAATCCGGCTTCGGATATGAGCTTTTCACAGGCTGTGTACTGGAAGATTCTGCGAAGGCAGTTAACAGTCCTCGGCACGTGGAATTCGTCTTTTACCGGAGAAGATGATGACGACTGGCATTATGTGCTGCGGACAATTCCGATATTGAAAGAACGCTTTGATATTTCACCCGAGATGTTTATTACTCACAGATTCGAAGCGGCCGATTTGCCGCGCGGACTCGGCATTATGCGTGACAAAACCGAAGACTTTGTGAAAATAATGAGCATTTGGAAGTGAAAAAATTACATAAAATTGCTGTGTTGCTATAAAGTATTATGTCCGTCTTCCGATATAGATAATGAAAAACCACCTTTATATTTGTTTATTTGGGTGGCAGATGCTCGTAAACAACAGTTTCAAATCACACGGAGGTGATATTATGGCAACAATTGATGCACTTGGTGGTGTGGCTTCTTTTCAGGCACAACCCGTAACGAAAGTTCAGGTTGCCGAGCCCACCAGAATTGAGATCACGGACGGTCAGATTCAGGCGACACCACAGGTTGATGAAGTAACGAAAGCTGTTGAAAAATCGGGAGAAGCGTTTGAAGAGAACGCTCAGGATTCCAAACAGTTCAAGGAGCCTACGAACGAACAGATTCGTAAGGCTGTTGACGACATCAACAAGAAAGCTTCCACATCAGAGGTTCAGTTCGGTATACATGAGGCGACAAACCGGATAACCATTAAGATAGTGGATAAACAAACCAAAAAAGTTATCAAGGAACTCCCGCCGGAGAAAACACTCGACATGATTGCCAAGGCCTGGGAAATGGCAGGTATCCTTGTTGACGAAAAGAGATAAGGAGGTAAACGGATATGTCATCTACATCGAATTTAATGAGATTATCTGGACTTAATTCGGGCATGGATACTGACAGCCTCGTTACCGCACTTGTTTCTTCGAAACAGACCAAAGTTAATGATGCCAAGAAAGCTCAGATTAAGTTAAACTGGAAACAGGATGCCTGGAAAGATCTTAACTCCAAAATTTACAGCGTATATTCAGGCAAACTTTCAAGCATGAGATTTACGACCGCTTATACAAAGATAGCGACCAAATCTTCATCGGGTGCGCTTTCTGTTACTTCGGGCGGAGACGCTCCTTTGGGTTCGCAGACAGCCAAGATTATTTCAATGGCCAAGTCGGCATACCTTACGGGCGGCGAGCTCAATGCCGGCAGCAAAGTTACTTCTTCAACAGACCTTAAGGATTTAGGCTTCGCAGAGGGAGAAGAGATTACTTTTACCAAAGGCGGCGAAACAACAAGCATTACTTATACCGACGGAATGACGATGGGAGATCTTGTCAAATCGTTAAAAGACATGGGCGTAAATGCCAACTTTGACGAAGGCAACCAGAGACTTTTCATTTCGGCTAAAGAATGCGGCGCAGTTAACGATTTCTCATTCGGCGGTTCAGAAGAAACACTTGCAAAACTTGGCTTGAGCGATGCTTCCGGCGCGAAGAAAATCGACGGCTCAGATGCTGAACTTGAACTTAACGGTGCGAGATTCAAATCATCGAGCAATACTTTTAAAATCAACAATTCAACATACACAATCAATTATATGACATCGGACGACATTTCACTTACGACGGACAAGGATACTTCGGGTGTCTATGATATGATTAAGGATTTCCTTAAGGAATACAACACTGCGATGAACGCAATGACGACTTCTTACAACGCAGCGTCGGCCAAGGGGTATGAGCCTCTTCTCGATGAAGAGAAGGACGTAATGAGCGACAGCCAGATTGATGACTGGGAGAAGAAAGTCAAAGATTCACTTCTTCGTAAGGATTCAACACTGAACGGTGTAATGCAGGCTATGAAGAATGCCATGAGTCAGGGAATCGAAATCGACGGCAAGACATATTATCTGTCAGATTTCGGTATCAACACTCCGAATTACTTCAACGCTCCTGAGAACGACAAGTTTGCTTATCATATCGACGGCGACAAAGACGATACGATGACAAACGACAAGTCAGATAAACTTGCAGCGGCAATCGCATCAGATCCCGAACTTGTAACCAAGTTTTTTACCAAGCTTTCACAGAACCTTTACGGCTCGTTGAGCGATAAGATGGGATCGACGGATTACTCTTCAATGTATAAGGTTTACGATGACAAGAAAATGCAGACCGAATATAATTCCTATACATCGAAGATAGCCGATCTGGAGAAGAAACTTCAGGAAGCTGAAGACAAGTATTATAAGAAATTCGCCGCAATGGAGAAAGCGATGTCGCAGCTGAATTCCAATACGAATTCACTGGCAGCTCTGTTCGGCTAATTAAGACAATTGAGGGGACGACAGTATGACCAATAATCCATACGCACAATATCAGAACAGCAAGATTCTTACCGCATCACCTGCGGAACTGACTTTGATGTTATATGAAGGCGCAATTAAATTCGGAAACATCGCCATTACGGCAATGAACGAAAAAGACATAGAGAAAGCGCACGCCAATATCGTCAAAGTACAACGCATTATCGACGAATTCCGTGCCACGCTTGACACGAGATACGAAGTATCGAAGGATTTCGACAATGTGTACAGATATCTTCTCTCCAGACTCGTTCAGGCTAACATCAAGAAAGACCCGGAGATTATGGAAGAGGTTGTGGGACATTTGCGTTCCATGAGGGATACATGGATTGAAGTTATGAAACAAAATAAGGTTGGGGGAGTTTAACTCCCCCTTAATCTTTTTATCTACCTTACAAAAGCGGAGGACCATAAATGGACAAAGATTACATCCTGTTAATGATTGAAAGCCTTGAGAAGAAGGAAGGCATCCTTACGAAACTTCTCGAACTGACGGACGAACAGAAAACAATCGTGAGCGCCGGCGAAACCGACTGGGACGCATTTAATGCGAATGTCGACAGGAAAGGCGAACTCATCGACGAAATCGTCAAGCTTGACGAAGGCTTCGACTCATTGTTCGGAAGGGTAAAAGAAACTCTTGAGGGCGATAAATCAGCTTTTGCTTCCGAAATTAAGAGAATGCAGGAACTTATTCGCTCCGTAACGGAAAAAAGTACGGCTCTTTCCACGGAAGAGAACAGAAACAAGAATTTAATCGAGAATAAGTTCAGGGAAGAGAAAAATACCATCAAGCAGAGCAAGATCGGTTCCAAGGCAGCCATGGATTATTATAAGAGAATGAACCGGATTAACACTGTGGATCCTCAGCTTATGGACAGGAAAAGCTGATAAAACGGCACTTTCCGTCTCCCGGATTATAGAATTTGAAAAATTTTTAAAAATTTTTTATAATAACTATAAACTAATCGGGAGAGCATCCGATATATAGAGTGTAAGCAACAAGAAACTTGTAATTGCTTACCGGAGCGTACGGCCGGCGGGACGATTACAATCACCGAGTGGCATGGATGCCACCGTAAATTCAAGGAGGAAAATATTATGGTAGTACAGCACAATCTTACAGCAATGAATTCCAACAGAATGTTGGGCACAACAACAAAGGCTCAGGCTAAGTCAACTGAGAAATTATCATCAGGATACAAGATCAACAGAGCAGCAGATGATGCAGCAGGTCTTGCAATTTCCGAGAAGATGAGACGTCAGATTAGAGGTCTTACACAGGCTTCTAAGAACGCACAGGATGGTATCTCTTGTGTACAGACAGCTGAAGGTGCATTAACGGAAGTACATGATATGTTACAGCGAATGAATGAACTTGCAGTTCAGTCAGCTAACGGCACTAACATGACTACTGACCGTCAGTACATCGACTCTGAAGTACAGGCTCTTAAGGGCGAGATTTCCAGAATCGCTGGCAGCGTTACATTCAACGAGCAGAAGTTACTTGATGGAAGATTCAAGAACAAAGACCTTCAGGTTGGTTCAGAGAATGGTGATACCATTACCCTTAATATCGATGCTATGGATTCAACTACCCTCGGCCTCAGCTCAACAGCTGTTGGTACAGTAGCTGATGCTAACACAGCAATCGCAAGCATTAAGACAGCTCTTGAGAAAGTTTCCAAACAGCGTTCAGATCTTGGTGCTACTCAGAACAGACTCGAGCATACGATTAGTAACCTCGACAACGTAGTTGAGAATACAACATCGGCAGAGAGCCAGATTCGTGACACTGATATGGCAGCTGAAATGGTTAAGTTCTCCAACAACAATATCCTTGCTCAGGCAGGTACATCGATGTTGGCACAGGCTAACCAGTCAAATCAGTCAGTATTATCCTTACTTGGATAATCGTCATTGCATTAACTACCGGAAGGGGTCGGCGAAAGCCGATCCCTTTTTCTGACGTTTGAGGGGATAAAAATCATCTGTCCGGGGCACATAAGGAAACAGACTGCTTTCCCTTGGTAAAAATGTTCTATAAACGTATTTTTATCACGAAAAAACTGTAAATAAATAATATTGAATATTGCGTTGCACAGTGTATAATTCATATTCGGTGCGGATTCGAATCACGACTTCAGATACGGTTTTCGACAGAAATCGCTTATCCGAAGTTTTTTACATGAAGGAGAAGGATATGTTAATTGTACTCAGTCTGACAATATGCTGCTGCATCGGAATGATTGCTCTTGTACTGACCAAGCCCAGCGTAAAGGCCAAAGGTCATGCATTAAGTATATACTGGGTGCCGGTTTTCGCCGGTGCTCTTGTTCTGCTTTTTACCGGAGTCCTTCCTTTCTCGCACGTGTGGGAGAGCTTCACCGCCAATACCGCGGTTAACCCGATTAAGGTATTGGTCCTGTTCCTTTCGATGACTGTTCAGTCCGTGTTTCTTGATGAAGCCGGATTTTTCAAATATCTTGCATCCAAAGTTTTAGAGAAGGCAAATTCGAATCAGCTTGTACTTTTTGCCTGTCTGTATCTTCTGGTAAGTGTCCTTACCGTTTTTACCTCGAACGATATTATCATTCTTACATTTACACCGTTTATCTGTTATTTCGCGAAAAATGCCAAAATCGATCCGATGCCGTACCTGTTCGCCGAGTTCGTTGCGGCCAACACCTGGAGTATGGCGCTTATTATCGGAAATCCGACCAACATCTATCTTGCGACCACGAACGGCATTGATTTCGCAGCATACTTAAAGGTTATGTTTATTCCCACCGTTGTCGGAGGAATTGTGGCATTCGGCGTTCTTTATCTTATCTTCGCCAAACGTCTTAAAAAACCGATTGAAGGTGTATCGAAGGAAGAACCGATTAAGGAGAAGAAACTCATGATTATCGGTCTTGCGCATCTTTCCCTCTGCGTACTTCTTTTAACCGTATCCTCATATATCGGAATCGAAATGTGGCTCATCACCCTCGGATTTGCGGTCAGCCTCATGTTTCTGGCCGTACTTTACAGACTTGTTGCCGGACACGGCGGATACACGGTAAAAGGAAGCATTAAAAGACTTCCGTATGAAATTATTCCGTTTGTTCTTTCGATGTTCGTTCTTGTCCTTGCACTTGACGAATCGGGATTCGGCGAATTCGTTTCCGGATATCTTTCCGGTAAAAACTCCGTTATGAAATACGGCGTAAGTTCTTTTCTCGTTTCCAATATTATGAACAATATACCGATGAGCGTTCTGTTCTCATCAATTCTTTCAAATGCTCCCGAAGCCGCTCACAAGGGCGATGTTTATGCGGCAATAGTTGGCTCCAACTTAGGTGCGTTTTTTACCCCGATGGGTGCTCTTGCCGGAATCATGTGGAGCGGAATCCTCAAAAAAAGCGGAGTCAGATTTAATTATCTGATGTTCATTAAATACGGCGTTGCGGTGTCGGTCCCCACACTCGTTGCGACGCTGCTTACTTTGTATATAGAACTTGGAATATAAAATTTCTTCGATTGTAAACACGGACATTTTACAGTATAATGGTATTGGTATGGTAGAAGCTTGAGACCGGAAGGTACTGTCGATGAGAATTATATTTGTTAAATGGGGAAATTTTAATGAAGATGTGATTGAAGAGACTCTGCCGACACTGGGGCACTGGGTGCGGACACTTAACCTCGACCCGGAAGACAACGGAGTCAGAATTACCAGTGAGATATCACGTCTTGTAACGGCATTTCACTGTGATGCCGTGTTCAGTGTGGACTATTTTCAGATTCTTGCGCAGGCTGCGGACCGCAGCGGCGTTCTGTATTATTCGTGGCTTTTTCACGAACCTCAATGGAGCCTTTTCTCAAATCAGGCCCAGTTATCCTGTAACAGAATTTATACTTTTGATTCGGCGCATGTGGAAGAACTTCATGCTCACAATATTCCGAATGTTCATTATCTGTCGCTTGCAGCGGACAAGAAGCTGTTAAGCGGTGCCGACAGCACGCTTTCGGATGCGGAACTTGAGATGTACACAAGCGACGTTTCTTTTGTCGGAACGCTTTACGAGGCGGCTAATAATTATTTTAACACTATCTCCGATGAAGCGAAGGAATCGAAGACATATCAGGATTTGCTGAATCTGATTAAGCAGAAGATGTTCACGTACGGCAAGAATGTGCTTCAGAAAGGCATTACGGGTGAGATGGTTGAGTTTCTTGCGCAGGAAGCGGAAACTCACAAGAACAATTACTATTTTGCCAGCCGTGAGGACATTGCCGTAAGAAGTGTCCTTGCGCGTAAAATAACGGTCGAAGAGCGCAAGACGGTGGTAAGGGCGCTTGCAAGAAAATTTGATTTTAAGATTTATACGAATTCCAATACCGACAGGTTCCCGGAAATCAGGAATATGGGAAGTATTAATTTCAGGGAGAGGGCACCGATTGTATTCAACCGCAGCAAGATTAACGTTTATGTTACGCCGCGTGCGATTCAGAGCGGAATTCCACTTCGTGTACTCGAAATAATGGCATGCAACGGATTTGTGCTTACCAATTATCAGGAGGAACTTGCAAAGGAATTTACGGAGGGGCGTGAGATTGTCATGTACCGTTCACTCGACGATCTCATCGAGAAGACCGAGTATTATCTGACTCATGAGGACGAGCGCAAAGCGATTGCGGATGCGGCTTACGAGAAGGTTGCGAGGGAATACAATTACGCAAGCAAATTAAGACAGCTTTTCGACAAACAGAGCTGCGGAACCATGTGGATGTAAATAGCGATTAATCATGCGATGGGATGCATCGCAATAAAAATATTCTGAATCGAGGATTTGAAATGAAACTTATAGTAACAGGCGGAAACGGCCAGCTCGGAAGAGAAATCAACAAACTTCTCGGAGGTGAGAAGGACATTGAAATTATCAATACGGATGTGGATGATCTTGATATTACCAAACTTGATGAAGTCCTTAATTTCGTAGAAAAAGAGAAACCGTACGCGATAATTAACTGCGCTGCCCATACGGCTGTTGACGCATGTGAAGACCAGGAAGAACTGGCCTTTGCAATCAACGCAATCGGACCGAGAAATCTTGCGATTGCGGCAGATAAGAATGACTGCAAGCTCGTTCATATTTCGACGGATTATGTTTTCGGCGGGGATAACACAAAGCCTTACCGCGAATTTGATGCACCGAATCCTCAGGGAGTATACGGCGCAAGCAAACTTGCCGGCGAGAATTTCGTTAAGCAGTTCAGTCGTAAATCTTTTATCATCAGAACCGCATGGCTTTACGGAGACGGTAAGAATTTTGTCAAAACAATGCTTAAACTTGCCGAGACAAGAGATACGGTAAGCGTAGTCTGCGATCAGGTGGGAAGCCCGACCAGCACCAAAGAACTTGCGGGTGCAATAAAGGCACTTCTTTTCACCGAGAATTACGGAACCTTCCACGGCACCTGCGAAGGCGTGTGCAGCTGGGCGGATTTCGCGGAAGAAATATTTGCTCTTGCGGGAAAGAATGTTAAGGTCGAGCACATCACATCAGACATGTATCCGGCCAAAGCAAAACGCCCCGCGTATTCGGTTCTCGACAATTACATGTTGAAGTTAACAAGCGATTATCGTTTTGCCGACTGGCACGAGGCGATTAAGGTTTACATCAACCGGTTAAAAGAAAACGGTGAAATCTGATATTATCTTGTAAAAACGAGGCAATAGAGACAGGAGAAAGCAATACCGAGAATTCCTCCGATAAGTACCTGAAAAGGTGTGTGTCCGACGAATTCCTTAAGTCTGTCTTCGGCTTTGATTTCATTGCCGAGCTTGGCGAATATTCCGATCATCTCATTTAAGACGGTTGCCTGAATTCCGGTTTCGCGGCGTACGCCCATTGCATCGTACATAACGACAATTGACATAATTACCGCAATGGCGAAGAACGGTTCGCCGGGACCGTATTCAATCAGAATGGCTGTGGTAAGCGCACATACGGCAGCAGAGTGACAACTCGGCATTCCGCCGCTTCCGATAAGTCTTTCGGCAACAAATTTCCTTGTAAGGATAAGATGAATGATTGTCTTGATAATCTGAGCCAGTGCCCAGCTTGCTCCCGCACAAACGAGCGGTTTGTTCGAGAACAGTTCAATTATAAAAGAACTCATAAAAACCTCTGTATAAATAATCATATTATTACAATACTAGAAGTATAATATCTTTATCTTCAAAAAACAAGTATTACAGTTATTTTCAATCCGCGGATAATACCGCGGATTGTTGTGTTTATTCGGTCTGTGTGGTAAAATTATTCATGTATGTGCATTTTGAAAAGCCATATGGAATAAGTATTTGAAAAGAGAAAACAAGGGAATCAAAAACTGTCAGACCCGGCAAATATCAGGTGAACATTTTTACGGCACTCTTTGTATTTATGCCTGTTATCGTTTCGGGAATTATCATATTAATCTGCGCATCTGAGAACGGCTTTTTCGCACTGCCCGGAATCAAGTGGAACGATGAGGCGGATTATCTTCAGTTAATCAGAATAATGCACTCGTCGCTTCAGCCGGACGGTTACTTCGGCTTTAACGGAAACCACGCAATTCTCGGAACCGGTTCGGCATGGAATCCGGCTGTCTTTTTCCCATATTTTATTTTCAGTTTTATTATCCCGACGGGCCCGAGCTTCGTATTCATCGTAAATCTCATTCTTATGGTGCTTGCGAATGTATCCTTTTTCCTGCTTGTGCGTCCCGCAATCAAAAATCAGGTCAAACTGGTACTTCTTCAGGCGGCAAGCCCGCTTACGGTTCTTTATTTGTGTACCGGAATGACGGAAATTTTTAGATTTTCCCTCGCAATCGTACTTGCGGGAATCTTCTGGAATATGTTTTTTACCGACAGTAAGAAATGGATCAAATACATACTTGCTCCGCTTGTTCTTATATATGCGGTGCAGGTTTATACTTTCTTCGCATTTGCGATTCCGATTTACGTTTACGCACTTCTTAAGAATCTTAAGAAACGGAGAAAATCGTTAAGCTTTCTTATATCGATAGCGGCAACGGCACTTGTCGGCGGCGGAAGCTATTATTTTTTACACCTTATTTCAAGCAATTACAACATCGGCAAAACGGAGACTCTTTTAGCCGATTTATCTTCCGGACATATACTAACGGCGGTTGCGGATTTCTTCAGAATGGTAAAAGACGGGCTTTCGGGCCTCTGGGGTCTGAAAAATTATGTGCGCGTCTATCCGCTGTATCCGGGAATGGTCATTTTCTTTGCGATACTTGTAATATACGGACTTATCCTGATGCTGGAGAGCAGCCGTCACGACAGAAAGAGGAAACCGGAAAGCAGAAAACGCGACGGCGTAATCGGCAGAATTGTGGTTTACAGCGTTCTTGTTTATGTCGGAATGTATGTGACTTTATATACAATCGTTCCCGATACGTTTATCCGCGGAACTTTTATCGTTGTCGTTTTTGCGGTTTATCTTCTGGCGATGGTTGATTACAGGCGTGTTGTGACGATGATTTTCCTGATGTCCGTTATTGTTCTTTCCATGGCCAGGCCGCAGTTTAACGATTTCCTTTCGGCAAGATTCATGACATCTGCGAAGGTTAAAAACTGGAACGATCTTCGCACCGATATATCGGATGCGGTCGAATCGTGCGACGAACCGGCAGCTTTGATAAGCGGCGACAAAGAAAGCGAACTGTATGCGAATACGGTTATGATGTATACCATGGAACCGAAGGTTATAGCTTCGATGCCGACTTCCCTCGGACTTAATTTCGTCCTTGAAGACGACATTTTCGTTGAAGAAGCGGGATACATGTTTTTCACGAAGCGGCCCGAAGCCGAACGCAGAGCGGACTGGGTGGATAAAGACTATGATTTTTACCTGTCTGAATACGGTGAACGGATAGAAGATGAGTACACCGTCGTTTACGAGAGCGACGATTACATAATGTACGCAAGAAAGTAGTTTATAAGTTAAGCGACGAAGAATACGTCGAAAGGATACGAAACATGAGCAGAGATTTTCATATCCCCGAAGGGGAGGAATTAAACGAATACGCATCAGGCTGCTATGCGCTGGCGGGAAGGCTTTTCCCGATTTGCAGAAGTCTGACGGGTAAAGGCGTGAGAGAAACGTTATCCATTCTCAAGGAATACATTCCCACACTTGAAATCAAATCCGTACCGAGCAATACTCAGGTGTTCGACTGGACGGTTCCGAAAGAGTGGGAGATTAACGATGCTTTTATCGAGGATGAATCGGGACGTAAGATAATCGATTTTAAAGAGAACAATCTTCATGTCATGGGATATTCGCATCCCGTGGACGAAGTGATGGATTTAAGCGAACTTAAGAAACATATTTATGTGCAGGAAGACCAGCCGGACGTAATTCCGTATGTAACAAGTTACTACAGGGAACGCTACGGATTCTGCATGTCGAAGAACATGCTTGATTCACTTCCCGAGGGCAAATACCGCGCATATGTGGACAGCCGTCTTTTCGACGGAAATTTAAATTACGGCGAGGCATTTCTTCCGGGTGAAACGGACATGGAGATTCTTTTTACCACGTACGTATGCCATCCTTCGCTTGCCAATAACGAATGCTCCGGTCCGGCGCTTCTGGCGCACATCTACAAGTGGCTTGAATCGATACCGAATCGCAAATACGGTTACCGTTTCGTTTTCGGCCCCGAGACAATCGGCTCGGTCACTTATCTGTCGCAGAATCTGCCTCATTTAAAGCAGTATCTTAAAGCAGGCTTCAATTTATCGTGTGTGGGCGACGACAGGGCTTATTCGGCCGTACAGTCGCGCTACGGCAACAATCTGTCCGACCGTGTGCTTGAGCATCTTTTAAAGTATCGTGCAAACAGCACGATTTATTCGTTCCTTGAGAGAGGCTCGGACGAGAGACAGTACTGCGCACCGGGTGTTGATCTTCCTTTTGCGACTTTCTGCAGAAGCAAGTATACGAAGTATCCGGAGTATCATACATCGGCCGATGACATGAATCTGATTTCGCCCGAAGGTTTTGCGGGAAGCTTTAAGACGATGGCGGAAGCCGTCAAGATTCTCGAATACAATGCGTACTATCTTATCAACGTGTACTGTGAGCCCCAGCTCGGTAAAAGAGGTCTCTACCCGACCGTCTCGAAAAAAGGCAGTTACGATGCGGTCAAGACTCTGACGGATTTTATCGCGTATGCGGACGGAACAAACGATTTACTTGATATTGCAAAAATAATAAATGTACCTGTGACGGAGCTTTTCGATGTAATCGACAAGCTTTCCGACGGCGGACTTTTAGACAGTGCGGATGCACTTGCCAGATAGTCCGGACATAAAATAACGGAAGGTAGAACAATGGCTGAAGTAAGCATAATAGTACCTGTTTACAACGCTGCAAAATTCATAAAAGAAACGGTGGCAAGTATTACCGCGCAGACTTTTACCGACTGGGAACTTCTCCTCGTCGAGAACGGCTCGACGGATTCCACACCGGAGATTCTTGAAGGCTTTACGGACGAGAGAATTAAAGTTATCCGCATGGGTACCAATTCCGGAGCGGCGAAGGCCCGCAACAGAGGAATGGAACTTGCCGAAGGAAGATTTGTCACGTATCTTGACGCCGACGATTTGTGGAAACCGGAGAAACTCGAAAAGCAGCTTGCTTTCATGAAACAGAAGGAAGTCGCATTTTCTTTTACCGGATATGAATTCGCTGATGAGAATGCGAAACCGCTCGGCGTGGTCGTTAAGGTGCCGGAAGTGCTTGTCTATAAGAAAGCGCTTAAGAATACGACGATTTTTACTTCGACGGTTATGTTTGACACTGCGCAAATCGACAAAAGCAAACTGATGATGCCGGCTGTTCCGAGCGAAGATACGGCGCTCTGGTGGAGTGTGCTTCGAAGCGGTTTCGACGCATACGGACTCGATGAGAATCTTGTGTATTACCGTCGCCCCGGCAAGTCACTTTCATCGAACAAGTTTATCGCCTGCAAGCGAATCTGGAATCTGTATCGCAAGCAGGAGAAACTCGGACTGATATATTCATGCTACAATTTCGCAGGATGGGCAATGAGAGCGGTTTTGCGCCGCCTGTAAACTGCAATGAACTGACATTGACGGCCGGACGGCCGCAGACTGAGGACAATGGAAAAGATTACGAACAAATTCAAACTGAATAGAATCGATATCCGTCTTGTGATTCTCACGGTGTGTTTTATCGGTGCGGCCTTCATCGACATGGGCAGAACGAACGGCAACTGGGATGTCTGGAGAAATGCCAACAGATGCCTGGGACTTATTGTCGCCGCAGTTTCGCTCTGCACGACGGGCATCGGTAAGAAACGCTTACTTCCTTACGGAATTGCTTCGGCGGTATCTCTTTTACTGATTCTGACCGTACCCGTATGGCCGTTTGAAATTGTGCCCTGGCACCGCGCGGATGCAAGACTTATCGTGTTAAACGTGCTTGTTATCGGAATTGCTTTTATCGAGGCACTTGTGTTAAGAATCGGTAAGATTCGCAATACGGAGGACGGTTTTAAAGGTGTATTCTCAAACCCCGGCAGGCTTTTTATAGACAATTATATCGGAATTACAGCGGTGGTTTTCTGGCTTCTTGCGACTGTAAGCCCAAATCACACTTATTGGCCGGGATACTCGCTTATTCTGCTGATTCTTTTACTGCTTACACCGTTTTCGAAGGAAGACCTGATACGAACGGTTAAAGGGTTCGCACTCGGAACCGTTATCGGTTTTCTTGCCATCCAGACCATTGCATGGGGATTCAGACCTTACACGAAGGAGATGATTCGTTATTCGGGCTTTTACTTCAATTCGAACATGCTCGATTTAATCTGCCTGACGGTTCTGGTCATCTGCCTTTTCGGAATGTATGCGTCCTTAAAGGAGGACAAACCGCGAATCCTTAAGACTGTGATTTCGGTTGCGACAGCGGCACTTGCGATTTCACTTATCGTTATGTCGATGGGACGTCTTTCGATTGTTCTTGCATTTGGTTTTGCGGGGATTTTCATGATTCTTTTACTTATCTTCCTTAAGGGTAAAAGAAAAAGAGTCTTAAAGCTTTGGGGAATCTGCATCGCTTCACTGATTGTGGCATTCCCGATTACTTTCGCATCGGTTGAATACCTTCCGAGAATATTGAAACACCCGATTGTTATCAATTACGATTATAACTGGGTCGATTTGGAGAACCCGGACAATTATGTGACTGTTGAAGACTTTATCGACGAATTCGGCGATCGCTCCAAGAAGCTTGTAACAGTTACCGAAAAGAACGACTCGTCGACGGATGATGCAAATGTATCGCAGACAGGTCCCAATCCGCTGATTGATTATTCAAAGATTAAAGATCCGGATTTCAGCGAAGACAAGTATTACGCTTCGTATGCAAAACGCCACAGCGGAATAAAAGTGCGAATTGTAATCTGGAAGACATATCTTCACAATCTGAACCTGACCGGACATAATCCGGACGAGATGAGACTTTACTACTCGCCGTACAAACAGACTTACCACGCACACAATATTTTTATCAATACGGCATATCTTTACGGTATTCCGGCGGGAATTCTTTTCATGATTTCGGTGGCGGAAATACTGGTAACACTTGTTTGCGGATTTATCCGCCGAAAAGACAACGTATATATCGGAACGGTGTTCGGAGCGATTATTCTTCTGACGGTATTCGGACTTGCGGAACTTGACTGGCAGTTCGGCCAGCTTCTGTGGTTTGCACTTTTACTTGTTCAGGGAATGCTGAAGTGCGATGCAGGTTGTAGCAAAAACGAACACATGTTATAATAAAATGTTGATGGAATGCCAATTCATCATACAGAACCGTTGGGGAACGGTAATTTTTCGGATGAGATTTTCAAAATTCTGACCCCGGAGGAAAGAAAATGAAACATATCGAATCGATTAAAAGAGTGATTATTCTGCAGCTGTCCACACTGGGACTGCTGTTTTTGTCGGCCGCATACGGTTATATGTGGTACAAATATTACAGTCTGGATGTAATCGTTAAATTCTGGAACAAAGGTAACTGGCTGGTAATCGCCATTTACTTTGTACTTCTTTTACTTCTCATGAATACTTACGGCGGAACCAAAATCGGTTACCTGAAGACTTTCGATGTCTTTCTGTCGCAGGTGTTCGCTATCCTCGCAACCAATATTCTTACATATGCACAGCTTTCGCTTATGTGTGGCTGGTTTGCACGCGTCAAGCCGATTCTCGTGATGACCGCGGCACAGATTGTTTTTTCGTTTTTGTGGGTATGGATAAGCAATCTCTTTTACCGGAACATTTTCCCACCGAGGCAGTTGCTTTTAATTCACGGTGACAGGCCGACGGGAGATATCAAACGCAAATTCGCAAGCCGTGAAGACAGATACATCATTGCCGGCGAGATTCATGTCAACGAAGGCTTAGAGGCTCTCAAAAAAGAAATTCTCCTTCGCTACGACGGCGTTGTCATCTGGGATATTCCGACCGATTTGCGAAACAAACTTGTTAAGTACTGTTATTCGCAGTCGGTACGTATCTATCTGATGCCCAAGATTTCCGATGTTATCGTAATGGGTGCGGAGAGAATGCATCTTTTCGATACACCGATTCTTCTTACACGTGAGTATGCGCTTACAATCGAGCAACGTTTCATCAAGAGAGCAACAGATTTAATCTGCGCGATTCTGCTTATTATTTTTACCTCACCGATTATGCTGATTACCGCGCTTGTAATTAAGCTTTCGGACGGCGGTCCCGTATTCTATGCGCAGACGAGATGTACGATTAACAACAGGGAGTTTAAGATTCTCAAGTTCAGAAGCATGCGTGTCGATGCGGAGAAAATCGGCGGCGCACAGCTTGCCAAGAAGAACGACCCGAGAATTACACCTGTCGGAAGATTCATAAGAAAAGTGCGTATCGACGAACTTCCGCAGCTTTTCAACATCGTAAAGGGCGATATGTCTTTTATCGGACCGAGACCGGAAAGACCGGAAATCATTGCGCAGTATATGGATGATATGCCGGAATTTGCTTTCAGAACCAAGGTCAAAGCCGGTCTTGCGGGATATGCGCAGGTATACGGCAAATACAACACGACGCCGTATGACAAACTGAAACTTGACCTGACATATATTGAGAATTATTCGACATGGCTTGATTACAAGCTGATGCTTCTGACACTTAAAGTTCTTTTCATGCCGGATGCGACGGAAGGCATCGATGCCAACCAGAAGACCGCGCTTAAAACAGAGCAGACACCTGCGATTGAAGAGAAGACCACGCAGACACCGGCGATAGAAGAAAAGGAGAAAAGCGCAGATGAAATACGCTGACGAGAAATTCAATTTAAGACTGCTGTTTATTTATGTGCTGAAGAAATCGCTCTTTTTGTTAATCGGAGCGGGAATCGGCGCCGTCCTTTTCGGCGGTGTTTATTTCCTTGCGCACAATGTGTTTGCTCCGGCACCGAAATACACGGCTACCGGCAAGCTTTATCTTGAATACACCGACGCAGTCAAACTTGACAACGTGTATATCAATTCTTTTACCTGGGACGATATTTCCAGAACCGACGATGTTTATAACAGATTCCTTGAATATATGTGGCCGCCCAATCAGGATTTTATCCCGCCCAGGGAGGAGACGGAAGCCAAGATGAACACGACGCTTCTTACAGATGTCAGGGTGCTTACGATTACGGGTACGGACGACTCTCCGGAGATGGCGATTCGAATTGCCGATGCATACATGAATGCAATCACCGACTTCGCTCTTGCGACCAATGACATTGTCGAAGTTAAGGTGCTGACTCCGGTTACCGAAGCGAAGACTCCCGTGGAGTTTAACCGTCTTGCGAGAACCACGCTTCTCGGTGTTGTTGCGGGTGTTGTGATTACGTTTTTTATCATCTGCTTTGCTTTCGCGGCGGATACATCGTATTACATTCCGGAAACTTTCGAAGAAAGATACAAGATTCCCGTGCTTGCCACTTTTGTGGGCAATGAAATTTCCGAGTGGGAGAAGAGTGCGATGAAGCTTAAACTCGATAAGGTAAAAGGACCTTCGGGAGTTATCACGATTGCCGATGCGGTAGTGGGTAATGCAAATGAGAAAGTTGCCGAAGTCTGCACAGCCCTTCTCGGAGAAGAGTCGGTTGCAAAGGTATATTCGCCCGGCGAAATTCCCGATTCCGCCGACGAACTTGCAAAGGCCGAAACGGTTATTCTTCTTGTCGAAGCGAGTGCTCACAATTCCGGAGTGACCGAGAGAACACTTGAATTCTTGAAGTTTGTGGAAGTCGATGTTAAGGGCGTTATTCTCTACAACGCCGACAGGTTTATTTACAATGCGTATATCTGGCCGGGAACGGTAAAAAAGAAAATCTGTAAGCGCAAGGAGCAGTAATTTGATCGTATACATTGTACTGGCGACAGTGACATGCCTGCTCGCCTTAATGGTTGAACAAAAGAATACAGCCCCCTGTTTTACGGAAAACAAAGGGAAGTCGTCAAGAAGAGGCGATTTGCGAGGCGTGCTGAGCATATCCTTAATCTTCGTTCTTCTTACCGCGGTAAGTGCGCTCCGAATAGCAATCGGTCACGATTACTGGGAGTACAAGGACATATTCGATCTGATATCGCAGGACCGCTATGTTTCGACGGAATTCGGCTTCAATATCCTTGTGCGGATATGCCATTTCATATTCGGAAACGAAAATTACATCATAATTTTCGGAATCGTGGCATTTGCGACAATGCTGTTTTTCATGAAAGGTCTGTACGATCAGAGTAAGAATTTCAGGTTTTCGTTTTTCTTATTCATGGCATTCGGATATTACCTTTCGACATTTAATTCAATCCGTTATTACTTAGTGCTTGCTATGGCATTTTTTGCCGTTAAGTATCTGCTTGCACGCGAATACGATAAATTTGTACTGACTGTTTTACTGGCATCTACCATGCATATGGCGGTGCTTTTTGTGCTTTTTGCGTACCCGCTCGCACTTGTGAAATGGAAGAAGTGGATGGTTCCGGTTGTGGGAGTTTTTGTGGCAAGTCTTTTGCTTTTCCCGAACTTCTACCGCCGTATAATTTTTATCTTTTACCCGTATTACGAGAACTCGATTTTCGATACCGGAGAGACCAGCATAATCAACATCGCAAGGTGTGCGGCTGTCCTGATTTTCGCGCTGATTTTCTACAAGAAAGCGCTTAAGGGCAACAGAGAGAACATGTTCTATTTCAACTTAAGTCTTGAGGCTCTGGTTGTTTATGCGTGCTGTTCTTTTATCCCGGTAATTTCGAGAATCGGATTTTTCCTTAACATTTATCAGGTATTCCTGATTCCGAACGTCATATCTTCAATCGAAAAGAAATGGCTTCGTACGGCGCTCACCGTCTGCGTGTGCATAGCGGGTGTCGGATATTTTGCGTTCTTTTTGCATACCTGCAAAGACGACGCGACAAGAATTGTGCCGTACTTAAACTGGATACTTAATTAACCGGAGGACATTATGAAATTCAGCGTTATTACCGTGACTTTCAACTCGGGAGACAAACTGAATAAAACGCTTGAGAACATACTTACGCAAACCTTTGACGATTACGAAATCATTGTAAAAGACGGTCTGTCGAAAGACGGTTCGCTTGAAGGTATTCCGAAGGATGAGCGAATCAAAGTCTGCTCCGAAAGAGACAATGGTAGCTACGATGCGATGAACCGTGCGGTTTCTCTTGCGTCGGGAGATTTCGTGATTTTCATGAACTGCGGTGATTATTTCTACGAGACGGATGTTCTCTCAAACGTGGCCGCGGTCATCGATGAAGAACCGGGACACCGCATTTATTACGGCGATGCATTTTTCAGAAAGGCCGGAGAAATTCTTCCCGTACCGGCGAAAATTACACCGGATGTGTGCTACAGATTTGTGCCGTGCCACCAGGCGTGTTTTTTCGACAGACACCTTTGGGACAACGGCGGTTTCGATTTGAATTATAAGATTCGCGGCGACTACGAGTTTTTCCTGCGTGCATATTTTGCAGAGCATGTCGATCCGCTTTTTACCGAACTTGTAATTGCCGATTACGAGGGCGGCGGCTTCTCGGAGAGCAAGGAAAACCGCGCGAGAGACAAAGCCGAACACGAAGAAATCACGCATAAATACATGTCGAAGAAGACCATCAGGAAGAACAAACTGTTTCTTGCCCTGACACTTGCGCCTCTTCGCAAATACATTGCGGAGGAAAGCCCCCTTGCGGGAGTTTACAGCAAAATCAAGACTATTGTTTATCGGTAAAAGAATTTCGGACCGGGATGTATGTTTTTTACCCCGGTAATTACAGAGTTACGACGAAAGGTTTTTGTATGAGAGTTTTGTGGGTTTGCAACCAGTGCATTCCGCTTGTTGCCAGTAAACTGAATATCGAATGTGGCAATAAGGAAGGATGGCTGGCCGGACTGAGCGCAAAACTTCTGTCGAAAGAAGTTAATGACATTACATTCGGAATATGTTTTCCGTATGAATCGGATGAAGGCAAATTCAGGGCAGAAACCGACATTGCTCTTGCCTACGGTTACAGCGAGGACTCGGCTCATCCCGAGAATTACAATCCGCTTCTCAAAGAAAGATTCCGTGAAATTTATGCGGACTTCAAACCGGATGTGATTCACATTTTCGGAACCGAATACGGACATACTCTTTCCGCGTGCGAAGCCTGTGACAATCCGGAGAAAATCCTTATTTCCATGCAGGGAATCTGCGACATATATGCGAAGGCGTATTTAAACGGAATTCCGGGGAAAGTTGCGAACCGCTCTACACTTCGCGACTTCCTCAAAAAAGACAATCCGCGCATCCAGAAAGAGAAGTTTGAGAAGCGCGCCGTCAACGAAAGAAAAGCTGTTGCGATTGCCGGAAATGCTGCCGGAAGAACATCTTTCGATCATGATTTCGTCAAGGAAGTTCATCCGGAAATTAAGTATCACGTGCTTCGCGAAACACTGAGAAGCAATTTCTACGAGCCGGTTTCCGACCTCCCGGTTAAAGAAAGAC
>JAKSSB010000039.1 GCA_024403285.1 Lachnospiraceae bacterium | reverse complement strand
GCAGCACCTGCACCTGCAAGCGAAGAAGCAGCACCTGCACCTGCAAGCGAAGAAGCAGCACCTGCACCTGCAAGCGAAGAAGAAACACCTGCACCTGCAAGCGAAGAAGAAACACCTGCACCCACAAACGAAGAAGCAGCACCCACACCTACAACCGAAACCGTAACGGTTGTCGAAACAAAGAGCATAGATGTCCCCGTTTCATGGACATGTGATACATACAACCCCGATCTTTGCGGTGAATATGTTTTCACAGCTGTTTTACCCGATAGCATCGACGGATTATCGGCAGACTATTCACTCGCCGGAACTCCTTCCGTAAAGGTTACCGTCAAAACAGCGGGTCCTTCACCTGTAGAACTTGTTCGCTGGGTCGGCTCGGTTAAAATCACACTTAATGCGGATCCCGGAGTTTTCCCCGAAGGAAATCTCACACTTGTTGCATCTGAAGTAGAGAACGAAGATACACTCACGAAGATAGATGAGTCGGTAGAACAAATCAGAGAAGACGTACATGTTCCCGTTGCTTATACATTTGATATCAAAGTACTGAATGAATCGGGCTGTGAACTCCAGCCGAATAACGAGGCTGGAAACGTAACACTTAAATTCACGATGGCCGATGCCAAAAACGCAAATCTTGATGCGGAAGTATACCATATTTCCGGAGATGACAACAACCTTTCTGCTGAAGCTCTTTCAGCAGATGTCAAAGGAAGTTCGATTACTGCGCAGACGGACGGATTCTCATATTATGTAGTTGAATTTACATACGACGATATTCAGTACGTGCTCGATGGAGATTCAAAAGTGGCTTTATCGGAGATTCTCTCTTTTGTCGGAATCGAAGAAAACGGCGAGATTACAAGCGTAGAGACCAGTAACGAGAACCTTTTTAAAGCAGTTTTCGAAGATTCATGGTACATTCAGGCGGTAGCTCCTTTCAATACCGCAGAGTGGATGAAAGTAACCATAGGCGACATCACATACGAAATCCTTGTTACCGATGCGGCAGGTCTTCCCGGAGCCAGAAGCTGTACGAACTCCTATGGAGATGTTTTCCTCGGCGGAAACTACATTGAAGTAGGTATCAGTAAACATGGTAGTTTCGGTACCTCAAATACCTATCCTTCGGGAGGATTTCACAGATACACCGTTGGACTTCAGTCCGATGAAGACGGCTGGGATATCGGAAATCCGCCGACATCGGGCGACTATTTCCTTCCCGGAAATCCCGAAGAAAGATGGGCAATCGCTTATAAAATCGGTTCTACTAAGTATATTTACGAGGTAGCTGACAGAAATAATGTATGCACACCCTTTAAAACCGAGCCTCTGGTAAAAGACTGTTCGGACATTGCAAACAATCTTCTTGCAGCTGAATTTACGGCTGTTACAAAAGAAGATGTTGAAGTATATGTAAGATATTCATTCGGAGTTGACGATAAAGAATATGCCACGGATGTGGTTATTAAGAACAAAGGCTCACAAACTCTTTCGGATGTGAGATTTATCAGAACATTTGACCCCGATCAGGATTCTGAAAAAAGTTCTACATCATATACATACAATAAAGTTATCTGTAATCCGGTACTTTCAAAAGCATCGGGTGCCGACAATTACTGTATGGTAGTTGCCCGAGGCTCTAAAACCCTTAACGGATTTTTCTTCCTTGCGGTAGACAACAGAGCAAGAGCAACCAGCCATAGCGGATTAATGATGCCCGGAGCATTTGCCGAAGCAATGTGGGATTCAGCAGCAGTAACCGCCAAGACGTATGCGGAAGATACGGATATTGAACTTACGAAGGATATGATTTCCGCCGGAAATATTAACGGTCATATTCACGGTGATAACGGTATAGCCATTACTATCCGCGAAGCGACACTGAACGCCGGTTCCGATATGACTCTTCAGTATTATTCAAGTCTTGACCCTAACGTACAGCAGTCGCTTAACAAACTTAAAGATAAACTCGGACTTCACATTAATTTCGAAGACGAGGTTATCACAGGTCTTGATGATGAAACCACAGAAGATGTCTATATTCTCGTTGAGGACGAAGAGGATGACAAATGGCTTATTGTTAAGCATCCCGACGGAACATATACGATTTACGAAGGTGATTCGCCCGTAGCTTCCAAGGAAGTTACAACAGGTAAGGTTGAAGACGGTATTGCCATTATCGAAGACTGGTATGGTCACGATATTTCTTTTACCGAGATAGATAAGAATACGAAGGAGCCTTTGTCGGAGCCGACGAATCTTTCAATTCCCGGAAGACCGGAACCGCCCGAAGATCCGACAGCACCCGATGTTGAAGGCGAAATTCCCATCGAAATCCAGGAGAGTGATGTGGAAACATCGACGGACAGCGTTACGATTAAGAACTGCGTCGACGGACAGGATTACATCATTCAGGACAAGGACGGCAATGCAATTCCCGGAGTCAAATGGACAAAGGGCGATGCAAAAGGTGAAGTTACTTTTACCGGCCTTAACCCCGGAACTGATTACCTTATCAGAACGAGATTCTCGGCAACGGACACCGCACCAGGCTCGAAACCTTCCGAAGGTGTTATTGTCAGAACGATGATGATGTTCACAGGAACGGTTGCCGTTACGAATTATGAAGAAGCTTATGATTCAGCAGAGCATAAAGGTTCGGTAGTCTGTTCGGTGGACGGAGCAAGCATAACATATTCGACCTCCCTTGGTGATTCGGCGGTATTTTCAACGACAGAACCTTCATTTGAGGATGCCGGAAATTATACATATTACTTCAAAGTTGCCAAGAACGGTTATTACACATATTACGGTGAAGTAAAAGTTACAATCAAACAGAGAGAGATTAAGGTTAGCGGAATTAAGGCAAATGGAAAAGTTTACGACAGAACAAATGCTTCGACACTTGATTTCAGTGATGTAGTGCTTGACGGATTTGTAACGGGCGACAGCCTTAATCTTAAATCGGCGGATTCATCTTTTGCGGATATTAACGCAGGGGCATCCGTCAAAGTCAATATTTCAAATCTTGTACTTGAAGGTGAGGATCTTGCAAACTATGTACTTGCATCAAGCGGACAGCAGACAGAAGCTTACGCCGAAATCGCTCAGAAAGTTGCAGACCTGACATTCGAGAACCTCGAGTTTGTATATGACGGCAAAGAACATAATCCGGATTTCACGGTGAGCGGCATCATTGACGGTGACACCTGTGAAGCAACGGTTACAGACAAGCAAATCGATGCGGGAACATACGAGATTGAAGCTACAGCGCTTTCGAATCCCAACTATAAACTTCCCGACGATCATTCCGAAGAATTTGTAATTCTTCCCAGAGCACTTACTCCGGACAATACACTTCTTGAACTCGACAAGGATAAGAACATAAGGGTAACGGATACCGGCCTTGATGTTATTCTTGAAAATGATAAAGATTATTCTTTTACCATGACGGAAGACAAGAAGTACGTTTACATTACAATTACCGGTAAAAACAATTACAAGGATTCGGTTGACAAGAAGATTTCGATTCAGATTCCGACCGAAGGCGAAGGCAACATTATTTCGTTCGTTGATGTGGATGAATCGGTTAACGAGAAATACGCACCGAAGATTGCACCGATTTCCAATGAAGAAGGAATGCTTTTAATCGAAGACGAGAGCTGTTCAATGGATTCCGAACTGAAGGAAAAAATAGCTGCGGGAGATCCCGATATCAGTTATGAAGCGAACGTTTTCATCACGATGACGGAGCAGGATGCCGAGACTGTTTCAACAGATGATGCCGAGACAATCAAAGGCTCGCTCAGAAAGGGACAGAAAATCGGAGCATTCTGGGATATTAATCTTTATCTTTCCTACATGGTAAAAGATGCCGCTTCGGAAGAAATTCTCGACAGAGGCAAGGATCAGATTAAGGAAAGCAAGATTCCCACAAAGATTACGATCAGCGTTCCCAAAAAACTTCAGCCGAAGGATGACAGCGTAATCAGAACATACTACGTTGCCAGAGTTCATAACGGCGAGTATGAAGTGCTCAAGAAGAGCAAGAAAACGAAAATCACATTCAGTACCGATAAATTCTCGACATATACACTTCTTTACAAAGATGAGCCGAATCCCAAACCGGCATTCATCGAAACCGTTTCGGTGGATTCGCCTCAGACCGGTGATACGAATGCTTACTGGTTATTCGTAACAATGATTATTTCCGGTCTCGGATTTGCAGTCGTAGAATTAAAGAAACATAAGAAAGCCAAACAGCGAAAATAAAGGTGACAGACATGAGCGGGAAGAAGGCAGAAAAGCAAAAAATAAGCAGCAGATGGATAGTGGTGATGTTGATAGACGTCATCGTTATTGCTGCGGGAATAACCGGTCTTCTTCTCGTTAAAGTCGATCACGCAAGAAGTGACGAGGTGTACGAGGATGCCGTGGAACAGTTCGTTGTCGAAACTCCCGGCGTATCGGAGGATGCGGGCGAATTGGTTTATACAGACGATGAAGAAGGAGAAGGTGAGGACGCGGATGACGGCGTAGCGGGGGTAAACGGCAAGGTTGAGCCGGCCGACATTTACGGAAAAGATGTTGCATCGAGAAACGATTCTCCTTCAGTTCCCTGGGATCAGCGAATCGACGTTAATTTCGACGGACTTAAGAAAGTCAATCCTGACATCGTCGGCTGGATATTCTTCGAAAGCGAAACAATCAGCTATCCGATTCTGCACGGAACCGACAACAACGAGTATTTAAGAACCACATACACCGGACTGAAAGCTACGGCCGGTTCGATTTTCATCGACGCGCAGAGCAATGTCGATTTTACCGATTCACATACTATTGTGTACGGCCACAACATGAACAACCTGTCGATGTTCGGCAAACTTAAATACTATGAGAAAGTAAACGGTTATTTTGACGGTCACAAATATTTTCAGATTATCACGCCGACCGAGCGGTACCGCTACGAAGTATTCGCTTATCGTGAAGTTCCCGCGGACGATCCGATATACACTCTGTACAGAGACGGAGGAGAGCAGTTCGGACAGTTTATAACGGATTCGATTCTTAAGGATTCACTCGTTAATTCTTCACGAACCGTGGACGGTGGCAGCAGCATCGTAACGCTGTCGACCTGTTCGAAAGGCGGTAAAAGATTTGTTGTGTCGGGAGTGATGGTTGATGCAGCAAGCGATTAGAGCTGCGGAGGGGATATATGGAACAGGGTAAAACGCATAAAACAGAATTGGTGATCAATTCTTTTATCTACAGTTCTTCGGGAATTTTCCTGATTCTGTCGATTATACTGATTCTTTTATCAATGATTGGAAATCCGATTGCAGGCGAAGCCCCAATCGGTTCTTTTGCTGTTGAATCGCTCAATAACGACTGGTCGATTGAGACCGCAAACGGAACGTATGTCGATACGCTTCCCTGCGAAGCACCTGCCGTTAACGGTGAAACGGTGATTATTCGAAACACGCTTCCGGGCACAATCAGAAACGGCATGAATCTTATGTTCCATGCGGCAATGCAGGACGTTGAAATCTACATCGGCGGCGAGAAAAGAAGCTCATACACAAGCGACGGCTTTCTGGACATGGGTTATTATCTTAACAGCGGCTACATGGTGGTCCCGCTTTCCGACGAAGATGCGAACCGTGAAATCGAAATTTCCGTTCTTGTCAAAAACAAACCTGAAATCAGCGAAGTAACGTTTGCATACGGCAATAATGTCTGGTTCCCGTTAATCAAGAATAATATGGTGCTTCTTTTCAGCGCGGTATTCCTTGTAATTCTTGGCGTATCCGCGATACTCGGCCGTTTCATGATGCGTCGTCACATGATTGGCGGTAAGACACTTAATTACATCGGTTTTCTGATGATTGACATCGGTCTCTGGTTGATCAGCGAATCCAAAATGCGTCAGGTCTTCATGCCATCGCCTTCTTTTACCCTGTGTGCATCAATATGGACGGTTGATTTAATCTCGGTTATGGCAGCGTTATACTTCGACGAAGTCCAGAAGAAACGTTATCACAAGCTGTATTTTACCATCGAAGTTTTGATGATGTTGAATCTTTTAGTGTGCACAGTACTTCATTTCTCGGGAATATACGAGTACCACGAGACAATCAGAATTTCGCATGTGCAGATGATTCTAAGCCTTGTGCTGGTCGGTGCAACCGTGATAAAAGATATATTCCAAAAGCAGATAGTTGCTTACAAAGTTACCGCAATCGGAATATTCGCTTTCGTTTTAACGGGAGGTGCGGAATTCTGGTGCTACTACTTCCTTCCGGGATACGTGTTCGGCGTTTTCATTTTCCTGGGCCTTGTGGCAGTGCTTCTGACCACCGTTATCCAGACAGTACAGGATGAAATCGACAGAATTCATAAACGTGAAAGAGACCGTGAGGAAACCAACTTAAAGACAATGGAAACGATTGCTTCTTCCGTCTATGCGAAGGACGAGTATACCGGCGGTCATTCGGCGAGAGTTGCAAATTATCTTACGCTTCTTGCCCGCGAAATGCAGGAAGAATACAGTTTCTCCGAAAAGGATATTCAGAGGTTCCGCTACATCGGACTTATGCATGATATCGGTAAAATAGCCGTTCCCGACGTTATTCTGAACAAGAATGACAAACTCAACGATGATGAATTTACGCTGATGAGACGTCATACAATCGTCGGCGATCAGATGATCGGTTCATTCAAGGCAATCGGTGATTCAAGAAATAACTTCGGCAGCCTGAAAGACGGAATCAGACATCATCATGAAAGATATGACGGCAAAGGATATCCGGACGGTCTCAAGGGCTCGGAAATTTCGGTTGTTTCCAGAATGCTTTCACTTGCCGATGCTTACGACGCCATGACAAGCAACCGTGTGTACAGACCGAGAATTTCGGAAGAGGAAGTAATCGCGGATATCAGAAGATGCGCAGGTTCACAGTTCGATCCCGATATGGCGGAAATCTTCGCCACGATGATCGAGCAGAAGAAGATTCAGCCCGTTACCAAAGACGGACTCGATACGAACGAAAAGGGCGAAGTCAGATACTCGTCGCTTCTCGAGGCCAGACTTCGAAGCGATTCCAAAAGCGTGCTTAATCCTTCTTTTATCAGAATGGTATGTTACCTGATTAAAATCAGCGAAGAGTCGGGAGGCAAGGTCGAAGTATTCTTCTTAAGTACACCCGGCACGAATGTAACCGTTAAGGATATCGACGATAAGAAGGACGCGGTCTGCGGCACGGCCCGCAGTAAACTGGACGGTCTCGATATCTGCGTACGGTATACGCAGGAATCTGTGCTGCTTGTTTTATTCGGCAAAGACGATTCGGAAGTAAAAGAACTTGTATCGGAAATCACCCGGGATGTTGAGAAAATCACGCACGAAACGGTTGTTTCAAAGCTTGCGAGAAAGCCGTAATCCCGTTGATATGCATACGTTAAAATCAAAAATCTCTATGGATAAAAGACACAATAAATGTTAAGATATTTATGTGAAATTTATCTATGGAGGTTTTTTTTATGGGCGGAATTATGGAAAGACCGTCGGTTACCAAATTGAGTGACGGCGCCAAATACTGGACACAGAATTATGAGAAATTTGAGCTGAAGACGTATGTGCCTGCGACAGGGATTGACGGGCAGGTCAACAATTATACATTCAGGGCACCTCTTCTTCTTGTATTCGAAGAGAAGAGACAGACAATGGATGAGGCGATAGCTTTTGCGAAGAAGACCGGCCTTGCCGAAATTGCTTCCGCAGTTGATTCTTCGGTTCTTTTTATCTATCCGACCTGTGAAGGCGGCTGGAAGAATGCAACCGAGGATCTTTATATTGATGTTATCGGCGAAGTTAAAATGGACCCGGTTTACGAGGACGGAATCGTCGCACTTACCGACTTTTTTACCAATACTTTCAAGGGATATTTTATAAGAGGTGCGAAGTTCCGTGCCGATATTTACAGCTACGGCGAGTCGGCGGACTACGTGGCGAAGAACCTGCTTAAGAAGATAGACGGAGAGTTCCTCTGGGGTCCCGGTGAGATTACTCCCGCAATGTGCAGCATGGAGAACTTAAGTGTGATGCCGTGTGTGGAACGCAAAGACATCGCGATTTTGAGTGTCGGAAACTCTGCGGAAATCAACGCTTCTTTTACCGGCTGTGAGAACTTACTGATTAAAGAATCAGCTGATTATACGGCGGATTTTGCGTCGTTCGTAAGGAAATTCAAGATGTGGTGCGGACATATCGAAATCGAACCTGATTTCCCCGCAATGGATATGACCGAAGAGGCCGGAAGCGTGCTTGTTCAGACTTCCTGGGACAACATCGGACCGATGAAGGAAACGAAGGAGCATACGGTCGGATATTTTGCATATTACAACAACAATATTTTCGATAACGGACCTGTTCCGCTTGTCATCGGATTTCATGGCGGCGGAGATTCGTCAATGTATCTGACATTTGTTGCCGAATGGTATGAGATTGCTCACAGATACGGTTTCCTTTTCGTTTCGGTTGAGAATCATATGTTCGTGGCACCGACGGAGGCAATTGACGTTATCGAGCATCTTAAGAAGACTTATAACATCGATGAGAAGCGTATTTACGCGACCGGATTCTCTATGGGAAGCGGCAAGACATGGGATCTTTTCCAGCAGTATCCGAAGGTTTTCGCCGGAGTGGCTCCGTGCAGTGCTCTTTTCCCGGTTAAGAACAATCCGTTCTCTGTCCCGCTCGGCGATAAGATGAACTATGATGTTCCCGTGCCTATCTTTTATTCGGGCGGAGAGGAATCGCCTCTTCCCGAGCTTCCGTTCCAGGCGGATACATGTCTTGAACGCGTGCAGTATGTGGCTCAGGTCAATAATCTCAAGACGAAGTTCGATGTGGATTTCGCCGACAGAGCGAATTGGGAGAACAGGATTTACGGTATTTCCGGCGACAGAGTCGAGAAGGTTTATGACGAGACGAGAGACTGTTACCTTACCGTAAACTATTACGACAGTGAGGACGGAATTTGCAGAACGGCGTTTGCGAGCGTAAGCGGACAGCAGCATGAATGCAGACATCATTCATGTGAGAATGCATGGAAATTTATTTCTCAGTTTACCAGATAGAATGGAATGATACCAAACAGAGAAAGGCTTTCGGAGGTTTGAAAAGAACCCCGAAGGCCTTTTAATTTCGGGAAAATTACAATGCGCGCACATTTATCCGTTATGAATCGTTATAGAGTACAGGAGGGTGAAAATCCATGGATTTAGAAGAACAGTACGAAAGGGTCTTAAAGTACTGTTACATGAAAGTGAATAACAGGGAACTGGCGGAAGACATCACGCAGGAAACTTTTCTGAAATTCTGGGAGACGAAGAGCTATCGCAGCATGGGCAAGGAAATGGCCTATCTTTATACGATAGCCCGAAATCTTTGCATCGATTACTTTAAGAAGAAAAAGGAAGACCTGTCGGGTGAAGAGTCTTTCTGGGAAAATGTGCCGGACGACCGCGCGAAGACGGAAGAAGCTTCCGTCAGGCAGGTATGCGTGGAGCAGGCACTGGGCCGCTTAAGCGGTGAGGATCGTGAAATGGCGGTTCTTCGGTTCATCGGCGAACTTTCTGTAGCAGATGTGGGCGCAATCATGGGAATGTCGAGATTTGCAGTTCACAGAAGACTTAAATCGGTAAAAGAAATACTTAAAAAAGAATTGGAGGAATTACGGTGAAGGATGCAGACTTAAAACAATTGTTATCCGAAGCGTACGCGTCGGAAAAGACGGATAAACAGCGAAGTTTCATCCGGCAATATAAACGAAGGGAACTCAGGTTTTCTGAGCTTCTTCGAATTCAGCTGAAATACATGTGGCCGCAGATGCTCGTAATTCTTCTGTTCCTAATCGGAAGCCTGGCATATCTTGCATTTTTTACCGAAGAGGAATCCGTGCATCTGATTTCGTCGATAATGCCGCTTCCGGCAGTCATCGCGCTGAGCGGTCTCGGCAAAGCCGCCAGATACGGAATGAACGAACTGGAAATGACGACGCGGTTCTCGGCAAGAATGCTTAAGAGCATAAGGCTTGTTCTTATCGGAAACGCCGGCCTCGTTTCGGTCGCGGCCGTCACGGTGATGCTTGCTTTCGGCTCGGGAATATCCGTATCGCGCGCCGTTTTGGTTTCCGCATTCCCCTACATGATAACGACGGTGGCGTGCATGATAATCATACGAAAATGGCATGCTAAAGAGAATATTTTCGCATGTTTCGCGGTAGCGCTGACGGTGAGTCTATTATCGATGTTCAGGTTTGCCGCGTACATCTGGCGTGTTCTGCAAATCAGCGACACGGCGGGATTCATTCTGCTTGTTATTATTTCTTTTATCATGGTAAAAGAAGCACGGCATTATATTAGAGAAAGCGAGGAAATTCAATGGAACTTGTGTTAGACAGAGTTACCAAACAGTATAATTCAAAAATTGCAGCCGACAGAATTTCGGTGAGTCTCAAGCCCGGTGTAATCGGTCTTCTCGGGGCGAACGGCGCCGGCAAAACAACGCTTATGCGAATGATTTGCGGTGTGCTCAAACCGAGCGGAGGAACGATTTCTTTTGACGGAATCGATGTTTCGGAGGAATCGTACCGTGATGCGCTCGGATATCTTCCGCAGGATTTCGGGTACTACCCGTCTTTTACCGGAAGAGATTTCCTAATGTACATGGCGGCGCTTAAGGGACTTCCGAAGTCGGAAGCGAAAAGAAAAACAGACGAGCTGCTTAAAAAAGTCAATCTCGAGCAGGTCGCCGGCAAGAAAATCAAATCTTATTCGGGCGGTATGAAGCAGCGTCTCGGAATTGCACAGGCGGTGCTGAATGACCCGAAAATTATCGTGCTCGACGAGCCGACCGCAGGCCTCGATCCGAAAGAGAGGGTGCGTTTCAGAAACATGATTGCCGATTTGGGTAAGGACAGCATCGTTTTGCTTTCAACGCACATTGTGTCGGACGTGGAGCATATCGCGGACAGAATACTTATGATGCAGGACGGCCGGATTATCTGGGACGGCACCAAAGACGAGGTTCCGGAGGACTTGGAACATTTTTACCTGAGCCGGTTCGACGACGCTGCAGTTGAAGAAACGGAGGAAGCAAATGAGTAATTTCGGAACAATGTATTTATATGAACTGCGTAAAATATTCGGGCGCAAACTGACGATTATCGTTCTTTCACTCGTCACGCTTATTATGATTGCGATGAATATCGGCGAGTATGTTGCCGGCGAAAAACTTATCAATACGAAGGAAAACGATCTTTCGGGGCGCGAAGTCAACGAAACGCTGCTCAACGAAATGCGACTCGCAGTCGATCCCAAAATTGCGACGATGGAAGACGGCGAAACCGTTTCAATCGGAATTTCGGTAAAAGATGAAACGTACGAGCCGCTGATGGATTATCTGTACATGCTGGGCGGAAATTTCGATAAAGCCTACAATATGACGGAGGAAAAACTGTACAGTACTTTCGACGGCGTAATCAATACGGACATTGCAGAATCCTACCTTACCGAGAACGAGAAAGCTTACTGGGCCGAGCGCAGAGCCGAAAATCCCGACAGGCTTGTATACGGTAAACTGCGTAACGGCTGGGGCGATTCGGTTACGATTATGTATGTCGTTTCTCTTCTTACACTGATTAGTGTTGCGGCAACTTTGTCCGGAGTTTTCTCGGAGGAGACAAGCCTTAAGACCGATGCACTGGTTTTCTCGTCGGTTAACGGCAGAAAAAAACTTGTTTATGCCAAAATCCTTGCCGGAGTTTCGGCGGGACTGGCCGAGACGTTAATTCTGCTTGTCGCGTGCGCCGGAACCGAATTCGCAGTTTCCGGCTTTGGCGGTGCGGAAACTTCCGTGCAGTTTTTCGTGGGACCGACGGCAATGGATATGAAAATCGGAACCGCTTTTATGTGGTATGCATTTATAATGCTTATCATCGGAATTCTTTTAAGCGTGATGGCAATGTGCTTGTCGCAGGTATTCCGTAATTCAATTGCGGTTGTTGCGGTCATGATGTTCATGTGGCTGCTCTCCATGTTCAACATACCCGAAAGACTCGATCTGCTGGCGAGAATCTGGAATTTCTTCCCGGTTACTTTCCTCGGCAGCTGGACTTTTACCGACTATCATCTTGTGCCGTTCTTCGGAGCCCGCCTGACAATTATTGAGGCTGCGCCGATAGTTTACCTGTGTTTAAGCGTTGTTTTTATAGTGATTGCAAAGATAAGCTACGACAAATACCAGGTAAAAGGCAGGTAACACGCAAATCGAGTGCCGCTTGAGGACGGCGGCTGAGGTTGATTTTATATAAACGCTGAAATGAAACAATATAAAAAACATGCAGCAATGGAAAGCTGCATGTTTTTTTGATATGATATTTTGTGTGACTGTTTTATATCTTTATGAGTGTTAATGTATAACCGGTACAGTGCAAAATGCTAAACACGGAGATGAATAATATGGATAATAAAGAAATACTTAGAGGTGAAAAGAAAACTGTCGGTCTTTCAGATGAATTTTTACTTGAAGTACTGAGGGAAGAATTTAAGGATAGCTATGCTTTTTTAAAAGGTTCCATCAATTCTCAACAAAATGAGGAGCTTAAAAAGCAGCTCAGTTCAATAGACAGCCAAATCTCAGATTTGACGGATTATGTGAAGGAGAAGTTATACGCGAGAGGTTCACACGGATATCCCATGCTGGATGCCCTGCCTTCCGCTGATGCAAAAAGCAGCAACAGAGCTAAATTAGTAGAAAAGTACATAAGTATCATTAACGAAATGTGGAAAATGGAAGAACATTGCCCGCAAGATGCGAGACCGGTGTATGAAAAAGTAATGCACATTCTGGAAAAAGAATGTATCAATCTCGAAAATTATAATTCTGTCGAATCATTGTCGCTTCCCGAGTTTGTTTATCGTAGTTCGGATAAGGTATATTCCGTGGATTTGGATAAAACCCGGCATGTGGGTGCAGCGCAGTCCACAAGATATATTTTAAACCTTAAATCAAATGACGGAAAAGAAGAAAAGGGTTATTTCACCAAGGAACTTAATATAGATTTGCAAAGCAAATTGGACTCCGAACTCGCCAGAGAAATCGAAAATGCGTTATTCGAATCAACCAAAGCAGATTTAATAACAGCCAGGGATAATTTGAATGCAGCCCCCGAATATTACGGTAAATTTTATGCAGGCATCTGGGTAGCAGAAGATATGGACATTGCAATTTTAAATGCCATGAAGGTATTGTACGGGAATACCTTTAAAGATAAGTATGTCAGAAGCAGTCTGTATTCCGCATTTTCAAGAATAATTGATAATTGTGACAATACTCAGAATGAAATTGCTTCAGCCTGTCTTGCTTTAAAAAATAATGACAATATTGATAAACGAAATTCTGCGATGAGTGATATAGCTATTCTGCTGGGAATGGAAGACATCATAGCGGTTTCGAGAGATATAATTATTATGAATCCGAAAGGAGAAACACAAAGAGGAACTTTTATGGAAGAGGCGCAGGGACGGTCTCTTGATGAAGTGACGGGAAATGAACAGTATTCTTCTGTGTTCTTTGACAGATTAAACGATTTGCAGATTCTGGATTACATATGCCTGAATGTAGACCGTCATCTTGATAATATGAAATATAAGCTTAACGACAAGATGCAATTATGCGGTGTTTGCGGTTTTGACAATGACAGTTCATTTGGTAATAAAACTCCGCTTGCAGATGAGAAATGGAATAAGCTTCCTCCATTAACGACGATTAAGCAGATTTCACAAAGAACGGCAGACAGAATCAGTAATTTGAGCTCCGATTCAATCAGAATGATTTTGCATCGAAGAGGTTTCAGTGAGGGTGAAATAAGTGAAACCGTTCGTCGCCTTGATTTACTGAAAAACCGTGTGGCTGAGTTGAAATTATCGAATGATATTATCTCAAGCCCAGACCGGTATACGTTTAGCAGCGAGACAAAAGAAGAAATATTAACGGATTCCGGCAAAAGGCCGCCTATAAACTATATTGACAGATTTGTCAAATATAATAAGCTTGCAAAGCGTCGTGAACTGGCCGGGAATCCGGAGGAAAAAACAGAATTTGTATACGAAGCCGATAACGATACGTTTTTGGATTCTTTAAAAATGCTTGATTCTTTTGAAAAAAACCTCGTGGATGCTACTTCGAGAATCAGAGGTACTTCGAAGAATTATGAAAATATACGCACACAGATTAAAACAGCACAGGAAGATATCCGTAAGATGCTGAATTCACGAACCAAAGAACATCGTAATTTCACCCCAAAAGAATATGCTGAATATAATAGTATATTAACTGATGTTAAGAAATCTGCGATTACATATCTGAAAGGTAAGGAAGAAAAGCATAGCGATAGTAAATATGAGAAAAAAAGAATTAATACGGTTAATGCTGTTGTTTCTTCGATAGATGAATTTATTGTTAACCATCCCTATGAGCAAAACGTGGCGAATGCAGAGATGGAAGTAATGGAGATTAATAAGATAGCTTTTCGTGAACTGGAAAAGATTGAAAAGAACAAAGAGATGTACGGTAAATTCATGGATGCCTGTGATTTGATAAAAAAAGCAGATTTTTTGGCTAAGCATGCTTACAGTTGTGATTTGCCTTTTCTGGCCCAAATCAATCAAGAGATCCCTGCGTTAATCAACGCCTTGAAAGGTCAAAAAACAGATATAGAAAAGTCTCTTAAAAATCAGAAGACAGTGCTAAAAAACGAAGAAGAAACGGCCGAAAACAAACAAACAGCGGTTCAAGAGACAGAAAAACTTAAAAAAGAAAAATCGGAAATTAATGGTAAACTGGCAATTCTTACAGCTGCATTAAATCTTTCTGCAATTGCAAAGAACGGATATGAAGCGAGAGAGATTCTTCAATGTAATGACGAATTTCTTGCCGGTTATCGTGAGGAGGTTATGAAAGAGGCCGATATGGCAGATGGCCGGAAATCAGGCAAAAAGGATGTCAAAACTCTGCGAACAGAGTATCTTGCGATGCGGGCATTGGAGAAGAAAATCGAATTGGACAAGGGTAGTTTAAGAAATACATTTCATATTATGAACAAGTTAAGCGGCGAAATGAAAGATCCGAATTATCCGGTCTCAATTTTTACAACAGCGGTAAAAGAGCAGATTTATACATGCGACGTAATGAGAATCAGTGATGCTGAAATGCGGACACTGATTTCCGAAAAAAGTGTATCGACGGAAAGAAATATGGCTAAGCTTCTTGAGTTATCATTATCTGAGCTGTCTGATTCATATTCAATTGAAAAGTATGTTGATAAGAAATCAATGAGTAAAGAAGCTGAAAGGAAAGACTTGATTATTTAGGTTAAAAAGCGCAGAATATATTTTTTACCATAAAAAACATGCAGCAATGGAAAACTGCATATTTTTTTGATATGATAGAAAAGACGATAATCCAAAAACTATATGGAAGTATTTATGAACAGGAAGAACTTTCGCAGACTGATTTCTATAATCCTCGTGGTATATATGGTGATTCTTTCGGGACTGACTCCCAAAGAGTCTTTTTTGGGTACCGCGAAGAGCGGATTCGGTGAATCGAACGGTCTTCACAACATTACCGACGTCGAGTGTCTGTTGCTGACAGAAGATGCGATAGTTCCCTGTAACAACATTCACGAATATTCAACCGATGAATACCGTATTCTTTGCAGAAAAGGCAGCGGAAATGCCGACAGGCAGTTAAGAATACTGCATTTTATCTGTATTTTGCTGTACAGTATATTTGCCATGCCGCTACTGTGGGCATTCTATGTATACTTCATCGGAGATCGGGTACAGAAACTTTTGATCATAAAGTATATTCATAATAAAGACGGCAGGAAGGGCACATCCATAATCCGATACTCATAAAATACTACAAATCGAAAAGAGGTTAAAAAATGAATATTGTATTATGGATTGTTGTTATTGCCGGCGGGGCTATTGGAGCGCTGTCTTCTTTGTATTGCATTATTTCGATTCCTGCGATTCTGATTTTTAAGGTATATCGTAAAATCAGATACGGAATCTCCCTGAATGATTAATCGATGGGGAGGAAATGCATATGTTTGAGACAATAGCCAAAATAGCAGCTGCCGTAGTGTTGGTTGTCGGCGGATTGGTATTTGCCGTATGGTTTGAAAATCACGGCGAAAGAGATGATAAATCTTCCAAGGCAGAGACCGGGAATGCGGACAATGAGATAAACAAGCGCGACTAAGCAGCGTAAACCGATTGACGGGAGCCGGTTGATAAAGATGCCGGCTTCCGTCAATTAATTAAAAAATGTTACATTCCGATTCCCATAACTAAGGAGGACTTATGAAAAAGATATTAGTAACAGGTGGAACAACATTTGTAAGTAAGTATGTTGCTGAATATTTTGTAAATGCCGGTTATGATGTATATGTACTTAACAGAAATACCAAGCCACAGGTTCAGGGAGTAAAACTCATTGAAGGTGACAGGCATAATTTGAATGGTATATTAAAAGACCTTTCTTTTGATG
>JAKSSB010000038.1 GCA_024403285.1 Lachnospiraceae bacterium | reverse complement strand
AGAACAATCTCCGCGTACAGTACCCATGTACGCGAATGAATTGTTAATTACTCCGTCAAGAATAATTTCTTCAAGTGCAGGAAGTTGATTTGAAGAAGAAAAATAAGCATATTTCAGTTTGTCCGAAGTAGTAAATGACATCCTGATTTTTTTAAGTTTCGGAGCGTAACAACCGATATTTAAACTTTCGATTTTGGCTGCATCCATTTTAGGAGAAACACCTATTTCTTCGACATTTGTGAGGTACTCAAACGTGATATCGCCACGGCCGTCAACTTCATACAAAATCTTTTTAACATCAGCCTGGTGATTTTCTCCCCAATATCCGTTGCCCGCATTTGTCGTACTTCCATGATCGTATAAGTTATCTCCCACGTCGCCATGAACATAAAGCAGTCCGTTATTATACAATTCCCATGAAACTTCCTTATCCAAAGGATGTGTATACTCACCCTGATCCGACAAACCGCTTTCTATACCTTCTGCTAACATATTGTCAGCATATGCCTGCGCCGCAGCAATTCTTTCCGAATCACTCAAATTGCTCTCGTGAATGTAAACTCCTCCGTCATTTTCAACGATTTCATCTTCTGTCAGTTCACCCGAATCTGAAGTTTCAGTCTCTTCCTCTGCTTCGTTACCCAGGTCAACTGCAGCTTCATCAAGTAACAGCCCGTTGTCCGGTTCTGCTGCAAAAGCTGTCAGATCGGCAGATGTCATTAACATGACTGCCGTCATAAAGATTGCCACACATTTGAATAAATTTTTTCTCATTCTGAACTCTCCTTGTAAAAACCCCCGGCACATTTTTGCCGCTTTCCCTCTGTTCATAAAAATATTATATCTTTCGGCCTGTCTCACTTCAAGTTTCATTTGACCGCATTTTACTTTTTTGTTTGCCTGTATAAAAACGATTTCCCGGTGCTGTTTCTTGTATTTTCAGCCCGGTATACAAATAATCGAGTAGGAGGGGAATCCCTCCTCTCGTCTCGCCGGCCGTATGTTGCAAAGCAACAAATTACCTTATACGGCCGTGTGAATAATAAAAACCCCATACGCTGCAACAGCGTACGGGGGCCGATATTCATATTCATATAAAACTCACTTACCTGATAACTCACCTTCTCTGAGATTTTTTATTATCTCATCATACGGCCTGTCCTTTCCAAACAAAATCGTGGTACCAAGCACAAAACCTTTGACTCCTTTCGGGCCGTACTCGGCAATCTTGTCGGGACCGCACGCTCCGTCCCAGAAGATTTCAAAATCCATTTCCTTGCGCATGCGGACGAGTTTGTCGATTTTTTTACCCACATAAGGAAGATACATCTGACCTGCATTTCCGGGATTGACCGACATAACAAGAACTTTGTCGACAATCTGAAGCATCTCCATAATTGTCTCGATACTCGTGCCGGGGTTTATTGCAATTCCCGGAACCATTTTGTAGTCGATTATTTTCTGCAAAGTTGTCGACGGATGATACTCAGCTTCGGGGTGAATGTAAACGGTATCGCCGGGGCGAAGTTTCTTTAAGAACAAATCGATATGCGTACTCGGATGCTCAATCATCAAATGCACATCAAGCGGTTTGTCGGTTATCTGCGCAATGTAGGCCATATCGTTTAACGACATTGCGAAGTTCGGCACGTAACGACCGTCCATGATATCAATGTGAAAAGAATCGATTCCCGCATTTTCCAGTCTTCTGACTTCCTCTTCGAGATGTCCGAAATCGGCGCACATCATGGAAGCGTTGTATTCGAGCTCGCAAAAATCCGATTCTTCCTCAGCCCGGTTATCTTTTACCGCATCGTCATTCAGACCGGCAGAAGGAATTTGCGCATACGCTGAAACACTCTGATTCGAAGTTGAGACATCCTGAGGTTCAAGAGTAACGGTATCGAGTCCTAAGTGAGAACATATCTGGTTGACCTTGGACCAGGCCATTCCGTCAATTCCGTTGTTGAGCGCACTGACAATCGTTCCGTTCGGGATTCCGGTTTCTCTCGCAAAAGCTCTGACACTCGGATATTTCTTAAGTATTTCGGATTTAATTTTCTCTGATTTTGGATCCATATATAACCCCCAATTTGAAATGCATCTGCGAATATCTAATACACCATCACGGCACTTTGCATCAGTTCGCCGTATTGTGCCGTACTTTTTATGTTGTTCTCCCTGGCCTTGTCATCGAGCCAGCCCCCGTGAAAATGATGAACCGAATGAGTATCGTCGGTTATATCCAGCCTGCCTGACATATAATCATACGGGTGAAAATAATCGTACCCGAAAATATCCATTCCGTTGACTGTCTGATTTCGTCCGTCAATAACATAACCGTGACTGATTGCGACGCCGGTATCAATCAAACCGCTTGAAATACCGTCAAAAGTACCGTCTTCTCTGATAAGTTTTCTTTTACGCCAATTCTCAAGAAACGGCTCAAGAGATTTATGACCTTTGACCGCTCCGCTGCATCCGCCGAAATTAAGCACCTGCCACTTCTCGACTCCGCAGAAAGCCTCACGATAAAGCAAATCGTCTATATTTCTTTTAAGCTCTACATCCGTATCAAGATAAATTCCTCCGTATTCGTACAGAAGTTCAATTCTTGCATAGTCCGGAACGAAGCCGAATTTTCCGTTATCATAGGCCTGCGAAACGAAATCATTTTTATGGACATCGTAATTGCTCTCATCCCACCTGATTATCTCGTAATCCGTGCAAAACTCGCGCCAGCTGTCCATGCACTTTAAAAGAGTTTCCGGAATCTGATTCCCGCCAAGCCACATATAGTGAATCCGCTTCGGAATAACAGGTCTTTGCGTCGAATGCTTCACGCCTTTGTGCCCGTCACTTTTGAAATTGTCTATGCACATCGCCGGAATAATGAAACACGAGAAATCATCCGAAAGATTCATCCCGGTCAGCTGATCGTATGCACTCTTGTAACGGCTTATCGTAACCAGAACAGTCACTTTACCCGGGTATCTGCCAAGCACGCCCGGCTGCTCTATCTTCACGTTTCGATTACAAAACGAAACAAAACTTCCCCACCATGTCGAGTCATTATCGATATAGCATTCCACCCGTTCTTCAAGTCCGTATTGCTTCACGATTTCCGGCACAACCGTCGCACCGATAACGCCGCATCCGAAAATGATTATTCTGTTGTCATTTCTTATAATGTCACGCGCCATGGCGTCAAATGTACCGTTCTTAAGAATCACAGTCTGTCTCCCTATTTTTCAAATGAACATTTATCGGGTAAAAGAAATTCAAACGCAGCGTTAATTTCTTTTTTAATCGCCTCAAATTCTTCCGGGGTACAGTCCTCGTTTAGGCATATCATCTGCTGCCCGCGGTTTCTTATTATATCCGCCACATCCTTGCAGTTATCAATTGTCACGGTAAAAGACTTACCGAGCGTCCTTCTCGGCACGAAATTTCCTTCGCAAAGTTGCCAGTAACGTATAAGCCACTGGTTTACACAGGAGAAATCCCTGAATTTCGTCATGCATGCCCTGTTCAGAGTTTCTTTTTCCGCTTCCCAGACTTTGGTAAAAGATGATTTCAGGAAAGCCGACGGCACATGCGGATCTCTGAACCCAACGAAATTGTCCCAGTAATTCAGGCTCTCGTTACGTTCCAGAAGTTCTCCGTATGACTCGCTAAACCATTTATCCCGGAACTTCTTCTGCACCTCACGCTTGTTGAAATTTCTGTTAATTACAGAGATATCAAGCGCCCGCATGTTCCATGTAAACTTCGAAATTTCCCCCAACATTATCGGAATAATGGGAGTTTCAACCGCTTCGTCGCAAGGTATTCCGTCTCTAAAATAGTATTCCCGGTCAATCGGCATAAGAGGAAACATATCGTCGTTGAAATATATAAATCTTTCACTCAGTTCCTCAATCCGGCAAAGATTCAGTTCTATCGTATTGGCATTAAATGTCGGAAGATATTCCCCCGGAATATAATCTTTATGATTTACTATTCTTAATTTCGGGCATTCGGCATTTAAGAACCCGGGCAAATGTCCCCATGTGATAAAAAACACATTGTTCACCCAGGGCATGTATTGTTCTATAGCCCTGAAAAGATATTTGAGATTGTCCCAGTCCTGAAACCTGTTGTTCGAATTCGAACCGGAATCCGGATTCAATTTCTGGTACCAGTGAATCTTCTCTTTAAGCCATTCTTCATCCGAACCGTCTACCCAGGGAATTACAATATCGATTTTTTCATTCATATACTCTTCCTCATCAAAAGCTGCATTGTCACAGACATATCATTCTTGTGTTGACAAATGTCAGGCACTCCGTAAGTCGTCTTTTCTCTTCAATCTTATCTTCGTTCAGCCAGGTTCCGGCATACTTATGAATCGAAATTGTTTTATCCGTTATTTCTCCCAGACCGTACGGATTTATCGGTGCAAAATACTCTATCGGGAAAACAGTGCATCCATCGATTGTTTGCAGTGAACCGTCGCATTTCAAGCCATGTTTTAACAGTACTGACGTCTGATGCACCGGCGAAGCAATCAGATTCATTGTCCCGTCTTCATTCAAAAAATGAATCGTTTCATAGTATTCCATCATTTCCTGAATTATTTTATTATTGGGAGCAGCTCCGAATCCCAGGCCAAAAGCAACATAATCGTTAGATTCAAACCCGCAAAATAAATCACAGGTTAAAAGATCATCCAGCGGTTTGACAAGTTCCACATCGGTATCCAAATATATTCCGCCGTAACGGTCTATTATATCCAACCGGGCATAATCGGGTACAAAACCCCATTTTTTGCTTCGGTATGCCTCGTACATATACTGATTTTTGGTGTAATCATAATTTGACTCGTTCCAAAATACCAGTTCATAATCCGGGCAGAACTTTTTCCATGATTCTATATTTTTCAGGAACTTGTCCGGAATCGGATTTTCTCCGAACCAGCAGTAATGGATTTTCCTGGGAATTTTCTTTTCTTTTGTATCGTCGGCAATGAAAGCAGTAGCTTTGGCTTCGTCCCGATAAAGATACGGAAAATAGACTTTTTTGTTGCCAAACATTTCGTTCTCATCCATCTGTCTTATGAAAACATCAGCAAAATTAACCGTAGTAATGACAACCGAAACGTTGCTTTTCCCGATCAATTCATCTTCCGCGGAACGTATTCTCTTTTTAAGTCCGTTAAGTTCAATTTCTTCGCCGAATTTCTTATTGTCTATGACGAAAAGAATTCGATTGACAATCGAAGGAAATTCCTCACATATCCTGATTAATTCCTGTCCTGCACCGAAGCAGACGAGATCTTCGTTTTCTATAATTTTTCTAAATTCATTTTTAGAGCATTTAATCACATTTACCATTTTTTATTCCTCTAAACAGTGTTTTGCGAAAGAATCATCTTCCTGTCACAAGCAGTGAATCCGATTGAAACGTCATCCGGTGAGCACTTGCTCTTACCGGCATATACCCGACAAAAAACACTTGTGACGGCACACTTCTAGCCCAAGACATAAAGTTTGCTATGCATTACGGTGTAAACCAGTATCGATGATCTGAATTCACCATTTCCACTCCGTCCATATAACCTTGAATTCTAAGCATTCTGAATGCATTTGGAACTGTTATGAGAAATACTCCGGTAAATCCGTGTCCGGCCAGATTTTCCTTCATTCGCCGTAAAAAATCTGTGGGATTGTCGACATGTTCAACAATTTCGCCAAGGATAACGATATCGTATTCCGAAAAATCAAATTCAAAATCATCCGTCGTTACATCCCCGCATATCATGGGAATTTTCGAATAACCTTTCTCGTTGCAATACCTCACAGCCTCATCATTGATATCCAATCCGAGCACTTTTTCACAATTGTTTTCAAGGATTTCGTGAAGCCATGTACCCTGAGACCGTTTTTCTTCGATAACCGGTAAATGATCGCAGCATCCGATATGTATTATTTTTTTACCCTTACAGATTTCAACGGTTTTATCAATTCTGTAAACAACTTCATTAGGTTCCAGTTTCATGTGATATACCGACACGAACTTTCTGCCTGATAAGTAATCCAACATTTCTTCCGTATACTTCATTATATCCTCCCACCAATAAGCAACTAAGTTCTACATAATAAAATCAATCAATTCATTTAGTCCGAAGAATTCTGTTTCTCCGATAACCTGATTTGAATTTCCGTTTTCGCTTTTGTATATATTAATCCATCTGCTAACCTGTTCTTCATCTGCTTCCAAATTAATTTCTTTTGTTTCGCCTGCATGTGAAACAGTAAGTTTACAGTTCTTATTTGCCATAACAAACGTACCGTCTTCCATCACATCGGCAAATGTCGTTCCCGCGCTTTCACGATTCTCGGAAATGCTTAGGGATTCATCAACCGAAACAGTCTCATCAGCGTCGATTCCGTGAAGTGTAATTCCTTCCGTATCTGTGATTCCCCAGAAAACAAATTTGCCTGAGAACATTGATGCAATATCAATCTCTTTCACATTTTTCTGTCCGTCCCACATCACAATAGGAGTGTTCTTTCTCGGTGCCAGCCAAAAGTTCCCATCGTGTTTGCAAATTCCAACATATCTGTTAAGCGGAGAGCCTACATTCTTCCACTCATATGACCGGTTCTCCATGTTAAAAACAATAACTGCGTTTGTCTCACATGATGCAAGATATAAAAGATTATTCTCTTTGACACAGTTGGAGAAGAAAAATGCATCATTACACTCTTTTCTTCCGTCCGCAATAAGAGGAATATCGACTTTTGTAAGCGAGTAATCATTGAGATTCAGGGCAAGCATTTCAGGATATTTTACCGGAATCAGATAAAGAGTTTCTCCGTATGCCGCACAATTGTAGAACTTATACGAAACTCCGGGATAATCGAGTTCGATACTCTTCCATGAATTGTCGTTCGTATTCAATACCCAGATTTTCGATGCTTTGTAAGGGACAAAAATGTAATCCTTTCCGTTAACATATACGCATCCTACAAGTCTGTCGGCAAATAACTGTTCGCCGGGAATACATCCGCAAATCCCAATAGCGCCGTCTGACAAATTCACTTCGAAAATCGCATTACTGTCCATGTCCGCACATATTATTCTGTTTTCACTCAAGGCAAGCGCCTCTGTTCGAAATTCTTTCCTTTTCACTTTTCTTTCTCCGTTTTTCTATTCACTCCGAAGTATTCGCTCTCTTAATTCTTCCGCCTGAGCCAATCCTTCTTTTACCAGTTCAGCACAGGATTCCCCGAGTGCTTTGTCGAAAGATTCCTGCATTGAATCATAGATTTCCATAGCCGGTTTCGTACCGATTCCCGCAGCGTGTGATGCCTCGATAAAATCACTGCGTTCAAGATTCGATATTTTGTATTTGCCGTTAATCGAAAATGACAAATCTTTGGAAGACGGATAAATCCGGGTGCTGACGATATCATAAGCAGGCGCCAGGCGAATTGATTTGAGTGCCTCATCATAAAGCAGTGAAAAATTCTTGATATGTGCATCCGTATTCCCTATCAGAGTATTGAAAACAATACGTCTCCATAATTCCAATTTGTCAGGAATGGGATTCGCGGAATTCTTCTGAATACACTCAAACATAAGTTGCAAATAATTGTCACCGGCATGCTCGTACTTAAACGCTGCCGGTATGCCCAATGCCTGTGCAAAGTCTTCCTGATGAAACCTCTTGGGAACATTAATTCCGTTCACGACTCTGTCGGAAACCTGCACACGGTCATAACGTTTTGTCGCAAAAAGAATATCCTCTTCCAAGTTTCTCCCTTTATTGATTACAAAGCTTTCCGGAGTTGAGATCCCGAGTTTCCGAGCCGTAAGCAGACACAACTGTTCATTGACAACAAGATTTTCAAATCGCACGTGGCTTTGCTTAACTATATGGCTGCTCGGTGCATCCCCAATCGGCTGATACCATTTATCTTTCAAACTGTCATAGTAAAGACCGACTTTTCCCGAGGCCCCGGCCAGCGATAAATGTGATTCAATCAACAGTTCCGTAGACTTCGATGTCCCTTCGGATGCTATCGCTTTAATCTCTTCCTGCGTAAGTTCGACATAGGCCGCCTCCGTTACTTCAGCGCCTTCCTCGACCACTCTGATTGCCCCGAGACATTCGTTTCCAAGCAGAGACAGAATCGACATATAATCATTATCATCTACCCGCATGGCACTCGATACGGCGCGCCGCGAGAACCCCTCCGGCAGAAGACCGTCAAAGAATGTTTTGGTCTCTTTCGGGGTAAAAGATTCTTTTTGAACAGGCAAACTTATGGATATCGCCCTTCCGACATCGTAAACATACTCCCTGTCGTATTCAAAAGATGCATTTTCGGAATTCTCCCCGGTGATTGTTCCGACGAGATGCTCAACACCGTTTATTTCAATGTAAATGCGTAATTGCTTCATACTCATCTCTCCTCAATCTCCAGATTGAGACCCAAAAGTCCTGCCAGGTATAATGCACGTCCAAGTTCCGCCGTTTCTTTTCCGTTTTCCACATCGGAAATAAAACTTACGCTGAATCCGCTGACATCCGACAAATACTGCTGAGTATATCCAAGTTTTCTGCGGCGACTGCGTATTGCTTTTCCAAATTCCCCGGTATCTGTAATCTTCATATCAAAGCCTTTCTTAGCCGTTCGGCTCAATTGCCATTTTCTGCGTTGAATTTTAGCCGTTCGGCTAAATTTTGTTGTTTTGATTATATTATTAGCCGTACGGCTAAGTCAAGCAGTTGTCGTCCGTTATTTGTCAAAGTCGCTTCTATTCTTTTTCACGCGTCTGCATTTTCATTTTGAACTTATTCTTCGTACCATCACCGGCACGCCTTTAAGAACACACAAATTCATCGCATATCCCGGAGCCCCGTAGAAAGCATCGCATTCATCAACCGAAATTTTCGTCTCGCATTCCGGCCGAACAATTCCTCCGTTTTCGGTAAAAGACTCTTCGGCTTTCCGAAGTTCCCCGTACGCTTCCGGATCCGTTTCCTTAAGTCTGGCTTCTTCCGCCTCATCCGAAATCCAGATTACATCGAGCTTCTCCCGATTGGCGTTAAAAGTATCGAGTGCTCTTTCAATCATTCCAAGCGCCCCTTCACGGTCCAAGATAAAATCTGCAATCGCGGGAACGAAAAGCATCTTTTTCTTCGAATCCGAGGGAGCTGACTTCAAATCTTCGGTGTCAGACTCATTCCAATAATAATCTTTCGTTTCTATTACAGGCCCCGGTTTCCGTGTCCTTTTTGCGGGCATATCTTTGGGCGCATCTTCGCATGCAACGCCGGCCTCGGTCAGAACTTTACGGTACATCTGCGCTTCTTTCTCATCTTTTACAAGGACTAAGTCCGCATTGACCACGCCCGGACTTATAATGTAATGCTTCGATGTCAGCCACCCTTTCCCGTCACCGTCGACCGGAACCGTCGCATCGATAATCGAAACGTAGATGAGCCTGTCAGTCAGTTTGCGAAGATTCGATGAGTTGAAGAACGGATGAATTCCTTCCGCCGACGAATATTCATCAAAAGGATTGGTAAAAACGATTTCCGCCGGGCGGTTCAGCCCGAAATCGTAAGTGCGGTAATCGGCGGTTCTAACATCCGACGGAAGTGAAATTTGCTCCGTCATTTCTTTCGCATCACGAAAACTGTTATCTTTAAGGTAAAAAGGAACCTGCATCACATACGCATTGCCGCCGGATTTACGCGCGGCTTTGTAATACAAATCTTTTACCCTTTTCCACTGTTTGGTTTTATAGACAATAAAGAGGATATTTCCTGTTGATTTAACCTTGTCAAGTTCATTGACCGCATCGGTCATAATATCCCCAAGTGTTGTAGAATCGCGCTTTCCGACATTCTCGCCGGACTGAATTTTCATGCTTAATTCGAATACGGCCTCGCAGTACTTTTCGAGGAAACCGACCGCTTCACCGGAACGTTCCGCGTACTTTTGTTCAAGCCCGGTTCCGAGCGTTATCGCGAGCTCCTGGCATTTCTCCAGAATTGATATCGCAGACTCGAAATCACTTTTCTCCAGAAGAGCCCCCAAAGTTTCGTGAACGGATTCCAGCAGGGAAATGATTTGATTTTCCGTACTCTCAGGTCGCGGTTCGACCGGTTCGTAAGAGTATTTGTAAGGAACCTTTCCGCCACGCTTCGACGCGAGAATTTTCTCCTGCTCCGAATAGAAGGGATAGTCGTGAATTCCGCCCACACGATTCGCAATCGCCCAGTTTCCGTAATCGATTGTCAGGATTTTCTCGTATGCGGCAGGAACACGAATTCTCGTATTTTCAAACGGAACCTCAAAGCTCTCTTTATAGAATTCAAGCGGGTAACGATGGTGTCGTTTCGGAATGTAGAACCTCATCAAAGCCACTTCTTTCGCCTCCGCGGAATCCGCCTCGGTAAAAATCTTCTCAAGCACGCGATGAAGCGCATTAAGAAGCGGCAGGCTTCTGTCGACTCTGTATCCGCTTATATTCTCGACTTTCTTAATAATTCCCTCCGGTCCGAGTTCTTTGACATAGGAATCAAACGCCTCGGTTATTTCGAATACTTCCTTTCCGCGGAGGCGTCTCTCATTTTCTTTATTCTCATCGGTAAAAAGATAATCAAGCGGGAAAATATCGATACCCGAGACATACGGGAAACCGTGATTTGACTCCAAAGCTTCCGTTGAAGTATCGATGACGTCGTGATTTACGACTCTGGTGATAAAATTGTTGTATTCTTTCTCGCTCTTGAAATTAAGGGCTCTGTATTTGGGCGGAAGTTCAGCCTTTGCAACACGGTTAAACTTCTCATAATCGTCACGCAACATGCAGATATCAAGATCGTCATCCCACGGAATAAAACCGTGATGGCGAATCGCTCCGATTAACGTGCCGCAGTCGGCGAACCATTTAATGCCGTGTTTTTCGCAGACTTTGGCAACATTTTCAAGGACATCCAGCTGAGTTGCCCAAGATCTTTTAATCATTCCCGGTATGTAGAAGCCTTCTCTGACTTCATCTTCAAAAAACGAATTGTCAAATTCCATTTCCGTCGCGTCCTCAATCTGATGATTTTAATTTCAATCACTTTTCTATATATCGGACAAAACGGTAAAAAAATTAAGTAAATTTCAAACACTTAATTAATTATTTTCATAAAATGTCGATATATATTTATAAACTTTTCAGAGGTGTACTATGTCTTTTAACAAATCATTCCTTGAAGACGAGGTTCGTCTCGGATTCTACATTCCGGCTTCAATTAAACAGGCCTGGGCGGCAGAGCTCGAAATACTCAAGGCCATCGACAAGGTGTGTTCCGACTGCAATATCGAATATTTTGCAGACTGGGGCACTTTTCTCGGTGCGGTCCGTCACGGCGGATTCGTTCCCTGGGACGATGACATCGACCTTGTCATGAAGCGAAAAGACTATGATTTGTTTCTTGCGAAAGCTCCGTCGCTTCTTCCCGAAGGTTACTCCGTTCACACCTTCAGAAACGAAGAAGGTTTCAGAGAGTTTCACGCCGTTGTTCAAAATGCCGAACATCCGCATTTCGATAAAGAGCATTTCGACAGATTCCACGGTTTTCCGTATCCCGCGGGCATCGACATTTTCGTTCTTGATTACGTTCATACGTCTGAAGCAGACGAGAATAAGCGTGTCGAAGACATTCTTTTCCTTATAAGCCTTGCCGACGGAATTCTCGAAAATGAGTTTGAACCGGCAGTCAGAAGCGCAAATCTGATGAAAGCCGAAATGATGACCGGTATGTCTTTTACCGGTATTCAGAATATAAAAGAATTGTGGATTAAGCTCTACGAGGCTGCCGAGCGGAAATGTGCGGCGGTTTCGGGCGATGAGTCCGATACGCTTATTCAGATGATTCCGTGGGGACTTAAACGCTTACGGAATAAAAGATACAAAGCTTCCGATTACGGGCGCACGGTTTTCCTGCCGTTCGAAGACACACACATTCCGGTGCCGCTTTTTTACGATGAGCTTCTGTCACGTCGCTACGGCGATTACATGACACTTCTCAAAAATGCCGGTGCTCACGATTACCCTTATTTTGAAAAACAGAAAAAAGACTTTGAAGCACGACTTAATTTCAAGCTGCCCGAATTTACCTTCGACAGTTCCGTTTTGTGTGCAAAAACGAACAATTCCGACGACAACTGGCGGAATGTGGTCCGGGAGTGTCTTTCGGAAATCGAAGGCTTCCATGCCACCGCTATTTCCGATGACGCAAACAAAGCCGATGCCCTCTGCAATGCGCAGCAGCTCGCAATCGATCTCGGTACGCTGATTGAGGGAATAAAAGGCGAAGGGCATATTTGCGTTTCGTATCTTGAAAAGTACTGTGAGAGTATTTTCAACGTATTCAGTCTGCTCGAAATTTCCGACAGTGAGGCGCTTTCCCCGGCTTTGGCGTCGCTTGAGATTTCTTTTACCGACACGTTGAGAAGTATCGAAAACGATTTACTGGCGCACAAAGAGATTGTCTTTCTGCCCGACAAAGCCGAACACTGGGCATATTTCAAACCGTTCTACGACAAGTTCGCGGCCGACGATTCGTGCGATGTGTTCGTAGTGCCGATTCCGTACTATTTCAAGGAGTATGACGGCACGCTTTCGGATGAGCGCTACGATTTGGCGAGCTACCCCGATGAGCTCAAGTTATGTTCCTATGAAGATTTTTCGCTTGAATTTCACCGTCCCGATATGATTTTTATCCAGAATCCTTTTGACGCGTTCAATGCCTCGACCAGCATTCACCCGGCGTTTTACAGCGAAACAATAAAGGACTTCACGGATGAACTTGTTTACGTTCGCGCGTTTGAGACGTACGATTTCGATGAATCCGGCGATCCCCGTTCGTACAAGAATATGGATGCCTATGCCGTGATGCCCGGCGTTCTCTACGCAGATAAAGTAATTCTTCCCACCGCGAGATGCCGTGATAACTACATCAAAAAGCTGACCGCCTGGGCAGGTGAAGAAACGAAAGAATACTGGGCGGGTAAAATATCCGTCGCTTCCGCTATATCCTTACAAATAAATTCAAATATCATAAACAGTTCCGAAACAGAAAATGCGCCCGCCGAAAAGAGCGAACGCATATCTTTACTGTATTGTCTTGAAACGGGTCCGGAATGTCAGAATGCCCGAACGTTTATTGACAAACTTAACAGAAATATTGATATCTTAAGCGCAAACGAAAAACTGTCGGTTACGCTGTCTTACGGTAATTCATTACCGGATTCTTTAAATAAATTCTTCCCCGAGCTTCTGCCGGAATTTAACAGAAGTATCGAACGTGCGCGAAAGTGCGATTCTTTCCGCGTCATCAACTCGAAAAACATCGTTCCCGATAAATCTTTTACCGATGAATTTGATGCTTTCTACGGTGACCGCGGCACATTCGCCTGCGCATTCTCATATTACGGAAAGCCCGTTATGATTCAGGACTTTTCCGTATAAACCATCACTGAATTTTCCTGGCCTTAATCTTATACGTAACCGTCGCGTATCCGCCGTAGATTCCTTTACCGCGGATTGTCAGTGACGCCGTGCCTTTGGCGGTATTGTTATTGTAACTGTATATCTCATAATCTTCCGCTTTAAGCGTCTCTTCTCCCAGCACAACCGTAATATCGTCCTTGGACGGAACCACAATTTTGCCGGTGTAGGTACACGGTTCAACCTTAACGTCTGCTTTTTTAATATCCACAGCCACAACTCTGTAAAGAACCGAAATCGTTCCGGTGTAATTTCCGATTCCGGTTGCCCTTGCTTCGAGGACCGTGCCTGCCGGAACCCGGTCGTTTACATCCACGGCGCTGCCTTCTTCGTGCTGCTCTTTGCCGATAAGCGTATCAATTGTATAGAAAGTTTCGACATATTTCTTGTAATCGACACCGGGCGTAAGCACTTTGCCGTTTAAATCCGTAATCACAGGATTGGCCCAGAAGCCACCGGGTTTCTTCGAAGTCTTGACGTCGGCCGCCGTAATTATCAGACGTCCGATATCCTGCGGAACTATCTCAAAATTACCCAGAGTTCTGATTCCGGTAAAAGAGCCTTTGCCTTTAATCTTCACAATCGGTTTCTGCGTTTCCGGAGATGAATCCGTCACACATGTATTGTATTCACACTGAACCGAATAATCGACGCCTTCGGTAAGCAATGTGTCTCCGAAATAGACGTCCGGATGAACCTTCGCGCCCTTCTTCGCATACGGAACGACATCATCGTACTCGGCATAGAGAAGCCCCTTCGAATTCTTCTTTATATCATAAGGAGTAATGGTAAAAGAGCATCTGACCTTGCCGATATATCCGCCCGTGCCGGAGAAAGTAACTGATGCGGTGCCGCTTTTGACATTATTCTTGTATTTAACGGTATAATCAATTCCTTCTTTCAGTTCGTAAGGAATCTCATCGACATAGCGGATAAGTCGAATCGAATCCTGTGTAATCGGCTCGCCCGTATATGCCTTCTTTTCATCAAGGCCTTTTATCTTCACTTTGGAAAGGTTGGAGCCGTTGATTTTGAAACTTAATTCTTTTACCCCGTAGTAATCTCCGACGCCGGTGATTTTGACCTTCGCTTTGCCGACTGAAACGTTCTTAGAAAACTCATAAATGTAGTCGATGCCTTCCATGTCTTCGATGTATTCCGAAGCCGGCTTGCCCTTAAGGGTTCTGCCGTTCTTTCTGACTTTGAGTTTCGGACATACCGGTTCTCCTGTGTACTTCTGCGATTTGATGGAAGAAAAGCTTGCGCCCCTTATTGACGTGGCTTTCAGGATTGTCATGGGTATGCTGACTGTTCCGGTCAACGAGCCTTTTCCGGTTACCAGAATCTCGTAATTGCCCGGTGCTTTATAATCATCCGTCATAATATCAAGCGTCGGATAAGAAAGCTTGAAATCCTTGTTTTTCGTCATCTTGACGCCGTTAATATACATTGACGGTACGGGAAGCTGTTTTTTACCGTTATAGGCGCGGATAATTTCATCATATGTTACATTATCGCTTGCGATATCAGCTTTCGTAATGGTAAAATACGCAACCTTCGAGCCGGAGTAATTGCCCTTGCCGGTTACGGTAACCTGCGGCGCCTTTTTGAGGTTGAAAATGTTGGCTGCCTTAATATTATTAGCGTATGCCACTTTATAGTCCGTCTTATGCTTAAGAAGTCTGTTGCCGTCATAAACGCGGAGATCGAAAGTAATCGGTGCGCCCGTGTAAACGACCGTCTCCTCGACGCCCGCTACCCAGATATCCTCCGGCACATCTTCCGGCGAATCGAAGAGCACTCTGTCTTCTTCGATGATGTCACCCCAGTCGGGGCCTGCCGGAATCGTGTATTCGAATACAGCCGCCGGGCTGTCGGCAAATCCCTCTTTCATTGCAACCACGGTAAAAAATACATCATCATCAATCTCCACAGGTCTGTCATAGCGGCAGGTTGTTCCAACCGGTTCGCCGTTATTGAGTCTGGGAATACTTCCGTCGGTGGTGTAATATATCGAAGCGTCGACAGTTGAAACGGAAAACGATACGAATGTACCCTTTTCAACTTCAATTCCCGATTCGATGCTTGCTATCGGGCTTGCAACCGTATATTTCTTATATCCCCATTTTGCATAAAGAGTAATATCGGTCACAATCGGAGTGTCAAAATCGAATTCCTCATCGTCCGCGGTTACCCAGTACATAAATCCCTCACCGAAAAGAACGGGATCGGTGGGTTTCGGAACGCATGTATTGTAAGCGACCTCAACTGTTGCGTCGCTTGTCAGTTTACCGCGCACGGGATTGAATGTTACGATGCATTTATTTTCGGGTTCTTCGTTTCCGAGACGAATTTCCGTTTCGTTTTCCTCTTCAAGTCCTGTTACATTTTCAGTCTCATTTTCTGTTTCGGTCTCTGTTTCTTCCCCAGTTCCGATTTCTGTTTCTGTTCCGGACTCTTCTTCGGTTTCTGTCTCTTCTTCAGTCCCGTTTTCTGTTTCTGTTCCGGTCTCTTCTTCAGTTCCGGTCTCTTCACCTTTATCTATGATTGCGTGCTCTTCAAATCCGGCTTCCACCGTAACCTGCGGAATATATGCGAATCCGATTGAAGAAACAACAAGCGAGAGCGCAACAAGAATCCGAAGAATCCTGTTGCTCTCCCGCTTAATGTTATACTTGTGGGTATTTACTTTATTCATGACATTGCCCCCTTACCGATTATTTCAAACCGGATGAAGTATCCGTTCGCGTTCATTTATACAGATTTCGACTGCATAAAATATATATCGGTAAGTATGGAATTTTCGTTAATACATTGTCATTTTGTAACTGTTTATAAAATCTTTTACTACGTTACTGCTTCTTCCAAACCGCATAAAGAGTAATCTCTCCGCCCGTGCAAAGATTCTTAACCTTAAGCTTAAAGGTCTTTCCGTACTTCGTATCAACTTTTTTAGCCTGCATCACATCAATTCCGCCAAAATCCGCATTCGATGCGCCACATTGACTAAAACTGTCAGTTTTTTCTTTTACCCTTACACAACCACATAACACCTGTCGTTACAAGTACGGCAACAA